>VFZU01000127.1 GCA_016870995.1 Acidobacteriota bacterium
GAGCGTCTCGGCTACAAAACGCCAACTCAAGCTCGTCGCGATTTTTCTGTTGAATTCAAAATTGCTGCGTGATTCAATGGCAATAATTCACTCCCAACGCGCTGTCCACCACGTCCGGAGCGGAACACTCCCAAGCTTTGCATTTGCTCTGTGGAGATATCCTTAACCGTTATAATACATGAGTTTGGGCAATTTGGAATAGTGGATTTGGTCAGCGTCATTGTCGTTAACTTCAATCGGGTGAGTCTCTTACGAAAATGTCTGAGGTCTCTTGAGGCGCAGACGCTTGCCGGTGTGGCCTGGATTGTTGTGGATAACGGGTCGTCGGACGGAAGCGCCGAGATGGTGGAACGCGAGTTCCCCCAAGCAACCGTGGTTCGAAGTGAACTGAATCTGGGATTCTGCGGAGGCAACAATCTTGGGATTTCTCATGCCCGCGGCGAGTTTGTTGCCCTTCTCAACAACGATGCAGAGGCCGAGCCGGGCTGGCTGAAGGCGCTGCTCGACGAGATGCATGTGGCACCCAAAGTGGGGATGGTGGCTTCGAAGATTCTGGTGGCGGGGCGAGAAGATGTGATCGATAAGGTGGGGCATGGGATTTACTGGGACGGACAAAATCGGGGGAAGGGAAGCGGAGATCGGGACCTCGGGCAATTCGATGCGGACCGGGAGGCATTGTGGCCGGACGGCTGTGCGGCGCTTTATCGAAAAACGATGCTCGATGAGATCGGAGGGTTTGACGAAGACTTCTTTGCTTATGCCGATGATGCGGAATTGGGATTGCGAGGTCGCACCGCTGGTTGGCTGGCCCATTACGCACCCGATGCTGTGGTGCGGCATCAGCGTGGCGCGACGATGGGGAAGTTGAATCCTGACAGGATTCGGCTGATCGAGCGAAATCGGGTCTGGCTGGCGGTGCTTCATTTTCCGTGGTGGCTGCTCGTGTTGAATCCGTTTTTCTTTTTGATGCGATTGCTGGCCGGGGTAGCGGCCGGGGCGTTAGGGGAAGGGGAAGCGGGACAGGTAAAGGGGATTCGAGGGAAGATAGAGATTGCACTTGCATTGCTGAAGGCCGATCTCGAAGCGATTGCCGGCCTGCCAAAGATGTGGCGAAAACGGCAAGCATGGCGGCGGCGTAGGCTGTGGAGCGACAGGGACGTATTTGCACTGCTGCGCCGGCACAAGATGACACTGGCTGAACTGAGCAGGAAGCTCGCCTGAAGGATGACTGGTATCCAAAACGAGAACACGACTACTGACGAACAACGCGCGGCGCTGGCGGCTGAGAACGCGTGTGTCGCGTGCGGCTCGCGGGAGATGACGACGCTTTTTCATGCCGGGGACCGGTTGTACCGGACGACTTCGAAGAGTTTTCTGGTGGTGGAGTGCGAACGTTGCCGGTTGATACGGTTGTATCCGAAACCCAAGCCAGAGGAGTTGGCGACCTACTATCCTTCGGACTACTGGCATAACGATAGTGGCGGCACGATCACGAGTATCGAAGAGTTTTACCGCCGGTTGGTGTCGATGGATCACATCCGATTTCTCGAAGGTGCTATCGCTGGCGCTGGGGGCGGATTGGTAATGGATGTGGGGTGCGGCGGGGCGTTGTTGTTGCGTTTGTTGCGGGAAAGAGGCCACCGCGTGCTGGGCTCCGATTTTTCGCTCGATGCGGCTTCGATCGCATGGGGGCAGAACGGTGTGCCCGCATTTTGCGGAACTCTGACGCAGGCGCCTTTGCGTGAGGAAAGCGTCAGCGTGTTGAGCATGTTTCACGTGCTTGAACATTTGTACAAGCCAGATGAGTATCTTGCCGCAGCCCACCGACTGCTTAAGCCCGATGGCCGGCTGGTGATTCAGGTGCCGAATGCGGCGAGCTGGCAGTTCTTGATGTTTGGTGAGAACTGGAATGGAATCGATGTGCCAAGGCACTTGCATAACTTCCGGTTGAACGATGTGTACGTGCTGCTGGACCGTTGTGGATTCGAGCCCGTGCGGACCAAACATTTCTCGTTGCGGGATAACCCGGCGGGGTTCTCGATCAGCATCGCGCCAGGCCTTGACCCGATGGCGCGGCGCATTCGAAAAATCGCCGAGACTCCGGCGCAGAGGTTGATCAAGAATCTGATCCATCTGGCGCTGATGGTGGTGGCGCTACCCTTTAGCGCCGTAGAGGCTTTGTGCCTGGCGGGCAGCACGGTGATGGTGGAAGCGAAGAAAAAGTCATGAGCTATGCAGGGCTGCGGAGGCTGGTGCCAGCGTGGCTGCAGCGGGAGGTGTTCTACTTCGAGTCGAGGATCTTGGATGGAGTACGAGAGTTTGCAGAGGCTCTCAAGCCAGGGGCGAGAGTATTGGACGCCGGGGCTGGTGAGGGGCAATATCAAGATTTTTTCAGTCGTCAGCGATATGTAGGTGTGGACCTTGGTGTTGGCGATGTGGCGTGGAACTACTCGAAACTGGATTGCGTGGCGGACCTGCTGCGCTTGCCGTTCGCCGACGGGGGCTTCGATGCGTTTGTGAGCGTGGTGACATTGGAACATGTAACCGAGCCCGGGCTGGCGATTGCCGAGATGGCGCGTGTGGCCAAGACAGGGGCGACGTTGTTTTTGGTGGTGCCCCATGAGTGGGAGGTACATCAGCACCCACATGATTACTGGCGATTTACGAAGTTCGGTGTGAAGCGCCTGCTTGAGACGAATGGTTGGGAAGTGGTGCGGCTGGAACCGGGTGGAGGATTCTTCCGGTTGCTATCGCGGAGGTTGATGAACGGATTGCAATTCCTGCCCGGATGGTTGATGCCATTGGTCGCATTGGGAGTTGCACCATTGGCCTTGATCGTCGGATGGATGGACGGATTGGATTCACAAAAGGACTACACGTTGGGATACATTTGTTGGGCAAAGAGGAGATCGCAATGAGCAAAGCAACACGACGGAAGTTTCTACCAGGCCTGCTGGCGCCAATGGGATTGATGGCCGATGGCGGCAAGAAACTGCCTGACTTCACCTACACGGTGAAAGAGACGACCGAGGTGAAAGAGTCGTTTGGGATCCATCGCAAGTACTTCGAAGGGCCAACGGATCAGTTGAAGCTGATGGTGGCGGGAAGTGTGACGCTGAAGCCAGGGACGACGCCGCATCCGCCGCACGCGCATGAAGAGGAAGAGATTATGGTGGTGACGGAAGGCACGGGGTTGATCGGGCTGAATGGGCAGGATAAGGCGGTAGGGCCAGGCTCGATGATGTATTCGGCGGCGAATAAGCCGCATGACATCCGGAATACGGGCAAGACGCCGTTGACGTTCTTCTATTACAAGTGGAAGGCCTGAGTTGCGCCTCACTTAAGTACTGTGATTCAGTGCCAGGACTTTTCTGTTTTTTTTGATTTGAATTCAGATCCCGCTCTGCTCATTGTTCAAAAGGAGAAAGAACAATGAAATGCTGAATTTTGATTCTTTTGGCTGCCCCTATGCTGGCAACCACAATTAACTTTGACGATGTGCCTGTCACTCAGGGCCAAGGGGTATTTGTCGCTCCCAACCGGTATGCGGCGCAGGGGGTGGCTTCGATCCAAACGATCGTGAGTATCGGCGATGGATTGGGAGTGGGAGACACATTCAATGCATCGTTGCCGAGTAATAACTTTGCAGTGTTGGCCAACGCGAATTCGGTTTCGAGCCCGAACTTTGCGGTGGCCGCTTCGGTGGTCAATGGGTTCCTGGTATTTGAGAGCGCGGAGGTTTTGATCCGGTTCAGCGATAGAGTGGTGAGCGCGTCGGCTCAAACCGACGATGCAGCGGGTGAATCGGGCGAGATTGTGCGTTTGTTGGGATTGAAGGATTTGGGCAACAATTTGTTTGAAATCGTGGCGGTGGCTTCGGGCCTGGATAACGAGGTGGATGCGCCCGGCAAAGTGCTGGCGCTAAACTATGTCGCGGGGTTTGACGCCATTGTGTTTCAGACGACGACGGAGCAGGAAGGCTTGGACGACCTCACGTTCCAGGCGGTGCCGGAGCCGGGGACGTATCTGCTAAGCGGTGTGGCCCTGATTGCGATTGCAGGAATTCGACGGAAACGAAGCTGAGAAATTTGAGCGGCCAGCGCACTAAACACATGATGCGATTTCTTTGCCTGTTGGTGGTGCTGGCCTGCTCGGTGGCTCAAGAGACGCCGAAACCGGAGAAGGTGGCGCTGAGGCAGGAGATTGCGGATTTAAAAGTGAAAGCGTTTGAGCTGCAGCAGAAGATTGAATTGCTGGAGAATCAATTGAAGGATGTCGAAGAAGCCGAGGCGAACCGACCGGTGGTGAGCCCGGCCCTTAAGACTGTGGCGAAGGCGCGGTGCGCGGGGCATACCAAGGATGGCAAGCGGTGCACGCGGAACGCCGAGGCGGGGAGCCGGTTCTGCTGGCAGCATAAGGGGCACCGTTAGCGGTTTTTGAGCAGCAGGGCGGTTGCGGCGAGTGCGTCGTCAATGGCCTTGGTGTGGTCGATGGGGATGAGGCCGAAGGAATCCTTGTGGCGCGGGTCTGCGCCGAGATCGAGGAGTGTTCTTGCTGATGTGAACTTGAACTGGAGCGCGGACCGGGACAGCGGTGTGAGCCCGAGGTCGTCGGGTTGATCGACTTTGGCGCCGGCTTTGGCAAGAAGCTTGATGGCTTCACTGTTGTTGAAGGAAGTGGCGATCAAGATGGGAGGCATGGGGATACTGCCGAGGAGCTTCATGGGGCGTTTGGGATCGGCGCCCTTGGAGAGCAGGAACTGGACCATGGCAGTGTCGTTGGCCATGAGGGCATGGGCGAGGGGGGTGGCATCGAAGCGGACTTTGCGAGTGGGATTGGGCGAGAGGCCGGCCGAGATGAGGAGGTCGAGGGATTTTGTGTTGCCGCCATGGAGGGCGGTGATCATGAGGGCGTTGAGGCCGGTGCTGGTGAGGGCCTTGGGGTTGGCTCCGCGCTTGAGCAGGAGAGCGACTTTGGCGGGGTCGTGAGCGGCGAGCATGAGGGCGGTGGTGCCGCCGGGCGTGGCTGAGTTGGGATCGATCTTCGCGAGTTCGTCGAGAGAACCGGTTTGGGCGGCGGTGGCCCAGGAGAACTTTGTGTGATCGAAGGCGGGCAAGGGCGGGGGCTTGGGGGCGTTGGGCTGGAGGGGGAGGGCTTCGGCGAGAGCCATTGCGGCGAAGGCCGTGGCGGCCGAGGAGATGAACTGATCCTTGCCGTAGGGGAAGCCGGATTCGAAATAGGGAGGGCTGATGGGGGCCTGGGTGTGGATGCGGGTTTTGACGTGCCAGGAGCCGTCGGTGGCCTGATTGCGGAGGAGCCAGTCTATGCCGTGCTCGAACTGTGGCTTGTTGCTGATTAGGTCTTGCGTGGAAGCCAAGGCGAATAGGGCTTGAGAGGTGGCGTAGGCGTCGCTCGATTTCGACGTTGGTGTCTGGCGCCAGGAGCCGTCGGGTTGTTGCAGAGAGGCGAGATGGCGGGCGGCTATGGCGAGCGTGGCGGCGGGGGCGTTGGCCCAGCGGAGACCGAGCAGGCGATAGGTGGCGTCTTCTGTATCGTATGGAGTGGCGCGGGCGAGCTAGGCGCAGGCGCGGTCGAGGTATTGGGGTTGCAGGTTTTGAGGCAAGTAATGGGCCATGGCGCGGACGGCGTTGGCCGTGGCGGTGAAGTGCGATGCGCCCTGCGGGGGGCGGCCGTCGAGGACGGGGAAGTGTCCGTCGGCCTGCTGGGTGTTGGCGATGTGGCGGGCGTAGATGGTGGTGACGAGGTTGGAGGCGACGCCCGCGGCGATGGCGCCGGAGAGCATGGCGCCTTCGGAGAGGGCGGGGTCGATGATTTCGTCGACGCGGATGGCACCATCGATATCGAGGAGGCGGCGGTAGGTTTTGGTGGCCGATTGGAGGGCGAGCTTTTCATCGACCGCGATGCCACGCAGACGGGCCGAGGCGATGGCCATGTCGCCGAGAGTCTGATGGTGGCAAGAGAAGCAGGGCAGCTTCCATTGGGCATTGACCTTCTGGATCATGGCGACGGCCTTGGTTGCGCTGGCGCGGATCTGGTCTGGAGTGGCCGCCATGGCAATGGATTGGAGGCAGGCAAGGACGAGCAGGCCTGGGAGATTTCGCATCTGGCGATCCTAACAGCCGGCTGAAGCGCTTGCAATGTGGAGGCGCGGCGGATTATCTTAAGCCATGGATCGCAGAGACTGGTTTCGCACCGCAGGCATGGCTGCGGTTGCTTTTTCAAGCGACGCCCTTCCCCGTTTGCAGGCAGCGTTAGCAGCACAAGGCGGTAAACCCGCCGATTCCCTGGCAGTGGACGAAGACTTCTGGTTTCAGGTGAGACACATGTTCACCGTCGATCGGAACATCATCAACCTGAACAACGGAGGCGTTTCCCCATCACCGAAGATCGTGATGGAAAGCGAGAAACGATACCTCGAGATTTCAAATATGGGCCCGGCGCACTTTATGTGGAAGGTGCTGGGGCCGGAACTGGAAAGTGTCCGACGCCGGCTGGCTCAGAGCTTTGGGTGCGACCCGGAAGAGATCGCGATTACGCGGAACGCAAGCGAGGCGCTGGAGACGGTGCAACTGGGGCTTGAGTTGCAGCGTGGCGACGAGGTGCTGACGACCAATCAGGATTACGGCCGTATGTTGACCACCTGGCGGCAACGGGCCCGGCGCGATGGCATTGTGCTAAAGGAGATTTCCTTTGAAGTGCCGGCGCGATCGCTCGACTACCTGGCGGGATTGATTGAAGACGCGATCACGCCGAAGACGAAGGTGATTCATATCTGCCACATCACAAATCTGACGGGGCAGATTTTCCCGATCAAGAAGATTGCACAGATGGCGCGCAAGCGTGGGATCGAAGTCGTGGTGGACGGTGCCCATGCATTCGGTCAGTTCCCATATAAGCAGTCGGACCTCGATTGCGACTACTACGGGACGAGTTTGCACAAGTGGATTCTGGCTCCGGTGGGAACCGGGTTCCTGTATGTGAAGCGCGACAAAATCGGCAAAGTATGGCCGCTGATGGCCGCGCCCGATTCGATGGCGAACAACATTCGCAAGTTTGAAGAGATTGGCACGCACCCTGCCAGCCAGCGGAATTCGATTACCGAGGCACTGACGTTCAGCGAGTCGATCGGGATCGAGCGGAAAGCGGCTCGCTTGCGTTACTTGCGCAAGCGGTGGCAGAACCGGCTGAAGGTGTTGCCGGGAGTGACCTTGCACACGAGCGACGATCCGGAGATGAGTTGCGGGATCGGGACGGTGGGATTTGCCGGATTCAACATTCCGAAGCTGGCTGAGTACCTGATGGAAAAGCACAAGATCATGGTTGTGCCGATCGTGAGGGGGAGCCAGTACAGCGGCTTGAGAGTGACGCCGAACGTTTACACGACACTTGAGGAAGTGGATACGTTTGCTGAAACAATGGAAGGAATTGCAAAGAAAGGCGCAGCTGCGCTGGGCCTGGCGTAAGAGATTTCAGTTGACTTGGCCTTATGAAATTTCATAAATTATCCTGAGGCTAATCTTTTGTTAAGGTTGGAATGTTCGCGCTGTCTACGTATGACGGCATACTCCAAAGCAGCAGGCAATTGGGGATTATGGTTTCGGCCAAAATCGCCGATAAGCCTGATAAGGACAGCATGGTCTTTAACAGAGTTTTCATTTTTGCACTGCTCGCGGTGATTGCATTTGTCGCGCCAGACGTGATTCACGCTGCAACCGCGAGAAACAGTCCCCAGAAGAAGACAGTGGTGGCCAGGAAGGCAACATCCACTAGGACAACGGCCGTAAAAAAGCGTTCCACTGCAGGAACGAAAAATGGGCCAGTCCTCCGAAAGGCGTCCTACACCAAAGGACGTGCACCCGTTTCTCGATACCGTCAACGCAATAGCCCTTACTCGGGTTTTTGGACGGTTCCCAATTTTGCTGATGCTACCGAAGGCGATGTGATCGACGGGGAAGACCTGACGATCCGCCGTGCAGCGGTTGAGGCGCTGAATGGTTTGAATGGCGCGGTGGTCGTCTCTGATGCCAATACGGGCCGTATTCTTTCGATGGTGAACCAGAAGCTGGTGCTGCAGAACGGGTTCCAGCCTTGCTCTACGATCAAGATTCTGGCTGGTGTTGCAGGTGTGATGGAAGGGGAGTTTTCGCGCGACAAAGTGCTCAAGTTGAGCCGACGTGAGTACATGGACATGACCATTGCTATGGCGCGCAGCAACAACCCTTACTTCGCCTCGATTGGGCGGAAGCTCGGATACAGCAAGATCTCCTACTATGCGAAGTTGCTGGGCCTCGGCGAGACTGCTGGCTTAAATATTCCTGGCGAGCAGCCAGGGATCTGGCCGGACAAGGAAGTACCGAGCGGCATCGGCATGATGACCAGCTTCGGCGACGGCATTGGTTTGACTCCACTGCAGTTGTCCTCGATTCTGACGACGGTGGCCAACGGTGGAACCATGTACTACCTGCAGTACCCTCGGACGCAGGCGGAGATCGAGACGTTTGTGCCTCAGGTGCGCCGCCGGCTGGAAAACTTCGAACCCGCCATTCAGGAGATTCGTCCTGGCATGCAGGGTTCGGTGGAATTCGGCTCTGGACGTCGGGCTGGGTATGAAGATCATGAACCGATCTTTGGCAAGACGGGGACCTGCACGCATTGGGACCACAAGACGCATCTGGGTTGGTTTGGCAGTTTCAATGAAGTGGGGGATCGCAAGTTGGTTGTGACCGTGTTGTTGACCGGCGGCAAGCTGGTGAGTGGGCCGGTTGCCAGCGGCGTGGCGGGACAGGTGTTCCGCAAGTTGAATGAAAGCCGCTACTTCGCTTCGAACCCGCAGCCATTGCCCGCAAATACCGTGATGGCCTCTGGGGCTCAAGCGGTATACATGCCAGAAAACTAAATTTAGCGTTATCTTTGAACGATTCACCGGCGGAGGCCTAAGGCTTTCGCCGGTGAAGCATTTTATGGGCTATGACTTATATGCGTAAATGCGCATATAGTTAATTCAAATGCGTACAGCAATTCCCATCTGGATCTTGAGCGCTGTGGCAGTGCAGGCTGCCGAGCCGCTCGGTTTGGCCGAGGCGGTCGCGAGAGCCGTTGCGAAACACCCCAGTGTTGAAGCCGCCCGCGCGAGTTTGCGCGCAGCCAACGAAAAGCTGCCCGAAGCCAAAGCGGGTTTCAAGCCGCGTGTTGACTTTCAGGAGAGCTGGGTACGGTCGAACAACCCCGTGTTCGTGTTTGGATCGCTTTTAACCCAAAGGCAATTTGGGCCGCAGAACTTCGCCATCGACAGTTTGAATCGTCCGGATGCGTTGAATCAGTTCCAGTCCCTTGTGATGGCCGAACAGGTGTTGTGGGATGGGGGGCGCACGCGGAAGTCGGTCGAAATGGCGGAACTGGGCCAAAGGGCGGCGGCGATCAGCGTGAAGCAAATCGAACTCGCGCTGGCCAGCCGCACCGCGCGGGCGTATCTGGAATTGCAATTGACGCAGGCGGCGATTCCAGTGGCGCGGCAGGCTCTCGAAGCGGCTGAGGCGGATCTGAAGCAGGCTGAGGCGATTCGCGATGCAGGGCGGGCTACTGCTGCGGACGCGTTGTCGGTGAAGGTCCATCGCGTCTCGATGGAAGAGCAATTGATGATGCGTACTGCTGAAGAGCGAATCGCGCGCCGAGTGTTGAACGAGCTGATCGGCGCTCCAGACGCAAGCGAGTTTGCGCTCACCACAAATATGAAGAACTTGCCGGTGGCCGAAGCGGCAGCGGATCGCCCCGCAGTGGAGCAATCAAAGTTGCAGTTGCATTCTGCTGGCAAACAGATCGAACTGGCGAAGCTGGCCTGGATGCCTCAAGTTGGATTGCGGCTTGGGTTTGAGGCTGACCGGCAGAGGTTTGAAAACCGGGGCGGAGCGAATTAGATGGCGGGCGTTTCGCTCAAGTGGACTCCTTATCAAGGCGGTGCCGAGCGCGCCGCCTGCGAGCAGCCGTTGAGAACGAGAAAGCGGCGGAGTGGAATACAAAGGCGATGGAGCAGCGGGTGCGGGTAGAAGTGATGGAAGCGGCGACGTTGTTTGCCGCAAGCCAGGCAAGAGTTGGTACAGCACGCACGGCGATCGCTGCAGCTGAAGAGAGCCTGCGCATCACGCGGGATCGCTATGAGGCGGGCCTGGAGACGATCACCTCACGATTGCGAACAGAAACAGCGTTGACGGAAGCGCGGCTGCGGCTGCTGATAGCCGGCCATTCAGTGCGGATCGCGCGATTGAATCATGAAGCAGACCTGGGCAAACTCGGGCCGGACTTGGAGGTATTGCAGTAATGCGCATTCAAAGTTTGTTGATTCTGGGTGTTGTCTTGCAGCTTTCCTGCGGAGGCGACAAGCATCAAACTCATGCGGTCCAAGCGCCACCGAAGGTGAGTGCAAAGATTGAAGAGGTTAGGCTTTCGAAGGTAGAGCAAACCGCAACCGCCACAGGCACTGTGGAGGCACGGACGAGAACCGTGCTCGCCGCTCAGGTAATGGGCGTAGTGCGTCAGGCTCCGTTTGAAGTCGGGCAGACCGTGCGTGCGGGGCAGACATTGATTGTGCTCGATTCGCAACAACTGGCGGCCGGAGCCGCGCAAGCCGCTGCCGCTCGTACTGAAGCGCGCAGTGGCATGAGCGAAGCTACTGCGGCGCTAGACGGGGCACGCGCGCAGCTGGAATTGGTCCGCTCAACGCGTGGGAGACTCGTGCGGCTGCATGAGCGCAAGAGCGTTTCAGATCAGGAGATGGACGAAGCGAACTCGAAGTTAAAGCAAGCAGAATCTACAGTGTCGATGGCAGAGGCGCGCCTCGAACAGGTGCGAGCCAGGATTACGCAGGCTGACGAAGCGGTGACAGCGGCATCGGCTCAGAAGGGTTATGCGACCATCACCGCGCCCTTCGCGGGTGTGATCGCCGAGAAGCTGGCACAAGTTGGATCGATGGCTGTGCCGGGCGTACCGCTGCTTTCATTGGAGAGTGTGGGCGGCTTTCGTGTGGCGTTGCAACTGGACGAGTCGCAAGGGCGAACTGCCCGCATAGGGATGGCACTGCAACTGATGCTCGACGGGCCCGAAGCGGTGGCGACCAAGGTGAATGAGCTGGTGCCGGCGCTAGATCCGACGACGCGAAGTCTGACGGTGAAGGCCGATCTGCCGACGCTTGCGGGGCTACGGACCGGAATGTTTGCACGCGGGCAATGGGTTGTAGGCGAGAAGGAGATGTTGTCGGTTCCGGTGAACGCGGTGCGTGAGAGGGGGTAGTTGCAGATGGTGTTTGTGGTGGAGAACGGGAAGGCGATTTCGCGCATGGTTTCGCTTGGGGATCCGGTAGCAGGACGTAGGGAAGTTTTAAGCGGATTGAAGGCAGGAGAGCGTGTGATTGCGGCCGTGAACGATGCGGTGCAGGACGGTGCCCCTGTGGAGGTGATCCCGTGACCACTCCACTAGGGCCTGCAGGCAGAATCGCCGCCGCCTTTGTTCACTCCAAGCTGACTCCGCTGGTGATCCTGGCATCACTTGCCATGGGCGTGTTCTCCGTGTTGATGTTGCCGCGCGAAGAAGAACCGCAGATTCAGGTGCCGATGGTGGATGTGATGGTGGGGATGCCGGGTCTGTCGCCGGTAGAGATCGAGCAACGGCTGACAAAGCCGCTTGAGAAGTTGCTTTGGGAAATCCCGGGCGTTGAGTATCTCTACTCGACATCGATGCCCGGACAGGCGTTGGTGATCGTGCGGTTCAAGGTGGGTGAGGACGAAGGCGCGAGTATCGTCAAACTCAACCAAAAGATCGCCGGAAACCTCGACCGGATGCCGCCTGGGGCGATGCAGCCCTTGGTGAAGTTGCGCTCGATTGATGATGTGCCGATTCTGGCGCTGACTCTGCACAGCAAGCGTTATGGGCCATTCGAATTGCGCAGGATTGCCAGCCAGCTCGAAGATCAAATCAAAGAAGCGATAGACGTATAGAGCGTGGCGGTGATTGGTGGGCAGCGGCGCGAGATGCGGGTGACACCGGACCTGGAGCGGATGGAAGCTTACCGGATTCCCCTGAATGCAATTTGGAAGGCGATCGCGGGGAACAATCAACGCTATGCCGCGGGTCGCATCAGCAAAGACAACGCCGAGCGAATTGTGGAAGCGGGAGAGCTGTTGCGCAATGCCGAGGATCTGCGCGCGATTGTGGTGGGTGCAGCAGCAGGCAAGCCAGTGTTCTTGCGGGATGTCGCGCGGGTTGAGGATACGGGCGCTGAGCCAAGCGAGTGTGTGTTTCATGTGGAGCGTGGGGCGGCCGAGGCTGCGGTTACGATTGCAGTTGCCAAGCGCAAGGGAGCGAATGCGATTACCGTTGCTGATGGCGTACTGCGCAAGGTGGAACTGGCCAAGGGGCATGTGCTCCCGGGTGATGTGACGCTAAGCATCAGCCGCCAGTACGGCGAAACTGCAGCTGAGAAGAGCAACGAATTGCTGCAGCATATGGGCATCGCGGTGATTTCGGTCGCTCTGTTGATTACTCTTGCGCTGGGTTGGCGCGAATCGCTGGTAGTGTTCGCTGCAGTGCCGGTGACGCTAGCGCTGACTTTGACGGTCTTCTATCTCTACGGATACACGCTGAATCGCATCACGCTGTTTGCGCTGATCTTCTCGATCGGCATTCTGGTCGACGACGCGATTGTGGTGGTAGAGAACATCGTGAGGCACGCGAGGCTACCTGTCTCCCGCTCCGCGATTTTGATGGACAGCTCCCTGGGACATTTCATAGAGAAAATGTTCGAAAGGAGATGTTCGATGTCGAGAGAAAACAAACACGATTCCGGGGCTGCGGA
>VFZU01000128.1 GCA_016870995.1 Acidobacteriota bacterium
ACTGGGTCGAGGCAATCCGGTATCTCAATATGACGCAACTCTCAGACCACAGAAAGGAGCAGTTGAGAAAACTCGAACAAGCCGCCTGACGGCGGTGGGACTCTACATTACTGGATGCAAAGGAGGGGCACATCCCCTCCTCTGCACTCCTCCCCTAAAAGCCCAGAAAGGCAGCATTGGCCAAATTCGTAATTGCAGAACTTGACATACACAACTCCCTGTCGATCCGAACAGATTGTTCGTCGCGCTGCCGAGGTCGCCAAGACCGACCGAAACGACTTTCATTTCAGCTGGGTTGGTGGTGTTGAGTTCCGGATATTGGGGAAAAGCGCCGGTAATCCCGAGGGGTCCATTGATGGAGGTCGTGCCTCTCAGGTTCTCCGTCACACCCGCAAAAGTGACTGCCGCTTCTGCATAGGCTGGGATTCTCGTCGGAAGCAGCGATTCAAAGTGAATGGTTGCGACACCGCAATCGGCGGTTGAAGGGGTGAGTAGAGTGAGTGTCCTTAGTACTCGTTGACAGCGGGTGTTCTAGTCACCCTGCGGGTATGCAGAAGGTTCAAACTCGCTCGCACCCCGAGCCCGATTGCGTCTCCCCGGCCATTCAAGCCGCATGTCCTTGCTCACTTCGTCGAGCATCTCAGTCGTACACACTTTGGTCTCAAGAGCGAAAGCACTCAGCAACATGTTGTCGCAAACTGCATTGATGAGACGCGGAATCCCCTGCGTTCGCAAATGAATGTCCGCCAGCACTGGCTCCGGAAAGATCGTCTGGTTCTCGATGCCGCAATGCGCCAGCCGCGATTCAATGTATTCCGACGATTCCTTCAGCGTCAACGGCTGCAGGCTACAACGCAGCACAATGCGCTGCTTGAGCTGCCGCAGATTCGGGGCGTCCAACTTGCGATCCAGTTCTGGTTGTCCACTGAGGATGATCTGCAGCAGTTTACCGATGCGAGGATTCTCAAGATTGCCGAGCAAGCGGATTTCTTCGAGGACATCCCATTCGAGGTTATGGGCTTCGTCTACAATCAGAACGCTCGTGCGTCCTTCGTTGGCCTGCTGGATCAATCATTGATTCAGCGCAAACAGTACTTCTGTCTTCGACGTGCGGTCGCAACGCAGATCGAGATCGTAGGCAATCATTTCAAAGAATTGATCTGCATCGATCCGCGAATTGAATACGAAGGCAAACTCGACCCCGGCCTGCTCCAGATAGTCCCGCAAGCACTCAAGCATTGTAGTCTTGCCGGTTCCCACTTCACCCGTCAGCACGATAAATCCCTTACGCGACTGCACCCCATAAATGAGATTCGCCAGGGCCTCTTCGTGTTGACCGCTGCGGTACAGAAAGGCCGGGTCAGGACTTAGATTGAACGGGTCCTCTTTAAAGCCAAAAAAGCCGTGATACATTCGACCCTTTTATCGTAACATTTGCTGCTATTGAGAATCGGTCCATTCCAAATGGATCCAACCCGGCAATGCGGCGGGTGTATTTTCGAGATACACCACGCGGCGCGTCTTCGGGAAGGGAAGTCCCGTCGAGAGAGCCCGCTCGTAGAATGGCATCCGTTTCAGAATGTCCCGATAAGCTTGCGAACTGGTATCGCCGAGAGCCGCCTTGGAGGCAAACCCACCGCCCCAGCCAATTTGAAGCAGGCATCCACGATTGCCGCCGCGAATGATTTCAAGTCGTTTTTCAAGCTCACCCAGAATCTGATTCAAAACAGGCAGACCGCTGCGCTGGGCATACTGTTTCTGGATGGCCAGTTGATTGGCAGCCCAGAAATTTGCAGCCTCTGACATCTGCGTGTGGCCCTTCCAGGCGCCCTCGAAAGTCGTCCCGGGCAATGCCATTTCCGCAAAGGTTGGCGACGGTTTGAAGTCTGTAGTGAACTTCTCGCCCTGCTTTACCAGTTTCGCTGTCCGCGTGAGGTACACCCTGAAGCTGCTCGCTTCAACCGGCGCACTATCACCGACAGAAATCGCCTTCATGCGATCTTTGCCGCGGGAGCCCATGGCTGCGCTCTCCTCGGGTTGAGCCGCATAACGGTAGCCGCGTTCGTTCTGAAACTGCTGCTTCCAGGCTTCCATCAACTTGTCGCCGCGTTCGATCCAGACCTTGTGCACCACTGCTGTGCGCAGCGCGCCACGAATGGCTGTGCCAGGCAGATAGTGGCCCTGCGGGCCCTTCATGAAGGTCGGTATAAACAGGTCTTCGGCGCGCGCCCGATCCCAGATGGGCGAGTAGGCCGGGCTCTCAAACGGAATGCGCCGCAGCGCGGCACTCTGCGCGAGGCCGCCCCAATTTTGAAAGTCGAACTTTTCGGCTTTTCGCAGCTGGGTCAGATAGCCTTCAAACACGGGCCGCTTGGCCATCAAAGCAAAAATCTTCGTCTGGTCGAGAACATTTACATGGTCTTTCCAGACCATGTAGTCGATCGGCGACAAAGCCTGCCCGTTGCCCACCAGCGTGGGCGTGAGGATGGTGGCACGGTAGCGCATTAGTTGTCCTCCTCGACGTAGCGGGGCTGTTCCACGACGTTGGCTTCTTCGACGATGTTCGCTTCTTCCACGATCACCGCGTCGGTCAGATAAATGTCGGCCAGCACAACTTCTGGTTCGGCTTTGCGCACGGGCTCAGCCTTCGCAGGCGGGAGGGGCAACTGGAAGCTTGGCGCTTTCCAGGCCACTGGCACTGCGGCGGCAAAGCCGGCACGCCAAACTGGGTGAGCAAAGCCGTCGGGCGCCACATCCACGGCCGCGCCAATTGGAGCTTCTGGCGAAACCAGCACCCCGCCTTCACGGACCATATTGACGCTCTTCTTCGCGCTGCCCCAGCCAGCGTTTGATTCCACGCGGCCATTGCGCCGCTTCAACTCATAAAAGCCGCTATTCCAATCGATGGCATCCGCTGCAGCCGGCGAGTAAGTACTCAGCAGCCAGTAAGCCGAACCAGTTTCCGCAGCCTTATCGAGAATCAACTCGGGCCAGGCGCCTTGCTGGAACTCGGGCGATTCCGCACGACCCCAGCCGCGAGCCCTCTCGCCGCCAAAGCCGGAATCCGCCAACAATCGCAAGGCTGTTCGTACGGGCGCATCCCAACGCTGGCGTGCCTGGTCCGATGCAAACAGCACAGCCATCCACAATCCAACGCCCTGATTGAATTCAATGCAACCGCTCAGATAGGCTTCGCTACTGGTGCCACTGATGCGATCCACAGGAGCAGTGGCGCGTACTCGTTCGCGGAACGGGGTTTGCGATCCCGCCGGTAGCAGGCAGCCGCTGAGGCCATCCACTTCCCAACGGTCTTCACGGAAGGCCACACCGGCCGAGAGTTCATCGATGACACTCAGCGGAATGAGCTTGGCCGAGTGCCAGTTCATCTTCGCCGTCGCTTGTGCCGGAGGCCACAGCGTCACCGGTGGTGGGGCAAACAATTGCCGGCCGAAGTACGGATACATCGAAGTAAAGCGAACTGCGGGGCGGGCTGCGCTCACCGTGTCCTTCAGCCAGGCTTCGAGCTCGCCCAATTGGGCAAACGCCTGCGTTACCGCGCTAAAGACGCGGTCGGAAGGAAACGTCGCATAGAGTTCGTCGGAGCGGCCGCTATCGCCACCAATCCGCCAAGGCCCGGTCGGGCGCAGACGAACCAGCAGAGACGGCTCGCGAGGAGTGCTCGCCATTGCAATTAGGCCTCAAGCTTCTGAGCGAGATCTGCTGAGCCGCTGCGCAAGCCGGCGAGATCGGATGCTGCGGCAACTTCCACTTCCGCGCCACCCTTGTAGTAGCTGGAATTGCGCCAGGTGAGCTTCAGATTCGCAAAGCGCACACGGCCGCTGCCACGGCTACCGCCGCCGCCGAGCGTGTCGTCTTCGAGCAAAACCAGCCCTTGCATCAATGTGGCGATGAGTTCTTTGTCCTCAGGGCAGAGAATATCGAGCACGAGGCGCAGCTTGAAGGAAGCTCCAGCCGGCACACGCTCGAGCGTACGTGCCTGGCTTTGGCTCGTGATGCGGTCGATGGCCGATTCGCTCTTCACTTCGGTCAGTTCGTCGTCGAGGCTTTCGCGCATCGGCGCGGTGATGCTGTCGAGATTCAGCGCGGCGTCGTAAACGGTGAGCCTTGCAGGCGTGATCGTGTTCTGGCTCAGCGCATCGCCCTCAACGCGTTCTACGCGTCCTGGAGCACGGCCAAACAGCAGGCAGATCTCGTCGTTGGCGAGGTCAGAGGCGTGGATGCGCACTTCCTGGCCCTTGCGGCGCGAAACATAAACCAACTGCTTCGGCACAGCCAGACCGAGGGCCTGTTCGAGCAGCGAACGCAAGCGCCCGCGCAAGCTCGACCCCGGCACGTAGGGACGGCCAAATGCGTCTTTCACCACCGGGTTGTCGGCCCCGCCAATTTCAAGGGTGCCCTTGCCGGCGCCAATGTGCAGGCCGGTTTCGCAGATCAGATCGCCTTCGATCACAAGCTTGCCAAGGAAGCTCAATTCGGTTTGTGCGGTATGTGAACTCATTCTGGGTCCCCTTATTCGTTGTAGGCCACGATGGCCTCGAACAGATCGCGGAAGCGCTCATAGCCGCGCTGATCGTTCTTGCGTGTTACCTGCAGCAGCAGTCTTTCGAGCACGTCGAGCGATCGCAGCCCGTGGCGAGCGATCGTGTAGGCGAGCCGTGCGCGCAGCATGACGAACTCGTGCTGACGTTCGCTTTCTACCGTTCTGCAGGCGCGTCGCACCGCATTGTAGAAGCGCCGCAACTGGCTCTTGGTGCCGGAATCCATATCGCGTAAACGGGCAACCACGGCATGCGCCTGGTTGTCCAGATACAACGCGTCAGAGATCAGCTTGTCGAGGTCGATGTCGGGAGCAAAGTCGCCAAAGCGCTGGGGACGGTCCCCGCCGCGGCGGTCGTTCCCTCCGCCTTGCGGAGGACGCCCTCCACCTTGCGGTCTGCCGCCTTGCGGTCCGCGTCCGCTCTGTTGTGGCGGCCTTTCCGATCTGGGTTTCTGTGCGGCCTTCGGTGCTTCCGAGGCCGGAGTGGTTTGCTTTACTGCTTCTTCCGACATGGGTGTGTCCTCTCGTTAAGCGTTGATCGAGATTCGGGTTAGTTCCAGGCCAACACGCCCCGAGGGACGCAGCCTGGTTTGGCCGGCGTTTTTGCCGATAAATTCAGCAAGCAGCCGGTTGCGCGTGCGTTCAAAGTCACGCGATTCAGATTCGGTTTCGAGCGCGAGGCTCAATCGCCGGTACAATCGCCAGGGCCGCTCAAAACGGCCTGTCTTGCGCCGCAGGCTCTGGTAGCCGCTCTCCCGAAAGAAGGCGGACAACTCGGAGACAAACTGCGGGCTTGCGCCATGGTTGCGGATCATTCGCAAACACAGCTCGCGAATTTCCAGAGCATCGGGAACTTGCTTCCAATCGAGCACGCGCCCAAACATGTAAATCGAATCTCGGCTCGAAGCCTGGGCCAGCTTCAGCGAAGCTGCCACTTCGGCCGTGGCTGCTGCCTGTTCTCCCGCTGCCAGCGCGGCTGAGATGGATTTACCTTCGGCTCCGGCGGTTTCATTGAGGCTCACTTCGGCCATAGTGTGGAACAGCCGGTGGATCTCTTCGGCTACCTTCAACAGTGCGTCGATGTCGCCGTAAACAGTGAAGCCTTCGATCCCAGAATCAAGAATTGCGATCTTGCCCGTGCAATCGGGCAGGCGCAGCAGCAAGGTTTGCAGCTCGCCCGCAAAGAAGTTCTTGTAGAGGTGGCTGAGACGGAGATACTCTTCGACAGTGTTCGCCCGTCGCAGCCGGATCTCGAGCGCATCCACGGCAACCGTCATCGCCGCGCCCTTGCGCCGCTTCAGGCTTCCAAGGTCAAGATGGGCTGTCCAGGGCAGGAAATCCATGTCATAGCCAAGCTTGTATTGGAACTTCGCTTCCCCAAAGACGAAGCGCGCCGGGGCAGCGTCGTCGACGCCAACCGTGGTCGCCGTCGGGGCTGTCGCGGCCAGTGCGGCAAAGAACTCATGATCTGCTCCAGCCGAGTCCGCCGCCACAGGCAAGAAGCTCTTCGCAGTGGCCTTTGTGCCCATGCCACGCTGCATTTCTTCAAACAGGCGCTTGCGCACCACCGTCCAGTCGCCGAGGTTTTCCGTGATCGCCCAATTGAAATCGAGCTCGCCCGCGCTGAGTTCGTCCATGTTGGCCGCAGCCAACCGCAGAAATGCTTCTACCTGGGATTGAAACTCTTGTGGCATCAGCAATAGAAAGCTCGAGCCGCTCGATGCTCCCAACAGCATCTTCGACAACCCAAGATGGTCAAGCAGCGCCCGCGGAATCACTTCTCCCGCAAGGCTGAGATAGAGGTGGCGGCCCAGGAGTTCGGCGCTGTTACGCCCTTCGAGGGGACGCAAAAACTCCCCTTTGGCCGCAATTTTGCCTTCAACGAAAATCTGGATGGACATGATAAATCAGCCGGAAAACTCAAGTTAACACTAGTTGAGCGGCTTGGCCTCGTACAGCACGGTTTCGTCGTCCGCCGTCATTGCGAGAAAGTAGATCGTTCCATCGTCGCGGAAGTCGATCGCATTGATTCGCACCAGGTAATCGCCCTCGGCCGTCGGCCGGAACAGATTGATCACTTGGCGGATGCGTTCTGGTTCGCTGGCGCGCCGCACATGCAAGAAGTTGTTGCCGGCATTGGACTGCTGGAACAACAAGTCTCCATTGCGGTTCGATTCTGTATTGGCCACTGACGTCGTCACCTGCCCATTCGGCATGATGGTCGAGTTGTTCACCAGGATCTCCCAGTCCTGGCCTTTCCATTCGGCAAGGATGTTGCCGCCGGCCTGGATGCTGAGCGTCGCGAAGAGTCTGCCGGCGCCCGTGCGGTGCAGGTTGGCGATGCCGGTGATCCGGTGTTGGCCCACCACGGTCAGATTCGGCTCTACCAATCGGGTCCAGGTCTGGTTCGCGTACAGGTACAACACCGGTGCATTTACGTTGCGGAATCGCAGGCTCGCCATCACCTTGCCGTCGTCTGCCAGCGCGAAGCTATCGAAGCCGGATACGATCCTGCCGTCGATTGTGGTTGCCGTATTGGCTGTGCCGCTCAAATTCAGAATATTCGTAACCGTGCCATTCGACCAGAGGAACATTCGATTGTCTCCGGCGCTGGTGGAACCTTGCATCAGGATGGTGCCGCTTGAGTTGATTTCGATCTGGCCCGGTGTGTTGTAGGTTAGCGATCCGTCGCGTAGAGGGAACCGCACTACGATTTCAGGCGAACCGTTGCCGGTTACGCGGGACACAGTGCCCGACACAATGGCATAAATGTCGCCCGTCGGAGACTTGCGCAGGTTTCCAGTCCCACCGCTGAAGCCACCGAAGTACATTCCGCCATGGATGCGGTCTCCAATCGAGATGCGCGGGATGAAATCGCGTCCATCAAATTCGGCAACTCCGCCTGTTGTGCCGCCCACAAGGAGATGCGGAGGGCCTACACGGCCGCCAAAAATGAAGTTCACCAAATTCAGAGGCGCTTCCACATCGACGGTTTGCCCTGAGTAAATTAGATACTCCGGGTTGTCTCCCATCTTCGCCACGGCCATGTTCGCCTTGGACGTCCGTGCCATCAGATAGATATCGCCCTTGGCGGTGATCGCACCCGATTCGATGTCTTCAAAGTTCGTGCCGGCCACGCTTGGCCGCGAGTACAAAAACACGCTCCGCAAATCAGAGCCAGGCTTCCATAGGTATACCCCATTGCCGAGGTTGTTAAAAGGGTTCGCATGCAGCAAAGTGCCGTGTTGCGGATGATGCCAGAGAATCCCGGTTTGTCCGCTGTACTGCAAATTGGTGACTTTACCTTCCTGGTCGAAGGCCACGAAATGGCTTGCGTTGTTGTTCAGCGTCACAGCCAAAATCACGGTGGAATTCGTCTCTTCCACCCAGAAGGTGGGATGATTCCCGCGGCCGCCATTGAAACTACGCACTGTCGATTCGAGCAGAGCGTCGTTGGTCGCGATTAGCTTTACACGGCCTTCACTCGCCTTGTGGCGGTAAAACACCCTCACCGCGCCTCGCGTCACGCTGTAGTAGGCCGTTCCATCATTGGCGATACCGTAATCGCCATCGATGTTGATTGTCCCTGTCCCTGGGAGTTCCGCTGGATTGTCCTTGCTGCTGATCAGGAGTTCTTGAATCCGGTTGTTGAAGCCGCGAAAGATGCCGGCGTAAGTGACTGGTTCGTTCTCGAAGCGGAAGCTGGCTCGGATCAGGATCTGGCCATCAGCGGTCAGCGAATGCCGCGTGGTCGTTACGCCAAAAGTCGCTTCCGTGCCTGGCACTAGAACTGTGTTGTTCGAGAAAAAGGGCACCAGCCCGTCGCGGTTTCCCAACGACAACTGGCGGCCATTGATGTTTGTGTCCTCCTGAGACAGGATCCGGCCTGTGCGTGTGATCGAATGTACGAAAAATCCGTTCGCGAATGAACCGGAAGCAAAGCGGGGCTGTCCCGCAGCCGACACCATCCGGAACTGTCCATCGCGATAATTCATCAGCCCGCCCGCCATGCCGTCGAGGTTTGCGTTAAAGAACAGATCCCCATTGTCTGTGGCCCACAACATGGACTGACGCGCTCGCAATTCGAACTTCGATCGCTGCTGCTTCATGTTGTGATAGAGCCGCTTCACAGAATAGGTTCGCGGCACCGAAGTATCGATACGCGCGAATACGACCCATTGACGCTGCAAGCCCGTCTGCACATCGCCGTAGTTAAACGTCGCAAACACCAGGTTCGCACCCTCGGCAACGGCACTCATCAAGCCCGTCGTCGAGATCCTTGACGTCTGGCTGCCCCCTTGTCGCAAGTTGGTCACTGACCAGCTCCACGCAACCCCAGGGATTGGCTGGCCATCGGCGTCGAACGCTGTAGCGCTAAACTGCTGCGTATTCCCGACCGCCACTTCGCCAGAGCCAGGCTCAATCGCGACTCGGCTTGGAATCGTCTGGATCGCTGTCTCGGCCGTGATATTGCCCACGCGCGCCGAGATGCGAACCACTGCAAGCCGGTTTGCCGTGACCAGCCCGGTACCCGACACAGACGCATTCGTAATGTTGTTGGTGTTCCAGCTGATCGAGGGGTTCTCGATTCGGTTGCCGAAGGTGTCTTTCACCACCGCCGTCATTTGCAGTGTGCGGCCCACCAGCACCTGAGAAGTCTCAGACAGGATCTGCATTGTTGCCGGGACTTGTGCGGATGCAACGGAGACTGCGCAAAGTGCCAACAAAAAGCGCATTAACCGAAAACCTCTTCCACGGGTTGGTAGCTGCCGTCGGTGGCACCTGGCACATAGTAGAAACGCCGCTTCGAGGGGGTGTCGTCGATCGACTTGGTCCAATCGATGCCAAGCGCAGAGTAAATTGTGGCCGTGATGTCTTCCACGTAAATTGGCCGCTGCTGAGACCATCCGAAATCGGTGATCCTGGCGCCATTGGCGTCGGACGCGCCGATCACACGGCCGCCCTTAACGCCGCCACCCATCATCGCCACGCTCATCACATCACGGTAGTGGTCTCGGCCAGCGCGGGAGTTCAGCACCCCAGGCGTGCGGCCAAACTCGCCCATCATGATGATCAAGGTCGAATTGAAATCGCCAGAGGCCTTCAAGTCGTCCACCAGATTGCTGACCGCGCGATCGAGTTCATTGGTCAGCGTGTAAATGTTCGGAGTCGTGCTAGGGTCAAACTGCCCAACGTGTGTGTCCCATCCGCCCTGGGTCACATTGATGAAGGTGGCGCCGTTCTTGGCGCGGATCGCATTGCGGGCGATGATCAGCGATCGTCCGATCGATGTGTTTCCATAGCGGTTCTGATCCTGGGTCGAGAAGCGGAAAACGCTATCCACTGCCGAGTTGTACATCATCGCCTTGGCCCGGTCATAATAACTGCCATAGGCCGCCATCGCCTCGTTTGGCGGTACTTCTCGCAACGCCGAATCGAGTTCCTTCAACAACGAAAACCGGCGTTCAAAACGCTGCTGCGATTGCTGTGCATTGCCGAAAAAGTTGTGCATGAGCGTGCCGATACCGCCGCTGTTAGCCGGAGTCATCATCGGCATGTAGAGCCCGCCCAGGAAGGTTGCACCCTGCAGGTTTGATTGGTTGAAGCTCAGAAATGGCGGGATCAATCCATTCGCACCCTTTTCGCGGGCGATGACCGCGCCAATATGAGGGATCTCACTGGCCAGCGCCGGATTTTGCGACCGCGCCGTCTGCATGTAAAATTGGCCGCGTTCGTGAGCTGCCTCCCAGGATGCGCAACTCCGCAACACGAGCAGGTCGTTGGTCATCGTGGAAAGCCTGGGGAAGTAGCGCATCGACATGCGAACGCCGCCCGGATAATCGCGAATGTTCGCATCTCTTGGGTTCCAGGCGGCGTCCTTCAGATCGAAGGTATCCAGGTGGCTGGGCGCGCCATTCAGGTTGACGAAGATGCACGACTTTGCGCTGTTGCGAATCGCCGCGTTGCTCGCCACAGTCACCTGAGCATCTGCGTGTGCGCCCAATAGCCCGGCTGTTGCTGTGCCGAATAGAAAGTGACGCCGAGTGAAGGGGAGATGTTCGGAGCAATTCTTACGAATGGAGTTCATGGTTGGCGTCCTATCGATTGAAAATGAAGTCAAGCTTATTCACGAGTGCCCATTGCAAGTCGCTCAACCATTGAGCTCTTGCGCCGTTGCGATACCTCAGAGCGACACTTAACTCTTGGTCAGATGGATAACGGGAAAGCGTTGCCAGGAAGAGCTGCCGGATGGCTTCTTCGTCGGTGGGGCTCAGGCTATCCACTTCAAAGATACGGCTTCGGCTCGATACGGCTGCGTTCGAATTTCCCGAGGTGCGATTCACATTTTGCGAATCGTTCATTGAATAAAGCAAACCGAGAATCGTCGCTTCTGAAGTCCGCTCGATAGTCAGCCAGTTCCCCCTGCCGAGATTGTTCATGAAGTCCACGACGCGGAAGTCGGTTGAGGGTTCGTTGGGATCTGGCAGCTGATTGGCATACCAGAGAACCCGGTCGAGACCTGCGGCAAGCATCGGTTGCTCGGTGCGTGTCGCAGTGGTCAAAGAATCGTATAGCTCCTCGGCCGATAACCGTCGAGCTTCGTGCCTCGCGAAATACTTCACATACGCCGCGTCCCACTTGCCTTGGTAGGTGCTCGACAGCTGATAGGCTTCCGACTTGAGAATTTGGCGGAACAAAGGCTTGAACTGATAGTTGTTGGCGATAAAGAAATCCGCCAGCCGCTCCAGCAGTTCTGGATGCGAATTCTGCAGAGGCCAATCACCCGGGGGAGGCTTCAGCGGGTCGGTCCGCTCAAAATCCCAGGCTTCGGGTGGATCCACAATGCCGTGGCTGAAGAGGTAAGCCCAGATATGATTCACCGTCGCCTTGGCAAACTGCCGGTCTGCCGTGAGCATCCGGCCAAATTCCTGCCGCCAGTTGCCCGATTGCGGCTCCTCACCCGTGGTCATGTAAACGGGCTCGGTCTTGGCATTGATGCGCAAAGGCCGGTTGCCAGGATTGGTCGGGGACACCGAGCCGGTGTAGGTTCCGTAGTTGCGATCATTGACGATCACGCGCGGCCGGAATCCAATCGTGTCGTCAGACCAGCGCACAAACTGCAGGCGGCTTAGGAAGGCCGACATCTGCCAGAACTGGCTACGAGTCCTGCGCGTCAGGTAGAGGTTAATCTTCTCCAGGTGCGCACGTCCGTTGTGGCAGGAAATGCACTCCGTCTTGTAGCCGAGGAAGGTCGTAGTGATCTTGTCGGTGATGTCATCCCAGGAATCCTGGATCGGGCCATTCACATCCATCCAACGGGCAAAGAACTGTGTTCCCGGAGCCGTATCCACCTCACCCGCTGCTCCGATCAGTTCGCGGGCAAAGTCATTGTAGGGCCGGTCATCGGCCATCGACTTGCGCAACCACTCATAGAAAGTATTGCGTCCCAGTGTTCCGATCGATTCATGCGATCGCGTCACTTTAAATTTGTTAGCCCAGAAAGTCGTCAACTGATCGGCATAAGCTGGCGAATCGACGAGTTGATCAATCAGCTTGGCTCGCTTGTCCGGGTCGTTCGACTCGAGAAAGGCTTTCGCCGCGGACGGAGTTGGAATGCGGCCCGTCACGTCGATATAAACTCTTCGCAAAAACTCTGTATCCGAGGACTTCGCAGCCGGGCTCACCTTGTCCGCCGCCATCTTGGCGAACAGTTGCTGATCGATGAAATTCGAAAACTGTGCGGATTCGAGTTTGCTGCTGACTTGCGACTTACGCGCCGCCGCGCCGAACTGTTGATAGGCGCGGTCGAGCTCGACAATGTCCATCAGTTCTGTCCGCATCGCTGATGGGTATCGCGGACAGCCTGGATCCGCACCCTCCATCGATGCGCATAATGCAAAGGACAACGCAATTGCTGAACGAAGTTTGCCAAACATAATTTGCATAGAGTATATCCATTTTTAAGCAGCTTTGGAATAGTACCCGCGTACTGATGTCAAGACGTCCAAACTTCGTCCAGCGGATTCATAGTATCTCGACCTTCAGTTAAGCCCTTCGCCTCGATATAAGGTTGCTTTGCCCAAGGCGCGCAGCGGTCAAGGCCAAGCGCAGCTTGCCCGTAGGGTCGCCTTGACGGC
>VFZU01000129.1 GCA_016870995.1 Acidobacteriota bacterium
CCCTCCGGGCTCCTTCCGCAGCCCCGGAATCGTGTTTGTTTTCTCTCGACATCGAACATCTCCTTTCGAACATTTTCTCTATGAAATGTCCCAGGGAGCTGTCCATCAAAATCGCGGAGCGGGAGACACAAGGAAGAGACCACTGAAACTTCACATGCAAATTTGAATGAGCGAGTCGAATCCAAGCTGCGACTGTGACAAGAAAAAAGTAGCAGGGGGCCGGACTTTGGCCTAGAGAACCGTCGGCCAGATTTCAAGCTCGGGAATGGCTGCGCGGGGGTGTAGTTTCGCGACGCCGTAAATCATCTCAGCCACATCCTCGGGCTGCAGGGCCTTACCCAGTGTTTCTGCGTCGGGCTTCACGGGTCGCTTCTCCATCAATTCGGTGTCGACAAGGCCAGGGCACACCACGCAAGTGCGGATCCCATGCTGGCGCTCTTCCTGACGAATGGCAAGCGCCAATCCGAACATCCCGCGCTTGGAAGCCTGATAGGCAGCACCCGAAACGTCGGCATACTTTCCGGAGATCGAGGATACGTAGATCAGGTGTCCTTTGCCGGCCGTGCGCATCGCCGGCAACAATGCGGCGGTCAACGAAAACGCCCCGTTCAAATTCACTTCGAGGAGTTCGTTCCAGATCTCGCGCGTGAGCCGTGTCATCACCCGGTTCGGCGTGTTGGTTCCGGTAACGTAAACCATCACGTCTACACCGCCCAA
The DNA here is from genome assembly GCA_016870995.1 of Acidobacteriota bacterium. Taxonomy (GTDB): domain Bacteria; phylum Acidobacteriota; class Terriglobia; order Bryobacterales; family Bryobacteraceae; genus Bryobacter. The sequence goes on from VFZU01000129.1 coordinate 718, forward strand.
CTTCGCGACGGCATCCGCCGCTAGTGCTTCCATCGACTCGTGGCTGGAGGCATCGCTGGTTCCATAAACCAGGGTGTGGCCCTCGGCCGCCATTTCTTTGGACAAGGCCTCAAGCCTTTCGGCTCGCCTCGCGCTGGCGTAAACACGTGCCCCATCTCGGGCAAACATCTTGGCAGCTTCGCGGCCAATGCCGCTCGATGCGCCAACAACCAATACTCGTTCGTCTTTCAGTGAAACTGGCACCCTCAACGTATATCATCGTTACATCCCTATGTCTCAGCCCTCGCTGATCTTCGATGCCCATCTCGACCTATCCATGAACGCCATGGAATGGAACCGCGATATCCGGCTGCCTCTTGTCGAAATCCGCCGCCGCGAGCTCGGCCTCAAAGATCTTCCCGACCGTGGCAACAACACCGTCTGCCTGCCGGAAATGCGGCGTGGCCGGATCGGCCTTTGCGTGGCCACGCAAATCGCTCGCTACTCTACACGTTTCAGCAAACTGCCCGGCTGGCAAAGCCCCGAACAAGCGTGGGCTCAAACCCAAGGCCAGCTTGCCTGGTACCGCACGATGGAGCAAGCTGGCGAGCTTGTGCAACTTCGCACCTGGCAAGATGTGAGCGCTCACGCGAGCCTCTGGCGGAATTCCACCAATCCCGGCAAGCTCCCGATTGGCTATTTGCTGAGCCTTGAAGGTGCAGATTCGATCCTCTCGCCCCGACACTTGGAACAAGCTCGCGAAAGCGGGCTGATCGCTCTTGGGCCGGTTCACTATGGCCCCGGCGTCTATGGCCACGGCACCGACGACGAAGGCCCCTTAACGGCGCGTGGGCACGAGCTACTCAAGCAAATGGAGGAACTGCATATCATCCTCGATGCCACTCACCTTTGTGATGAGTCTTTCTGGGATGCACTTGCCAGGTTCCGCGGCCCCGTGTGGGCTTCGCATCACAATTGCCGCGCGCTTGCCGATTGGAACCGACAACTCTCTGACGACCAGATTCGCGCTCTGATTGAACGCGGCGCCGTGATCGGTATGGCCTTTGACGCGATCATGATGGTTCACAACTGGGTTCATCACAAGTCGAAAGCATCTGACTTCGGCCTCAAGATGGAGAAGATCTGCGACCATATTGATCACATCTGCCAGATCGCGGGTAATGCCAAACACGTCGGCATCGGCACCGATCTCGACGGAGGCTACGGTACCGAGCAAACACCGATGGATCTGAATTCCATCGCCGACCTTGGCTCGCTTGCCGAGCCCCTCGCGGCACGCGGCTACAAGCCCGCTGACATCGATAACATCTTCGCCGGCAACTTCCTGCGCTTCCTCAAAGATCACCTCAAGTGAGCCAACCCACACGCATCCGCTACGCCCTGCTTGGGGTCGCTACAGCCAACGCATTTCTGCTTTATCTCGATCGGATCTGCATGAGCGCTGTGGTGCAATCCTCAAGCTTTCAGGCTGAACTCAACCTCACGCGCGAATCGACTGGCGACATCCTCGCCACATTTTTCTTTGCTTATGCTCTTGGGCAACTACCTGCCGGCTATCTTGCTGACCGCTTCGGCCCACGGAAGATGTTAGTTACCTATATCCTGCTCTGGAGCCTGGCGACAGCAGTCACGGGGCTCACTTCAACACTGTTTGCCATGCTTGCGATCCGCGCCGCCTGCGGCCTTGCTGAAGCAGGAGCATACCCTGCGAGCGGATTGCTGATCTCGCGCTGGTTTCCATACTCGCACCGGGCTCGGGCCAATAGCGTCGTTGCCTTTGGCGGCCGTATCGGCAATGCAATCGCCCTCTGGCTGACCGCACTCGCTATCGCCTCGTTCGGTTCCTGGCGTCCTGTGTTGCTCGTATACGGCATTGCCGGTCTTGGCATGGCTGCGCTCACCCACGTTGTCTTCCGCGACCAACCCGCGCAACACCCCTGGGTCAACGATGCGGAGCGCACTCACATCGGGCCGCCTGCGCCTTCACGTCGAGTGACGTTCCCGATTCGAGAACTGATTCTACACCCCGGGCTCTGGTTGTTGAACATCGGCATGTTGGGCCTCAACTTCGGCTGGGCCTTTCTGATGACCTGGCTGCCGACCTACATGGTAGAAGTGCGAGGCCTCGATCAAATTACGGCCAGTCGCAACGTCTCGATCGCTCTGGCCTCAGGCATGGCCGGCATGTTGTTCGGAGGCTGGTGGTGCGATCAGCTTACCGATCGGTTCGGCCCGAAGTGGGGGCGACGCCTCCCGTTCATCACAGGTTGCACTTTCGCTGCGCTGGCCTACCTCATTTGCCCCATGCTTCCCAATCCAGCCATGATCACCGTTGCTTGCGCCGTGGTGGCCTTCGCCGCAGATAGTGTCATGCCAACCGTGTGGTCTTTGGCGCAGGATATCGGGGGAGCCAATGTCGCTTCCACTATGGCTTGGTCCAATATGTGGGGCAACTTTGGAGCTTCGATGGTTGCAAAGCTGATCCCGATCATCCTCGCCACGACGTGGCACCGAAAGGATTGGAGCGAGGTCTTCTTACTGTGCGCTCTCGCGTTTCTGCTTTTCGCCGCCTGCTCTCTATTTATCGACAGCACAAGGAAACTGGAATGTTCTCCCGACGCCACCTCTTCTTAACTCCCTTCTCACTGCTGGCCCAGCAGCCGCGCGAGATCCGTCTCATCTCGGCAGCACCGAGCCCTTACACGCAACGCCGGGATTCGTTTCGCGCTGGCGCGGGCATCCTGCTTTGCCTGCGCCGCCTGATCAAAGAACACAACCTCCCGCTCATCGCTACTTACTATGATTCGGCGCCGATTCTGGTCCAACCGGCCGAAGTGAAGAAGCTTCTCCCCGGGGCGGCCGCTCTCCTGATTGGCACGTCCGTGTGGGCACAAGGTCCGTCTTCGATTTCGCGGACTTTCTTCGAGGCGATCAATACCGAGTCGATTGCGGGAGTTGCGGCCTCCACCTGGGTGACATCTGGCGGTGCGCATACAGGAACCGCGACGGCGCACGACTCTAATCTTTCGACACTTCGCGGCATGGGTGCGGCTACTTTCACGTTCGGCCAGAAGCAAATAATCTTCACTACTGACGAACGTCTTGACGGAAGTAAACCCGGCGAGTTCACGCTGCTCGACTTGTGGTTTATGGACGGCCTTGCCAAAGCCGCGATCGTCAACGCTCTCCATCTCGGCAATCCTCAAGCGGCGGGTGAGCTTTGGAAGAAGCTCGACTTAAGCCCGATCTACTATCGCGGCTTCTTTCCCAAATCAGCCGAAGCCCTTGCACCGCGCTTTGAGGAAATTCGTAAGCAGATCAACGCACCCGCCAAAACCCTCGACGGTCTAACCAGCAAGCTCCCGTAAGAGAGGCAAGGCCCGGAGCCGCTTGCCGGTGATGGCCGCAATTGCGTTGGCTAAGGCTGGAGCAATCGTCGTGATCGGCGATTCGCCAGCGCCCGCTGGCTTCACGTCTCGTCGATCGATGAGGATCGTCTCAATCTGCGGGATGTCACTCATCCTCGGCACTCAATATCGCGACAGCCGATTGTTTACGATTCGAGTTCCATCGTGCTCTATGCGTTCAAACAAAGCCCCACCCAATCCCTGCACAATCGCGCCCTCCACCTGATTCCGCAGGTTTCCCGGGTTCAGGATCGCCCCGCAATCAAAGACGCAAACAACACGGCGCAGCTTGATCTTCTCATCGATTTCGACGAACAGACTCAGTCGGGCGTCCTTTTCGAGATTGCAGGCAATGTCGCCCTTGCGCTTCTTCCAACCGAACTTCTCTGCACCGCGCGTGAGAACCTCTTTCAACCGCGCATCCTTCAGATTCTTGAGCCGGCACTCATGCGGATCTTCCCCAGCCAATAGAGCGAGTTCATCGATATGGCTCTCGCGCGCGAAGTTGTTCGCCACCGCGGCCAGCGACCGGTAAGACCCTTCCTTCAACACCGCCTTGGACTTGTGAAATCCGCAGTAGAAATTGTCGACATCATATGGCAAGCCCAGCGAGGAAGCTCCTGAGTTGTAGTTGTGAAAGTCCCAATGCACGATGCGACCCGCAGCATCGATGCCGCTCGCAACGTCGATCACACCTGCAGGCCGGAAGTAGGCGCGCTCGAACTCTTCTTCCCTGCTCCAGGCAAGGCGCACGGGCGCTTGCGCCAGCTTTGCGATCCTCGCTGCTTCGAGCTCGCACTCACCGCGTTGCCTGCCGCCGTAGCCGGAGCCCGGATCGATCGTCCGGACAGTCACCTTCGCTTCTGCCATGCGGAAATGCTGGCTTAACTCGCGCCTCACCAGAAACGGAGCTTGTGACCCGCTCTTGACACGCAAGCGTTCTCCGGTCCATCGCGCCACCGCTGCCCATGGCTCAAGAGGCACTTGCGCAATGTTGGCCACACGGTATTCGGCCTTGAGCTTTTTCGCCGCCAGGCTTAGGCCCACTTCCAAGCTTCCGCGCGAGACAATCCCGGGGTATCTTGCGCCCGGTACCAGCACCGGCGCTTCGGCATTGGCCCGAAAGTCGGGTTTCTCGATTGGCACATCGCTCCAGACGGCTTTCACCTTCGCGGCGGCAGCTTCGGCCTCACGCATTGTCGGTGCCACGACTGCGAGCAAGTCGCCTTCTTTGACAATCTTCACTTCCGGCGGTGCCGAAAAACTGACCAGCTTCGCGCGGTACGCCTCCGGCCTGACGATCTTTGCAGCCATGACGCCCGCGGGCATCCAGTCGCTGGCAAACTTCTTGGCCCCGGTCACGATGGCTCGCGCATCCAGGGAGGGTATGCTTGTTCCAAGTGTGGTCCAGTCTTTTGGGTCGCGCACCTTACCCTTCGCGGCTGCAGCACGAACGAGCGGTACGGTCTCCGGAGTCAAACTGCTGGCCCAGGTACCCCCATCATCCGGGCACGTATCCGTATTGCCCATCTCAACGCGAACCCGGTCGACAGGGATTCCCATCTCTTCGGCTACGCACTGCGCTATGAGCGTGCGTGAGCCTTGCCCTAACTCGACCTTGCCGGTCTTCACCAGTACTTTGCCATCGGGCAACGTTTCAAGCCGCACCACTGGCTTGCGGGCCGCGACGACATCGTCTTCTTCCTGCCAGGAATGCAAAGGCTCAACGACAACCACAGTGAAGCCAACCCCAAACAGTTGGACGACCTCCCGCCTCGTTCGCAATCGCTCGGCGATCTCTGCCACGTAAGCCTGCTTGAGGTTCATCGCTTGCCTCCACGTGCGGCCAACTCGACCGCAGCTACGATGCGCGGATACGTGCCGCAACGACAGATATGCGCATCGAGATTTTGCCGGATGGCTTGCTCGCTGGGTTTCGGGTTTTTGGCTAGTAATGCGACCGCACCAAGAATCATTCCCGGGGTGCAATACCCACATTGAAAGGCTTCTTCCGAGACGAATGCCTCCTGCACGGGATGCAACTTGCCTTCACGTTCCAACCCTTCGATCGTGGTGACAGCACGCCCGGCAACATCCTTCACCCGAATCAAGCAAGCCCGCTTTGCTACTCCATCTACAAGTACTGTGCAGGCTCCGCAAGTGCCTTCTCCACAGCCGTACTTTGCTCCCGTCAAGCCCATCCGTTCGCGCAACAACCAGAGCAAATTCTCATCAGCCCCAGCCTCAATCTTTTACTTGATTCCGTTTACGGCAAGCTCATAGGTAGGCATGTCCTCAGTATCTCACCCGGTTTCGTGCAGAACCTTGAAGATCGCCGCTCCATAGCGCGTGACAAATCGAGGAGTGATCCCGGCAACTTCAAGCAATTCTGCGGTGGTCTCTGGCCGGTTTTCTGCTAGCGCATTGAGAACGCGATCCGCCATGACACGGAAGGCGGGAACACCCTCTTTCTTGGCCTGAGCCAGACGCCACTTTTTCAATGTTTCCACCATAGGGTCGTGTGGCTTGAGCGTCTTCGCTTTCGCAGCTTTCTTCTTCGCCCTTGCTGGTTTCTGATTGGTCGTGGAAACTTCGCGGAGCAACAACGTGTATTCATCCGGTTCGGCACCTGGCAACACACGGCGAAACGGAATGGCTTTACCGTCTTTCTGAAACACGTCATCCTTAAGCTCGATGACCCCGGCCCGCGACATCCCCGCGAGGAGCTCTTCAAATTGATTGCGCGAGTCGCCACTTACTGGCTCGCTGGGGAACAAGGCCCCAAACAGCTTCCCAGTTGAAGTACCTCCGCTTTGTTTGACGCGAGCCAACACTTGTTCGGCGAGCTTCATCTCAGAAGCATTTGCTTTGCGAAACTGCTGCGCCTCGCAATCCTCGGGATTACAAAAGTCGCAAATGCCGCAAGGCTCAAGCGCCCCATACTTGTCGCCGAAGTGAGCCACCAGAGCGCACATCCGGCATTCGCTCGATTCCGCAAACCGCACCATCGCCTTCAAGCGTTCTTGCGTCTGCGCAATTTGCGCCCCGTAGAGCCGCCGCCACTCGCCATTACCGAGCGTGACGTTTTCGGCATAGTCCATTGCCGCCCCGCCGTGGATCCAGAGCTTTTCGAGAGCCTTGTCGAACTCTTCCTGTTCCATGCGCACCCGGCTCCAAAGATCATCCTTGGCGATCGCATCCTCTCCCAACAAGGCGAAGATCTTCTCAAGGATTTTGGCGTCGGGATAGTCACGTTCGTGAAACCAGTCATGCGTGCGCCGGTCTGCATAAGAGTGCATGAGGACTGCTCTCGAGAGCTTTCCGTCGCGGCCAGCGCGGCCAATTTCCTGGTAGTAGCCTTCGACACTGCTCGGCAGGGCGAGGTGGACAACCGTTCGAACATCGGCCTTGTCGATCCCCATTCCAAATGCAATCGTCGCGACGATCAAGTCGAGCTTGCCGTCGAGAAAACCTGCCTGAACACGAGCCCGCGCTTCAGCCGTCATTCCGGCATGATAGGCCGCTGCTTTCAAAACGGGCTTCAAGACGACGGCCATCTCTTCAGCCTTGGCGCGCGTCGGAGCATAGACGATGGCAGGTCTGCGACCGTCATCTGCGAGCAATCGCTTCACCAGAGACTCCCGCTCGCCGGGGGGTGCTTCCATCACTTCAATCGCGATGTTTTGCCGCCGGAATCCCCGGATGAAACGGCCGCCGTCACCCAACCCCAATTGCTCGACGATATCCTTCTGCACGATCGGGGTTGCTGTCGCGGTGAGTGCGATCACGGGTGCGGGCCGCAGGGCAGGCAGATACTGGCCAAAGGTGCGATAGTCGGGCCGGAAGTCGTGGCCCCACTGGGAAATACAATGCGCCTCGTCCACGGCGACCAGAGTTGGCTTGCGCTTGGCGAGCATTTCGGGGAAGCCGGGCACCTTCATCCGCTCGGGCGCGACAAAGAGAAATTGGAGTCGTCCAGCCAGGTAGTCAATGCAAGCCTGCCGAGAGTCTGCCCGATCTCTGCCGGAGTGGATGCGATCCACGCGCAAGCCCATCTGCTTCAACTTCGCGACTTGATCCTCCATGAGCGCGATGAGAGGCGAGATGACTAGCGTAGTGCCGCCGCGGGCGAGGCCGGGTAACTGATAGCAGAGTGACTTCCCTGCCCCGGTTGGCATTACCAGCAGCGCATCACCGCCTTCGACAACACGCTGGCAGACCTCTTCCTGACCTGGCCTGAACTCACTGAAGCCGAAGCACTCCTTTAAGATCGCGCCTTGTTCGGCTGGGATCACTGGGGCCTCTGCCACTGCCGGGGCTGGCGCGTCTCCGACCTTGCCCACCACTTCTTTCACATAGTCTTCGATTCCGCGCAAGAACTCGTCCAAATGCGCTTCACCGCGTTCCATCCTCTTGAGGTAAGCCTCCCATTGGCCAGTCATTGCCGGGCTCTTGACTTCGGGATGAACGATTTCGATGAGGTGAATTCCCTTGGGTGTAGCCGCCAGTGTCTTGGCCTGGCGTTCGATGTACCCGCGCTCGAGCAGGACCTCGATGATATTCGCTCGGGTCGCGGGCGTTCCGAGCCCGTTTTCTTTCATCGCGTCAGACAACTCGGCATCGTCGAGCGTTTTGCCCGCAGTCTGCATTGCGGTCAAGAGGGTGGCGTCGGTGAAACGCTTGGGCGGACGTGTCTTCTTGAGCGTCGAATCCACCTTCACAACCAACTGATCTTGGCCTTGCGCAAGCTCGACTGGCAGCACCGTTTCGGCCGTTTTGTCTTTCTTGTCCGTCACCACGTCCAAGACCTTCCAGCCCATTTGCCGCACGATCGTGCCAGTGGAGTGATAAGTGTCGCGGATCTCGGCGTTGACGATTTCGGTGATCACCGTTGTGACCTCAGTGATGTAGTCGTCGTGCCAGGCCATCAACAACCGGCGGGCGACGAGGTCGTAGATGCGGCGCTCGTCTTCGCTCAGCTTCACTCTCGAAGGAGAGGTCGCCGTTGGAATGATCGCGTGGTGGTCGCTGACCTTCGCATCATTCACATATCGACCCGACAGAGCGCGCTCTCCGCTGCCTTGGGCGACCAAACCCGGATACTCCGGTGCGATGGCCTTCACAGCTTTGCCGATTCCGGCGGCAACGGTCTTCGACAGATAGCGCGAGTCGGTTCTTGGATAAGAAATCAGCTTGTGGGATTCGTAGAGCTGCTGCGCAAGATCGAGTGTCTTCTGAGCGCTGAAGCCATAAAGACGGTTGGCATGCCGTTGCAATTCGGTGAGGTCATAGAGCAACGGCGCAGCCATCTTCTTGGCCTCGGCTTCGAGAGAGGCAATCTTCGCCTTGCCTGTCTTGGCGCGAGCTGCAATCTCTTTGGCAGGCCCGGGGTCGGCAGGCAGCCGCATGGCCTGTTGCAGATTTTCTCCAGGGCCAAACCAGGTCCCGACGTAGGTGGGCTTTCCGGAGACGCCTACTGGAGAGAAGGTCACAGCTACTTCACGATATTCTTCCGGCACGAAGGCCTGAATCAAAAGCTCGCGTTCCACCACCATGGCAAGAGTGGGTGTCTGTACGCGGCCCACCGATAAGGTCTCCTCCGAGCCGATCGAGTAGGCCCGGGAGAGGTTCATCCCTACAAGCCAATCCGCGCGGGAGCGGCCTCGTGCCGCGTCGGCCAAGCCGTCATATTTGGCTGACTGCTCCAGCTTCGAAAAGCCGGTTTCGATCGCATCAGCAGTCAGCGAAGAGATCCAGAGTCTTTCGACAGGTTTGTCGGCACCGGCTGCTTCATAGATGTACCTAAAAATCAGTTCTCCTTCTCGGCCGGCGTCCGTGGCGCAAATGATCTTGTCCACTTTGGGCGAGGTGAGAATTTTCTTTACTGTCTCGAACTGGTCCTTGGTTTTGTCGTAGACGACGAGAGGCCAATCGGCCGGAAGCATCGGCAGCAAATGCCTGCGCCACTGCTTCCATTCGGGGCGAATTTCATGAGGCTGTGCGAGCGAAACCAGATGCCCGATGGCCCAGGTAACGATGTGTTCCTTGCCATGCAGGAACCCATCTCCCTTCTGGTCGGCGCCCAATACCCTGGCGATATCGCGGGCCACACTCGGTTTCTCAGTTACGACAGCGGTTAACGGCAAGCTTAACCATTTTCACAGAAGTTTTGCGACTCGATGTCCATTCTCTTGAATGAGTTAGCAAAACCAAAAAAAGCGGGGCGATGGCGCAATGCCAGGATTTGGCGAGGGCATTCGAGGCCACAGGAAATGATTCTTCAAAGCAGATGAATCGTCGTCGATACGATGACTAACCCGCCGTGGAGCCGACGCAGGCACCGCACCCTGTTGTGACTCAAACAGATTGCCCGAAAAGGAGAAGTTTATGAACTTCTTGTTTCTTGGTTGTATCAATTTTTTTATGATCAGCTCGACAGGACTTCAAGCGCAGATGAGACTGCACTCGGACGACTCGCGAAGTACACTCTCAGGTCGAGTACAGTCGCCCGGTTCTTCCGATTTGAACCGGTTGCGAATCCAGATCGCAGAAATTGGCGAACGCAGAATACTGTCTGAAACGAACCCGAACTCACAAGGTAGTTTTGAGTTGCCGGTGCCCAGAAATGGGGTTTATGAACTGCGAGTGGTGAGTTCGACCTCCACTGTGATTCATTCTCAATCCGTCACGATGCCCTGCTTCAACGAGTTGACGATCGACTTGAGCAACGCCTCCAACGGGTACTCGGCAAGCTCTTCGGTTTCTCTGAGCCGACTGCAGCATAAGACACCGAAAGGGGCTGTGAAGCAATTTGACCTTGCCATCCGCGCCTCAGCTGACGGCAACTCAGGTAAGGCGATTGCCCACCTGGAAAAGGCAATTGAGATCGATCCCAGCTACTTCGAGGCGATCAACAACCTTGGCGTGCAATACGTGCGGGAGAACCGTTTAGAGGATGCCTTGCGACAGTTCGCGCGAGCTGTCGAAATCGACCCGGCCGATCCGTTGGTAGAGACGAATCTGGCGTACAGTCAGATCCTGCTGAAGCGCTTTGCCGAAGCTGAAGAATCCGCGCGAGCTGCTGTGCGAGGTGATGGGTCGTCGGCACGGGCGCGATTCTATCTGGCGATTAGCCTGCTTGAACAATCGAAACCACGCAAAGAAGTGATCTTTCACTTGAGCAAGGCCAGCCCACAACTGGAGGTAGCGAGGCGGTTGTTGGAAGACTTGCAGAAGGAAGCTAAATTTACCAAATAGTGGTTGAGTGGAGGGGGTGGTGCGCCCGACAAGATTCGAACTTGTGGCCTTTTGCTTCGGAGGCAAACGCTCTATCCGGGCTGAGCTACGGGCGCATATGGCTTAACTTATTGATTCTACAAAACCTCAATCATCCATTGCAAGCGCCGATCAGGACGGCAAGGCGCTTACTTTGGGGGATTCTTTGCCGTAGCCAACTAAATCGGCCCCGTCAATGGCCTCCCGTTTCAATGATAGCGCCTCCACCGCCGTTCGTTTGGCCTCCATGCGAACGTGTGAATAGCGCTCCAGCATCGCCCGGGAAACGTGCCCCATGATCGACATCATTCCAAACTCAGAAACTCCCGCCTCGGCCATCTTGGTACAGGCCGAGTGGCGAAGATCATGGATTCGGCAAGATAGCCCCGCTTCCTCTCGGACTGTCTCCCACGATGCCCGTATGCTCACCATCCGGCGCGTGTTGTCGTAGCGGCCCCTAACCTTGCGGCTCTTCACGCTTTGGATGGCCTGGAATCCGCTTCTTGATAGACTCATTGTGCACAATCCATTAGTCTCATGCTGGCTTTGGATGGCCTGGAATCCGCTTCTTGATAGACTCGCCGGTAGTCACGGAGATCCTGAAGGCTGGGCTTTGGATGGCCTGGAATCCGCTTCTTGATAGACTCTCTTTGTCTCGCCGCACTACATGCTGAAGGCTTTGGATGGCCTGGAATCCGCTTCTTGATAGACTCCGCTTGGTTTTGGCGACTTTCAACCCTACGCTTTGGATGGCCTGGAATCCGCTTCTTGATAGACTCAATAGAGCCCAAAGTCACATTCGAGCGGTGGCTTTGGATGGCCTGGAATCCGCTTCTTGATAGACTCGGAAAAGCTGCTAAGCGTTGCGCCTAATCCGCTTTGGATGGCCTGGAATCCGCTTCTTGATAGACTCATTTCCGTTGGCTCGCACTTCAAACAAGCGGCTTTGGATGGCCTGGAATCCGCTTCTTGATAGACTCACGCTGGGGCATGAAGGACGACGACGCTCGCTTTGGATGGCCTGGAATCCGCTTCTTGATAGACTCACCCTCGACCATTTGCGGGAGCACTTACACGCTTTGGATGGCCTGGAATCCGCTTCTTGATAGACTCTCCACCGCCACGCGTTCAGCAATGGGTGAAGCTTTGGATGGCCTGGAATCCGCTTCTTGATAGACTCGCTGGGAACTGCGTCATCACGAATGGTCGTGCTTTGGATGGCCTGGAATCCGCTTCTTGATAGACTCAGCAAGC
>VFZU01000130.1 GCA_016870995.1 Acidobacteriota bacterium
TTTGCGGCTTCCGGCGGAGTTCTGCCCGGCCGCAAAAACCTTCTCGAATGCCTAAGAAACGATCAAGAAAAAACCAGAACTGACGAACAGGGGCTTTTTCAACAGGCTCCTAGGAGCTAAGGTGCTTGGCCAGAGTACGCTTCCAACTGTTAGCGAGTGTGGGGACATCGAGTAGCGCCTGCGTCGCATGCACATCCTGCTTGCGGTGGTGGAAGATCTGGTTGGCCCGCTTGATCGCCCATTCTGGTGAAGGGCGATGGAGCAGTTCAAGTGTCATGCCGACATCGATCGGCCCTTGCGAAAGAACCCGAACGTACCAGCCGGTGCGGCCGGATTCAACGATGCGCGGGACGAGATCATGGATCGCCCAACGCCGGGCCTGCTTCCAGCAAGGCTGCCGGGGTTGCGAGACTTCGACCACTGCATCGCCGATGCGGTATTGGTCGCCGAGACAAACAGTGGGTTCCGTACCTCCATCCACAACCAGATTTTCGCCAAGCCCGCCGAAAGCGATCTCAGGCTGCCAGAACTCGTAGTGAGCTGCGGAGTAAACCAGGACTGCCTTGTCGAGACCGCCGTGGTTCACTGTGTCGGCTTGCTCGTCGCCGGATAGGCCACCCTCCTGCAGTGCCAGTGGACCAGCAACTTCCTGTTTGAACGTGGCACTCTGCCAGGAACCCTCGGGACTCTCAAGGGTTTGAACTTGACCCGTCCGAAGAGAAACGATCTTCATGTTGGCAGTCATATGAACTGAGTCTACAGTTGAATAGCGTATTTTTAGGCTATGGAACCAAGGATCGCTGGCGAGTGGGAAGTTTCTACCTGGCTAAACGCACCGGCGGATACGCGGTTGGAAGACTATCGCGGCAAGGTCGTGGTCGCTCTGGCGTTTCAAATGCTCTGCCCCGGATGCGCGCAGTTGGCGATCCCGCAATTCCGCAAGTTGCATGAGTCCATCCGGCACCCGAAGCTTGCCGTATTGGGGCTGCACACTGTATTTGAACACCACGGCGCGATGGGCAAGGAGGCGCTCGAAGCGTTCGCGCACGAGTATCGATTGCAGTTTCCAATTGCAATCGATCGTCCCCAGGGAGACTCTGTGCCTGTGACGATGGAGCGTTATGCGATGCAGGGCACACCCACGGTGTTGCTGATCGATGGCGAGGGAAGACTGCGCATGCAGCACTTCGGACACTTGCCCGATCTCGAGTTGGGGCTGCCGTTGGGTGCCCTGCTCGGCTAGCGGAGTGCGTCGCGCTCGATGGCTCGCGCGATTCGCTTGCGGATCCAGGCGGCGAAGGGGGCGACGAAGAACCAATAGAGGCGAAACTTGCGCTGTGCAGATTGGCCGTAGATCCGCACACGGGTTTCAGAGGTGAGCCTCACCTGCCCATGACCCGCGTCGGCCAGATGGAAATTCCAATAAGACTTTGCGAAGCCGTCTCGCTCGAAGGCTGGAATTTCCTGCACAGCGACGTCCTCAATGTTTCCTCGCCAGGCCCACAATCGTCCGCAAATGGCACGCACGACTTCAGTGCCGGAATTTTCGGCAACGACAGGAAAATGCTCCAGCGGAAGGCCGGAGAGGCGCGAAAAGATCTCGCGGATCCAAAGCAGCAGGCGCACCTCGGGCAGGGTGCGGATGGTGATGGCGCGAGCGGCTTGCCAGACACGGGTCCGAGGGGCGGCAATGAGCCGCTCCTGTCGGATGCGGTAGTCATAAATCGGCATCAGATCGTCGAGCAACATCCCTATCTCTTAGTGTCTGTGATAGGCTGACTTGGTTTATGGATTCCAACATGCTCATCGTGGCCGCCGTGCTGGCCATCTTCGTTTACGGAATGATTGCCGCCATGCTCGGCAGTATTCTCCCTGACTTGTCCAAGAGGTTTACGCTGTCGCCAGCCGAAAACGGGGCGATCGCGATGACACAGGCAATCGGTTTGGTGATTGGCTCGCTGTTGCAAGGCCCGCTAATTGATTTGCAGGGCAAAAAAGTTGGATTGGTGCTGGGTTTGGGATTGATCGCCCTGGCGTTGTTCCTACTGCCGCGGTCGAAGGGCTTTGGCAGCATCCGTACCTACATGCTCATTCTCGGCATCGGGGGCGGCATCATCGTGGCCGGGGCCAACGCGCTGGTCAACGATGTCAAGACCGACAACCCAACGGCGCTGTTCAATGGCTTCAATACGTTCTTTGGCTTGGGCGGCATCGCGACCCCCTTTATTGCAGCCAACCTGCTCGGCGGTAATTCCTTCCGGCTTTGTAATCTCACGGCTGGCTTGACGGTGGCGACGCTGGTGTTGCACGGCATGACGGACATGCCGAAGCCGAGCGGCGTGGTGGCCTTCCAGTTCGGCGATGTGCCGGCTCTGCTGTCGAACCCGAATCTCTTTCTGCCCGCGCTACTCTTGTTCCTTTATGTCGCCGCCGAAGTGGGCGTCTGGAACTGGCTCGTGAAGCACTTGATCGCCCAGGGCATCCCGGAAAAGAAAGCGCTGAACATCCTCTCGTTCGGCTTCGCGCTCGGCCTGCTTGCCGGTCGTCTAATCGTCGCGACCCCTTTCTTTAAGGACGTGACGCCCACCTCGATTCTGATGGCTTCCTCGATCGGGATTGCCGTGACCACTTATGCGATGTTGCAGTTCAAAGATGCCAACATTGCCTGGGCCAGCGTATTTCTGGCAGGCGTCGCAATGGCACCCGTGTTCCCGACCGCTTTGAGCGTAGTGGGCGCAAAGTTCACAACGAGCACCGCGACGGCGATCGGCGCTGCTGTGACCTGCGGTTGGTTGGGACTGGTCGCCAGCTCACCCATCATTGGCGGCGTGGCGGGCAACGAACCCACCGGCCTCAAGAAAGCGCTGCTCCTGCTGCCCGCGACCGGCGCCTTGATGTTCCTCGTAACCCTGGCTCTCTAATCGCGTCACACTGGAGGAGTGAAGTATTTTCTTGCTACGGCACTGGTGTGCCTGAACGCGTTTGCGCAAACCCGGCCGACGATCGGCATCATTGATACCTACGGGACAAAGTCGCTGTCGCCGGAGAAACTGCGCAAGGAATTGAAGGTCGTGGAGGGAGATCCTCTGCCTCCTTCGAAGAGCGATCTCGAAGAATCGTTGCTGGCAATGAAAGGCGTGGCGCGCGCCAACATCGAGGCGATCTGCTGCGAGCAGGGAAAGGCGATCTTTTATCTTGGCGTGGAGGAGCGCGGAAGGCCGCATTTTGAGATCCGCGCCGAGCCCGTCAATGAAGAGCTGAAGATGCCCGCCGATGTGGCCGGCATCTACGAGAAGCTGATTGCCGCAACGGCCGAGGCGACGCGGAATAGCGAAACCCGGGAGGACTGGTCGCAAGGCTTCGCTTTGCTCGATGACCCCAATGCCCGGGGCGTTCAACTGCAAATGCCAGCCATCGCCGAAGATCACCAGGCCATTCTTCGCAAGATCGTGAAGGAGAGCGCCGACCCGGACGATCGGCGCGTAGCGGCAGCCGTTTTGGGCTATGGCCCAAAGGCGCAATCGATCATCGAAGACCTGCAGTTGGCATTGCGAGATCCAGATCAGGATGTAAGAGCGGCGGCGCTACGGAGCCTGGGGCCTATTGCGTTTTATGCGGCGGCGCATCCCGAAGCCGAAATCCGCGTGCTGACCACATGGTTCGTCGAAATGTTGAACAGCGTAGCCTGGAAGGATCGCATGAACGCGATGAATCTTTTGGTGTCGCTGACGACAAGCCGGGAAGAAAAGCTGATCCGGCACATGCGGGAGCGCGGCATCCCGGCGCTGGCCGAGATGGCGATGTGGAAGCACCTGCCCCATGCGCTGCCCGCCTACATTCTGCTGGGGCGCGTGGCAGGTCTAACCGAGAAAGAGATCGAAGAAACCTGGTCGGCAAATCAGCGCGAGGCGACGATCCAGAAGATCCGCAAGAAGCTCAAGGCCTGATTAGCGCAGGCCCTTCTGTTTGAGATAGGCGATCAGGGCGGCGGGGTCGTCGCTGATGATGGCGTCGACCTCGGCTTCGATAAGGGCATCCCAGATTTTGGGTTCGTTCGCGGTCCAGGGAACGACTTGGAGGCCGAGGGAGTGGGCCCTGGCGACATCAGCCTTCGTGGTGAGGCGGAAGTGGGGGCTGACAATACCGTATCCAGCGGCTTTCGCTTCGCTGACATAGTCGCGCTTTCTGGCGGCGTCGGACATGTCTGTCGGGTGCAGGGCAGACAGGCGAACCTTGGGGTCGAGCTTCTTCGCGGCGTTGAGGGTACGCCAGTCAAAACTCTGGAGGATCAGCCGGGAGGTCAGCTTGTGCTTGCGGACTTCGTCAAGGACAAGTTTCGCGAATTCTTCCGGGGACGGGGTGAGCTCAGGCTTGGCGGGGAAGATCTTGGTCTCAACGTTCAGGTCGACTTTGTGCTTCTTTGCGAGTTTGAGGACCTCTGCGAAGGTGGGGATTCGGGTGCCAGGGACGGTTTTTTGTTTCGGGAACTCGGGGTTCTGCAGAGAGCCACAATCGAACTGCTTTACCTGCGCAAGGGTGAGCTGACGGATGGTGCGGGGCAGGCCCTCGGGACCCTTGCAGATCTTGGAGTTCATCTCGGGGTCGTGACTGACGACGAGGACGTTGTCTTTGGTAACGGCGAGATCGAGTTCAAGGGCGTCGACACCTTGTGCGAGAGCGTACTCGAAGGCGGGAATCGTGTTCTCGGGCATCGCCGCGCGTGCGCCGCGGTGGCCATGGACGAAGATTTTTGGGGCTGCGGTCATTGGAATCGCGATGGCGAGCAGAACGGCAAGTTTCATCTCAACACAGGATATACTCAGGGTGTTTCAAACTATTGATAGGAGACGATTGCTTGAATCGCAGACAATTCTCACGGGCTACGGCGATGACGGCGCTGAGCTATTCGCAGGTGATGGGCGCCAATGAGCGCGTGATGGTGGGCTATATCGGTTTGGGAAACCGTGGGGATCAGGTGCATGAAGGGTTTCTTGAGTATGGCGATGCACGAACGGCGGCGATTTGCGATCTGAAAACTTCCTATATGGATCTGGCCGAGAAGAAGGCCAAAGCCAAGGGACATGACACTCCGAAGCGTTATGCAGACTATCGCAAGCTGATCGAGGACAAAACGCTGGACGCGGTGGTCATCGCGACTCCCGACCACTGGCATGCGCTGCAGATGATTGAAGCCTGCAACGCGGGCAAGGATGTGTATTGCGAAAAGCCACTGAGCCTGACGGTGGTGGAGGGGCGCAAGATGGTGGAGGCGGCCGAACGGAACAAGCGCGTCGTGCAGGTGGGGATCCAGCGGCGGAGCGCGAAGTTTTTGCAAGAGGCCGCGGAATACGCACGCAGCGGGGCGCTAGGCAAGATTACGCTGGCACAAGGCTGGCATCTGACGAACGAATGGCCCGTGGGCCTGGGGGCCGCGCCGGAAGGCCCGCCGCCGAACGAAGCGGAATGGGATGCCTGGCTTGGACCCGCACCGAAGGTGCCCTACAACCGGAACCGCATGTATTACAACTTCCGCTGGTTCTACAACTATTCCGGCGGGCAGATGACGAATTTCGGTGTTCACTATGTGGATATGCTGCGTTGGTGCCTCGGTAAGGATTCGCCCAAGGCTGTAACGGTGATGGGCGGCAAGTTTGCGATCGACGACAATCGCGAGATTCCCGACACGCTGCAGGCGATGTGGGATTACGACGGCGTGATGATGGTTTTCACGCAGATCAATGCGAACTCGGCACCAGGCAACACGCAGAAAACCGAGATGATGATTCGCGGCACCAAAGGCACGATGTATCTCAATCTCAATGGTTGGGAAGTAGTGCCAGAGGCGATTACGGAATTGCCGCTGCCGCAACGCAACCCTGTGGACCGGGTGACGGAGCGTGCGTACAATCCCTCGCGCAAGCCAGTCATCGAAGGCCGGAAACTTACCGGGCAAGTGACAAATCATCCTCACGCCCGCAATTTTCTGGACTGCATGAAGACACGCGCCAAGTGCAATTGCGATATCTTGACCGGACACCTTTCGACAAGCGCGACGCTGATCGCTAACGCGGCGTTCAAGACGAAGAGCTATCTTGAGTGGGATGCCAAGGCAGAGAAGTTTACGAACAACGCCGCGGCGAATCAAATGTTGAGCTACAAATACAGGGCCCCCTACAAACTGCCATGAACCGACGTGAATTCATCTCTGTTGCCGGCGCGCCGGCATTGATGGCGCAAGCTCCAAAGCCGAAGCCGACCATGTGCCTGTTTTCAAAACATGCCGCTAAGCTGAGCCATGCCGAGTTAGGCAAGTATGCCAAGCAAGTTGGCTTTGAAGGGATCGACCTCACAGTAAGGCCCGGTGGACATGTATTGCCCGAGAAGGTGGCGGACGATCTGCCCCTGGCCGTGGCGGTGCTTGAGAACTTGGGGTTAAAGGTGCCGATGATTACCACGGGGCTGACGAACCCGAATGCACCCGAAACTGGCGCAACGTTACGGAAGGCTGGCGAGCTGAAAATCCCGTATTGGAAGCCCGGCTATTGGCGCTATCAGATGGCGAAGGACGGCACAGTCGAGATGGACAAGAAGCTGGCTGAAGTGCAGAATGCACTCAGCGGGTTTGCTGTCTTGTCGCGGCTCCATGGTCTGAGTTGTGGCATGCACAATCATTCTGGGAGCTACGTGGGAGCTCCAGTGTGGGACACCTGGCAGTTGATCCAGCTGCTCGACGTCAATGCGATGGGGTTCTACTTCGACCCAGCGCATGCGACGGCTGAGGGCGGAGCCTGGACCTGGAATGCCTCGCTCGAAGTGGCGTTGCGACGGCTGAAGATGGTTGCCTTGAAAGACTTCTATTGGGAGAAGAAGGATGGCAAGTGGAAGATGAAGTGGTGTCCACTTGGCCAGGGAATGGTCGATTGGCCCGCGGTGTTGAAGCGCTTGGCGCTGGCAAAGTTCTCGGGGCCTCTGACGCTGCATGTCGAGTATCAGAACCCCGATGAGTCAAAGGCAGTGGCCGAAGACTTCGCCGTGATGAAGAAGCTAGTGAGCGACGCTTGGGCCTAAAAGCGAATTGAGACGAGAAGGTCGACCCTATGGCGGCCTTCGACGCTTGCGTTCGTTGGGTTTTGGAAGGTGTAATGAAACTCTGGTGTGAAGTGGATTTGACCCCACTTGCGATCGATCCCCGCACCTGCAACGACGCCATTGTTGAATCCGGAGCGATGAGAGAAGCTATAGGTGTTGGTCGTCGTCGAGCCCGTCTCGCTGTTGCGAATCGTTTGGCGGGAATCCGTGTGATTCCAGGACTGGCTAAGCTCGAAGCCTGTGGTCACGAAGGGATGCCAGGTTTGCTGCGGGGAGCGGAAGGCGTATCTACCAAGAATCGGGATGCTGAGATTATTGGTGCGGGTGCGTTGAGCGATGTCGTTCGTTTGGTTGGAACTTCCGAACAACGCGAATCGATCCAGATTTGAAGAAGAGCCGAGACGCCGGTAGAGTGGATTGACCACGACCGAGATGTCATCAGTGAACCGGCATTGAAGTATGGAACCGACAGCGTAGTTGCGGGATTCCTGATTGTAGGTGCCGAAGCGCTGGGTGGCTTGTGAGGGAACACTTAGGCCTCCGGTGAAGCCGAAAGAAAAGCGTGGGTCTTGGGCCGCGAAAATGCATGGGATTAGGGCGAGGATGAATCTCATGCAATCGATGTTGCACTTCAATGGCCAGCCACTAAGCGGTTGATTCTGCTAGAGGGTGAGTGAGCGGCGAGTGCGAAAGGCGTGACGATTGCGGCAGCGTCGCGTCAGGCACTCAGCATGGCTGGATTCAGCTTTTCGCTGGCTTTCGTTTGTTCCCAGGTGTTCCATTCTTCAACGATCTTGCCGTCCACGATGCGAGCGATGTTGATTCCCAGTAGCGTAACGGGTTCCCCGGTCTCTCTGACTTGGACGTGGGCGGTCATTCGGGTAGCCACCTTCTCACCGTCCACCAACTGATCTTCAATGCGAAAGGAATCCTTTGTGTAGATGAAGAGATTGTGAAAGTACTGGATGCTTTGGCGAAGCCCCTCGATGTCACGGTCTCCGGCTGACGGGTGTCCTACATAATTCGGCGCGACACATTGATCCAGCGTCGAAAGGTCTCCGGCGGCATAGATATCCACCAGTTTTCGAAATACTGCCTTCCTGGCTTCTGGAGAATCTTGCATCGTTGCGCTCGACATGACGGCAGTCTATCGCAACGACAACGGCTACTTTAGCGCCGTATATTGATCGGCCAACTGCCGAGTTCCTCTTGATCCCGGCGATACGGTGTAAGTGCCCTGAGCGGAAGGCTCAAGAAGCCGCTTCACCATTAGCCCTCCGCGAGTCTGATGGATGCTGACAAGACGCTGTCAGCATCCTTGCCGCAAGATTGACTCATGACAACCAACACCCCCAACTTAAACCTCCGGACCCATCAAGCCGTCTGGTTCGAAATCCCCGCCTCCGATCTGAATCGCGCGGTCTCGTTGTACGAAGCGCTCCTGGGAATCAAGCTGATGCAAGAGCAGTTTGGCCCGGTTCAGATGGCAATCTTTCCGTAGGAGAAGCCCAACGTCGGCGGTTGCATCGCCGCCAGAAATGAAGTCGGCGGCTCGGGTCCGCTGCTGTTCCTGAACGCAGATCCGTCGCTCGACGACGTTCTCGGGAGAGTGGCGGCCGCGGGCGGGGAAGTCGTACAACCGCGCTTCGACCTGCCTCCAGGCATGGGCGCGTATGCGAAGATCCGCGACACCGAAGGTAATGTCGTCGGCATTCACGCGCTCGCCTAATTCCTAATCGATGCGTCGCGCCGACCGCCTCTTCCAAATCGTGCAACACCTCCGGGCGCGCCGTCTGACAACAGCCTCTCAATTGTCCTCTTGGCTGCAGGTCTCTCGGCGCACCATCTACCGCGACATTCAGGATTTGTCGCTGTCGGGAGTGCCAGTGGAAGGCGAAGCTGGAGTCGGCTATCGCTTGAGCCGCGGGTTCGACCTTCCGCCAATTATGTTCACCTTCGACGAAGTGGAAGCTTTGGTGGCCGGGCTCCGAATGGTGGAAAGCTGGGGCGGACCATCGCTCGGAGCCGCCAGCCGTTCGGCGCTTTCTAAGGTTGCTCTCGCGCTTCCACCCGAACGCCGAAGTACGGTTGAGGACACTCGGCTGTTTGCGCCAGGCTTTCACATCGACAAGTCCACGGGCGATACGTTGGACGCGATTCGGCAGGCCGTCGGAGAGCAGCGTCGCCTAATATTCGACTATGTGGATCGGGGCAAAAAGCCGTCGTCCCGAAGCGTCCGCCCGCTTGGCCTCTTCTACTGGGGATCCACCTGGACAGTCGCGGCGTGGTGCGAGTCTCGGCGCGACTTTCGAAACTTTCGTCTGGACCGGATGAACTCTGTTAAGGTCGGAGACGCGTTTCCGGTCGAGCATGGCCAGTCGTTGGACGACTTTCGGGCGTCCGTGAGCCGCCAGCAGCCGGGCTAACCCGAGCGAGCGACTCGTGCCCAGCGATTGCTAGCTGATCAGATCCGCCAGTCTTTCTGCCGACGGTCCAACAGCTGGCAGCGCTTGCTCTCTGCCCCAGGATCAAAAGCGCAAGTTCCAAGCCATTGCGACAAAACCATAGCAGCGTTCGGGAGGAATCGATCTACACTAGCCGTATCAGGAACAGCTCGTCGATCCAAGGCAGCAATAGGAAGTGTGTGCCGGAGATAGAGCACGAAGTGCCGGCCGGTTCGATATTCTCTAAATGTGAAAACAATCTTTCCCATCCTCTCGCTGGCTCTTGCGCTTAACGTCTCCGCCCAAATTCCCCGGCCTGAGCATCCGGAACCGCAGATGGTCCGGGATGAATGGCAAAACCTCAACGGCGCTTGGGAGTTCGCCTTTGATGACAGCAATGTCGGTCTGGATGAAGGCTGGTACAGCGGCAAGAAGAAGTTGGGCCGCAGCATCAATGTTCCTTTCCCCTTCGAGTCGAAGCTGAGCGGCATTGCAGAAACGGGCTTCCATCCCTGGGCCTGGTACCAGCGGCAGTTTACAGTGCCGCCCGCCTGGACGGGTAAGCGCATCCTGTTGCGCTTCGGCGCGGTGGATTACCGTGCAAAGGTCTGGGTGAATGGCCAGTTGCAGGGAGAGCATGAAGGCGGCAATGTGCCCTTTGCGCTCGATGTTACGAATGCACTGCAGGGCAAGGGCCTACAAACGGTAACAGTGCGCGCGGAAGATCCGCCCACAGACCGCAACATCCCTCGCGGCAAGCAGTACTGGAAGCCGGAATCGCAGGGCATTTTCTATACGCGGACCTCGGGCATCTGGCAAACTGTCTGGCTGGAAGCAGTTGGACAGACGTGGCTGCACAGCGTGCGCGTGCAGGCGGGCATGGATGGTCTGGCGCGTTTTCGCGCTCGCCTCAGCAGGACACAGCCCGACACAGAACTGCGTGTCACCATCAGTCGCAATGGCAAAGATGTGGCCAGAGGCACTGGCATGCCTGTGGATGATCGAGTGGATGTGGCGCTCAAGGTGCAGGACCCGGCGCTATGGAACGTGAACTCCCCCAATCTCTACGACATCACTTATGAGATTGCGAAGGGCGCACAAACGCTGGACAAGATGAAGTCCTATCTCGGCTTTCGCACCGTCTCGATCGAGAACGGACGGCTGGCGGTGAACCGCATCCCGCATTACTTCAAGACCGTGCTCGATCAGGGTTACTGGCCCGATGGGATTCTGACCGCGCCTTCCGATGAAGCCCTGCAGTTTGACATTAAGAAGATGCAGGAGATGGGCTTCAACGGCATTCGCAAGCATCAGAAAGTGGAAGATCCGCGCTGGCTCTATTGGTGCGACAAGATGGGCATGCTGGTTTCCGGCGAGATGGCAAACGCATTTCCGCTGGAGTATGACGAGCGATCTTCCGCAGCCTTCCTGAAGGAATGGATGGAGGCGATGGATCGTGACTACAACCATCCGTCGATTGTGGTTTGGGCTCCGCTGAATGAAAGCTGGGGTGTGCCGAACGCCACGGACCAGAGGCAGATCAACTATCTGCGCACGATGTACACGATGACGAAATCGCTGGACCCGACCCGCCTGGTGATCGACAACGAAGGCTGGGAGCATGCGGACATGACGGATCTCTTCGCCACGCATAACTATTCGCCAAACGGTCCTGCTCTGGAGGCCTCTTTGCGCGGTTTTGGCACGGCGGAGATGAGCAAGTGGCGTTTTGGCCGCAGCATTCTGATTCCAGGCTTCAGCTACAACGGATCGCCATTCTATTTGAGTGAGTTCGGAGGCGTCAGCTATGTCGCTCCCGGCACGTCCACGCCCAAGGCAAGCTGGGGCTACGCTGGCGTAGAACCCGACAAGGACAAGGCGCTCGGCAGAATCCGCAGCCTGTACGAAGGCATTGCGCGCATGCCTTTCATCATTGGCATTTGTTACACGCAGTTGACCGATGTGGAGCAAGAGATCAATGGCCTGCTGACCTTTGACCGCAAGGACAAGTTTGATCCGAAAGAGATCAAGAAACTCAACGATTTGTTGCGCTAGAAGTGTGGTCGAACTCCGCGTCGGAATGGAAAGCCGAGCTTGTTCCGGCCTTTGGCTAGCGGCGCTTCTGTTGATCGAGGAAGCAGATGCAGCAATCGGTGCAGCGCTTACACCGCTCGCACAAGTGCAGTTCGCACGTGTCTTTGGTGCAGTCGACGCAGATCTCCGTTGAGGTCTCTTTGCAGATGTAGCAGTGGAGGGTCTCGCCGACGGGTGAAACTGATTCACTAGGTAACCCACCAGCATTGCTTGAAGGACCAAGAACGGGAAGACTGGGCCAACCAGCGTACTAATTTTCTCGGGAGAGATGAGCTGGATGTCAGCCATGATGGGAATAATCCACTAAAGAGGACATTTCTTGTCCACTCCTCGCTGGGTCAGTGGTAAAAGATCCAAGTCTGTGTCTATCACTGCCGCCCAGTTTCGAAATCGACGGGTCGAGTGTCTTTCAGTACTTGCGCTAGAAGCGCCAGCTGTTTAGTCCCGCCCAAGCCCCT
Source organism: Acidobacteriota bacterium (assembly GCA_016870995.1). Classification (GTDB taxonomy): domain Bacteria; phylum Acidobacteriota; class Terriglobia; order Bryobacterales; family Bryobacteraceae; genus Bryobacter. The sequence continues at coordinate 12,086 of VFZU01000130.1, forward strand.
AAGTCCTTCCAAAGCTTCGTTACGACTCGAGACGCTTTCACCAGATTCGCACTTTACCCTATCAGCCCATTCACACTTGTCTTGATAGGCACCGGGTGTGCAAATGGCCATTACCAGATCGAGCAGTTTAGGAACTGACCCCTGATTCTTCAAGCCCACGCAATTCATGTTGAGGCCCGAAGGCCTTTTATCAGGAGACAAACATGTATCGACGAACTAACACGGACAAAATCCTCCTGTCCGTTCCACGCGTATTTCTGATCGGTAGCCTATTGGCGGCCCTCTTCAGCACCTCTTCTCTATCTGCGCAGACGGCCCCCGTCACTCAACAGGACCGCAATTCAAAGGATGGACCTGTCCGACCGGGCACATAGGTAACACTTCTATCCGGTCACATGGGTAACACTTAGTCTGGCAGATTTGGCTCTATTGAGGGAGGCAGAGGGGAGCCCCCATGGGGGCTCCCCTCTGCGGCGCGCATC
>VFZU01000131.1 GCA_016870995.1 Acidobacteriota bacterium
GTCCACCAGCGCCCGCACCTTGCGCAGCGGATGCTCCGGCGCTATCCGGTCTTCAAGACTCACGTAGCTGATCAGCGATGCCTGGTTCTGGTCGTTTCCGCGCATACAACATAGATGCTCGAAAATGCTCCCGCGTCACAGGTGCCGCTGGGAGTTTTTCAACAAGTTCCTAGAGCCTTGAGCATCTCACAACCAACAGGACAATAACCGCCTCTCAAAAGTCACATCGCGTCACTTCAGGAAAAAATCTTCTCGACTTGTGACAATCTTGCCTTCTTCGCGGTCTACAAGTGTGTTCAACCAACCCTGAAAGGAATTTCAAATGCTGAATGACTTTAAAGCCTTCATTCAAAGAGGCAATGTCGTAGATCTTGCCGTCGGTGTCATTATCGGCGGTGCCTTCGGCTCCATCATCACCTCCCTGGTCAACGACGTCGTCATGCCTCCTATTGGCATGTTGATGGGAGGCATTGACTTCAAGGATCTTTTCCTGAGCCTGAATGGACAAAGCTTCCCCACCCTGGCTGCCGCTAAAGCCGCAGCCGCACCGACGATTGCCTACGGTCAGTTCCTCAATACTGTAGTCAACTTCCTCATCATCGCTTCCGTGATCTTCCTGGTCGTTCGTGCGATGAGTCATTTGCAAAAGCCTGCCCCGGTTACGGCACCCACCACCAAAGAACGCCCTTTCTGCCTCAGCACGATACCTCTGTTGGCAACTCGCTGCGCTCATTGCACCTCAGACCTGAACATGACGAGGCTCCAAACCGCATGAAGGCCACCTTGGTATTCGCAATGATGGTCGGCACGCTGTTCGCCGATCAAGTCGTGCTCAAAAATGGCGACCGCGTGACTGGCAGCATCGTGCGGAAAGACGCCAAAGTCGTCACCATCCAGACCGACATGTTCGGCCTGGTCAGCGCTCCCTAGGACCAGGTCGTCAGTATCACTGCCGACAAACCTCTCAACGTGGTGCTTCCCGACGGCAGTTCAGTTGTCGCAACGGTCAAACAAGACGATGGCAAGCTGACGCTGGTCTCGGGCGCCACAACCAAGACCGTCGCTTCATCAGAAATCTCATTGATGCGCAACGATGCTGAACAAAAAGCTTATGAGCGACTTCTTAAGCCTGGTCTTCTCGATCTTTGGGCCGGTAGCGGCAGTATTGGATTCGCCGGCACAAGCGGTAACGCAAAAACAACCACCTTCACTACGGGTCTGAATGCAGCTCGCATCACCAGAACCGACAAGACTAACCTGTACTTCAACACCATCAAGGCTTCCGCCCTGATCAACGGTCGCAATGCCGGTGCAGCTGAAGCGGTTCGTGGCGGTTGGGGTTACGCTCGCAATCTGAAGCCGAAACTCTTTGCCAACGTCTTCAACGATTGGGAATACGACAAGTTCCAAAATCTCGACCTCCGCGCAGTTCTCGGTGGCGGTCTCGGTTACAAGGCCATCAATACCGACCGTGTCAAGCTGGATCTGCTCGGCGGTGCCGCCTACAACTACTCTCGTTTCATCACGTTCACCCGCAAAACCGGTGAACTCTATTGGGGCAACAACTTCCGCTACACCCTCAATTCGGCGACCACAATGTTCCGGTCATTCCGTATGTTCAACGATATGAACTCTCTCGGCGACTACCGTGTGAACTTCGACGTCGGTGCCACCACGAAGCTTTCCAAGTGGCTCACCTGGAATGTATCCCTGAGTGATCGCTAGCTCACCAATCCTGCGCCTGGCCGCAAAACTAACGACCTGCTGTACACCACGGGCCTCGGCATCAGCTGTGCCCGCTAAAGGAGACATCGACTCATGACCATTGCTAAACGTGCAACTGCCGAGTTTTTCGGCACCTTCTGGCTCGTCTTCGGAGGTTGCGGCAGCGCAGTACTTGCTGCAGCTTTTCCCGAAGTCGGCATCGGCCTGCTGGGCGTATCTCTCGCCTTCGGCCTCACCGTGTTGACCATGGCTTACACAATTGGCCACATTTCCGGCTGCCATCTGAACCCCGCTGTTTCAATCGGTCTCTGGGCCGGTGGGCGGTTCTCCTTTGGAGACTTGAAGTTCTACATTCCTTCTCAAGTCGCTGGAGCCGTCACTGGTGCTCTGACCCTCTATCTCATTGCCAGTGAGAAATCAGGCTTTTCGCTGGCAGGCGGCTTCGCCTCCAATGGCTTCGCGGAACACTCTCCTGGCGGATACTCCCTGATCGCCGCCTTGATTGCTGAGTTTGTCCTCACCATGATGTTCCTGATGATCATTCATGGCGCTACAGACAAGCGTGCTCCTCAAGGCTTCGCACCTATTGCCATCGGCTTCGGCCTGACCCTGATTCATTTGATTGGTATCCCTGTCACCAATCTGTCGGTGAATCCCGCTCGCAGCACGGGTCCCGCTGTCTTTGTGGGTGGTTGGGCTCTTGAGCAACTTTGGCTCTTTTGGGTAGCCCCCATCGCCGGAGCTATCGTGGGCGGACTGCTCTACAAATGGCTGGCTGAAGACTAGTAAGTCTTGATCCTCAGATTCTAGAACCACGATGTGACGTCGTGGTTCTGGATCAGGATCGGGCTTTCTCGTTGTTTTTTTGCCCGCCAGGCCGTTGGGCATGAACACGCGTTTGAAGAAGTGAGTCACCACGTCGACCGGCTCCAATTGCAGGCGCTTCATGGATCAACTCCTGTTGATGGAGCGCATCGACCATGAACGACGCAATGTCGATTCGTCTCATCCTGTGGCTCCCGAGCATCGGGTCACCTACGTGCCTGCTCCACACTGGCATGCCCAAACTCTCACCCTCTTCCAGTTTGCCGCCCCTCACCGCCGTCCATAAACTGTCGCTCGAAAAAATTCTTCGACAGGCCTCTCGCTCATCTCCAGAATCGAATATGCGAAGAGCTTTCGCCAAAGCCCCCATCATCCTCCGCACAGCCTGAAAAGTCTGCGGATAGATATCGCGGTTGTCCCGCCGTATGTACCACCCACAAGAGAAGATCAGCCTCGCTCCGGGCATTGCATAATCAAGCACTGCTTGCGCTGTTCCGGTTGCGTAACCTTTTACGCCCCACGGCACCAGCACCGTCAGTACCCCATCGCATCCGGCAACTGCCCTGGCAATCACGTGAGGGTCATCTGTATTGCCAGGTATCAGTGAAATTCTGTCCTCATAGGCAGCTAGTTTCTTCACACTCTTTGACCGGCAGACTCCGACAACCTCATAACCTCGATCCAGAGCCAATCGCACCAGGCAGCGCCCCAGTTTTCCAGAGGCGCCCACAATGCAGATTCGCTTTTTGCCATAGATTCGGGCTTCAGAGAGCCTGCTGACCGTCTTCCGCAGACTTTCTGGAAGCGCCATCATCATCAATGAAACACCAGCCCCATCCCGATCCGCACATTGTGATAAGTCGACCCCGAGTGGCACATCGGCATGTACTCCACCTGTGCCACCCGAAACTCCAGCCGTTTCCCGATCCTGACGTCCAGGCCACCTCCAATTGAGATCGCAGCCCGCACCTTGTTCTCGTCAAACCGGCTTGGGCAAGTTCTCAAGCCGAAAACTCCGGCACAGCCCAACTTTTCCGCTGCCGAAGTAGAAGTCTGAAGTATCGAGGCACCGATCAAGGCGTGGGCGAAAGGGCGCAGACTTGACTCTTTGGGACTAGCCTTCATTTGCACTCCCCCAAGAAACCACCAATTGCTCTGGCGGAAGGCAAAGCGGTTTGCTCCGTTCCCAACGCTTTGCTTATCGGTCAATCCGGAGAATTCCAGCTTCAAGCCCAATCTCCTGGTGCACTGCTCCACATAACCGACGGCAAATCCGTCGTAGAATCGCCACTCCTTGGCATCCTTTAAATCCTTCAAGCCCAGTCCCTGGTTCTGAAAGCCTCCGAGCGTCAGTCCGTAAAATTCACGCTTTGGGGTATCTTGTGCACAAAGCACCTGCCCCGCCAGCAATCCGAAAATGAATGGAATCCTCAGTAAATTGTTCGTATTTTGTCTCATCACCTAATAACCTTGAGAAAAGTGACAACTGCTTGGCCCGTGCCGGAAGTTTGTTTTCAAACCATGACTTTAGGCACTGGCAAAGCGCTACAAGGAAAGGTATTCTGGGCTGTGATTCTCTCAACCCGAAATCAGCTTTCTTCCCTTCAGATGCTGCGGCTGGTGGGAATCCTCTCAGCTGTTATGGACGCATCTCTCACGACCATGCGCCGCCTCCAATCTCCCGGCCCTTCTCGCAGCTTGGCCGATCAATTTCTCGGGCCTGGCTCTCCTGTTTCCGCTTCCATCACCTTTGATTTTCTGGCCGCTGCCATCATCGGCATTGGCTTCTGGTGGCTATGCCGGGAGCGTGCCATGCTTTCTCTACCCCGTTGGGCCCTCAGTTTTCTTCTGCTTGAAACCTTCACCAGTTGGCTCTCTAACCCCTGCAATAGCTACATGACCAGCATCCAGGCGGGCTTTCTTCTCTCCTTTCGCGGGGGCGTCTTGTGAGTTCTCTTTCAGACCTTGGTCCAAATCGGTTTCGGGCTGTTTTCCCCGTCCGCATCGCGGGTCCTGTTGCCTTCGCACCTCGCCACTCTCAATGGCGGTCCACTCCTTTTCGCCAACCTTGCAACGGGCCTCATGTATCACTTTTTCACCTTTGGTCTCGGCGCTCTCGTAGCCAGCACTGTCCGTCAATCCATGGAACTGCGTCGCAAGAATGCTGAATTGGCGGCTACCCGCCAAATCGAAGCCGATGCCGCTCGCCTTGCCGAACGCCTTGCAATCTCACGCGATCTCCACGACGAACTCGGCCACCACCTCACCGGCCTCAGCCTCAATCTCCAACTCGCCAGCAAGCAAGTCCAGGGTGAAGCCAAGGCCACCGTCGACTCTGCTTAAATCCTTGCCCGCACCGTCCTCAGTGATATCCGAAACACGGTCACTGACCTTCGCGACGCTCCGGCAATCGAGCTCCCCAAGGCCCTCGCCACTCTGACTGCTGGCATCGATTCCCCCAAGGTCCACCTCACCTTTAGCGAGGGCCTTGATCACGTCGATCTTTTACCGAGCCACGTCTTGTTTCGCACCACTCAGGAGATGATCACCAACGCTCTCCGCCACGCGGCTGCTTCCAACCTCTGGATCGAACTCGGCGCAACCAAAACCTCATATTCCCTTTCGATCCGAGATGACGGACGTGGCGCAAAGCCATTCGTTCTCGGCAATGGTCTGCACGGCATCCTCGAGCGCGTCTCTAACCTCGGTGGCAATGTTCAGTTCCAACCCGCCCTGCGCCAGGGCTTCGCCGCGATCATCACTCTTCCTCGCCGGGTGGAAGCCACGGCATGATTCGGATCCTGCTCGTCGAGGATCAGATGATTGTGCGCCGGGGCATCAACCTTCTTGCCACAATTCCCGATATCGAAGTCATTGGTGAAGCTGCCGACGGAGAAGAGGCTCTCGCGAAAGCTCGCAGTCTCCAACCCCAGGTCGTCGTCATGGATATTCTCCTCCCTAAAATGACTGGGATCGAAATCCTCAACCAATTGCAGCAGGACCCACACAGTCCGCCAGTTCTTCTCCTCACCACCTTCGATGAAGACCCGCTCTTCCTCCAGGCAATCCAGGCTGGGGCTCGCGGCTTTTTCCTCAAGGACGTTTCGGTCGAACGTCTCGCCGAGTCCATTCGCGCTGTCGCCGCTGGCAAGACGCTCTTTCAACCAGCCCTCAAAGAACGCGTGGTTCGAGCCGTCCAGCAACGTGGCAACGACTTTGAACACCTATCCCACCCAGACCCCCTCACCCCTCGTAAAACCGACGTCCTGCGTCTCATCGCAGCGGGCTATAGCAATCGTGAGATCGGAGAGTCTCTTTCCTTGACTGAGGGCTCAGTCAAGAATCACACTTCAAGCGTTCTCTCCAAGCTCGGCGCACGCGATCGAACCCGCGCCGTCCTTCGTGCCATCGAAATCGGCTACCTCTAGCACTACAGCTTCTTGATTCGCAGATTGCGGAACCACGCTTCATCGCCATGGTTCTGGATCAAGATCGGGCTCTTCTTCTTCGGCTGCTCGGTCAGCAGCTTGTACACCGGATGCGTCTCTCCCCATCGCGCTTTAGCCCCGGCTGCAATCTCCGGGCTCTTCAGATTCGCGTCGAGCACTTTCTGCCCATTCACCCAATGCTCCACGTGGTCTCCCTTCACCACCAGCTTCCCCGTGTTCCACTCACCCGGCTTCTTGCTTGCCGCCTTCGTCGGCGGGATGAAGCTGTATAGCGCGCCTGTCTTTTGTAGCCCGGGTAACTTGTACAGATAGTTCTCATCGTCGATCAGCTGGAACTCAAACGCCACTGTATACAACTGCCCATGCTCGTTCGGCTTCAACTTCGCTCGGTCGCTCGGTCTCCGCACATACTCATCCCGCAACGTCTCCTCAAACTTCTTCACCGGACGCTCAATGCTCTCGTTCATGAACATGGCGTCCTGTAGCCGGTACTTGATCCCGCTATTCCCGCGTGCGCTGATTTTCCATTCAAAAGTCAGCTCAAAATCCTCATACTCACCCAATGAGAACAAGTCTTCGTTGATCCATGGTTTTTTGTTCGACTTGATTGCTCCGTCCTCGATTGAGAACGCATTTCCCGGCACATCCAGCTTGCTGACATCGCGCCAGCCTTTGAAGGACTTGCCGTCAAACAGAACCTCATCCGCCGCCAACAGCGACATCATCAACAGAAGTGATTGCATCGTCGCCTATCATATAAAAGCGAACGATGGGCCTGCGGAAGATACTTGAACAGGGCGGGGAACTCAGCCTCATCCTCAGATCGGGAGCCACCCTGAGCGGCACCGCTCAACCACTCTCCGGCGACCTCCTCCAACTCGACAACACTTATGTCCTCGTTGATGAGATTGCCGCCGTCACCTTCAATCGCCCCGCCTCCATCCGCACCGAAGCTGAACTCCTCAAGCACTTCGGCGCAAGACCCGTCGAACTCGTTTGGGCCGAACCAACTCCTTCAGCTGATTCTCTCCAGGCCGCTGTCGAATGGTTCGATGCCATCCACGGCGCACTCCTCGGGCTTGAGCCCGTTCTCTCCAGCCGCATCCAGCTCCTTCGCCTCACTGAGATGCCCAATGGGCGCTTCGCATTGGATGGCGACACTCTTGAAGCAGGCTTCAGTGCCGACATCCCGGCTCCTCCATTGCAAGAATTACAAAGCCTTCTTGCTGCGATTCTCTAAGGCCACTTTTACGTTCCGGTTGTAGCCCCCCACCTTGGTCCGCGCCACGGGTGTCTTGCGAAACTTCGCACGAAACTCGTCCTCTCGCATTTCCTCCATCGGCGGGCAGGCATTCGTCGGTTGAAAGCCCGCCTCGGCTGTCACAGGCGCACGCCGGTTCCAGGGGCAAACATCCTGACAGATATCGCAACCAAACAGGTGATTTCCGAAGGCGGCTTTTAACGGCGCCGGAGCCTCCTCCTTCGCCTCAATCGTCCAATAGCTGATGCACAGGTTGCTATCCACACTGCCGTCCACAATCGCTGCCGTTGGGCAAGCCTCAATGCACGCCGTGCACGTCCCACACCGATCCGCTGGTGGCTGGCCATACTCAGTCACCGCAAACGGCAACAGCAGCTCTCCCAAAAAGAACCAACTCCCCAGCGGCTCATGGATCAGGCAGGTGTTCTTCCCAATCCACCCCAGCCCCGCCTCCCGCGCATAGCTCCTCTCTAGCATCGGTGCTGTATCGACAGCTACCCGGTAAGCAAACGGCCCCACTGCGGCCTTCACTCTCTCGGCCACGCGATGCAATCCTTGTCCAAGCAAATCGTGATAGTCCGCCGTCCCCCACGCATAGCGCGAGATCCATCCACTCCCATCCTCGACGCGTGAAGGCCCCTCGGTTTTGTAGAGCTTGCCCACGCACAGCATCGAAACTGCCTCAGGAAAAATCAACCTCGGGTCTTGCCGAACTCCAGCCCGGTGGTCCTTCAAATACGTCATCCCGGCTGCCATCCCGCGCTCCACCCATGCCACTTGTCGCAAGTAATCCTCATGCGGCAAAGCCCGCGTCAGGCCGGCCAGCTCGAAGCCCTCGGCCAACGCCGCCTCGAGTACAATTTGCGCATCCACCAGCACAGTGTCATTATCGACCCATGTGGTGGTTGTTGCTCTTCGCCCTGGCCAAAGATCCCGCCGTTTGTCTCAAGCAGGCCCGCGTCAAAATCGAAAAGAACCAGAATGCAGAAGACCTCCTGCGCTGCGCCGCCAAGGGCGGCATTGCCGAAGGTCAATACCTGCTCGGCCGCCTGATCCTCAATCGAATCGCCGCCGAAGACGAACCCGAACGCTTTGAAGGGCTCGCCTGGGTCGCCCTCGCCGCCAAATCCGGCTACCCTCCAGCGAGCCGACGCTGGGAGATTCTCGCCGCTGATTTGCCGCTAGAAGACCTGGAGAGAATCGAACAAAAGACGAAAAAGCTCCTTTGATTCGGCTTTTGTTCGCTTTTTGCCTTTGCAGTTCAGCCTCGATATATGCAATTCGACCTATCCATCCTGCTATTCAACAACTAGCCGGTGCCTTTCTAAATCATTTCGCCTACCCTGACATACATACGAGTGGGCCAACCCACCAAAACGCGACTCTATAAAGGGAGACTATGTCCAAAACTGTAAAGATCGTTGAAAAGGCCGCTTCGCTCGCCGCGAATGCTACCTGGGCCGTCTTTGAAAAACTGAATTCGATCAACCCGAATCCCTCGTTCACTCCGAAGTGGTCCGACAAGCCGCTTCTTAAGAGCTTCCAAAAGACCAAGCCGCCGCTCGGCTGGCCCCGCACAACGGACTCCCTTTGCCCCAAGTGCGTCCCCGACATCCGCAACAAGATCATCAACGGCGAACTCCCCGTCGAGATCCTCAAGAACGAAAAGGCCGGCGAGATCAAGGCTCAAATCATCGAGCGCGACGGCAAGATCCTCATGGTGAAGGATTGCCCCATCCACGGTCACTTCGAAGACGTCATGGCCATCGACGCTAAGTTCTTCAAGCACCTCGAAGAAGTCTTCCCCGGCCGCGATATCCGCGCCCACAACGACGCAGACCTTCACAATCATGGTTCCTCCACCATCAAGCACGGCCGCGGTTCGGTCCTCACCATCGACTTGACCAACCGCTGCAACATGATGTGCGACCCCTGCTTCATGGACGCCAACCAGGTCGGCTTTGTTCACGAACTCTCCTGGGAAGACATCACCACCATGCTCGACAACGCGCTGAAGATCAAGCCGCGTCGTCAGATGTCGGTTCAGTTCTCCGGCGGCGAGCCCACCATGTCGCCTTACTTCCTTGACGCCGTCCGTTACGCCCGCAAGGTCGGTTTCAACTCCGTCCAGGCCGCCACCAACGGTATCGAATTCGCCAAGAGCGTCGAGTTCTCCAAGCAAGCCGCTGAAGCCGGTCTGCGCTACGTCTACCTCCAGTTCGACGGCATCGGCAACGCTGCCAACTCACACCGCGCCGTCGGCAACCTATTCGACGTCAAGATGCGCGCCATCGAAAACTGCTGGTCCAACGGCATCGACATCGTTCCCGTTACCACCATCGTTAACGGCATCAACAACGAACAGGTTGGCCGCATTGTCGAGTTCGCCCTCGACAACCCGAAGAAGATCCCGTTCCTCAGCTTCCAGCCCGTGTCCTTCACCGGCCGCGACGAAGAAGTCACCGACGAACGCCGCGCCGCTCAGCGCTACACCCTTTCGCACCTCGCTCACGACGTTAAGAGCCAGACCGGCATCGGCGTCCCCGAGCGCGACTGGTTCCCGATCTCCTTCATGAGCACCTTCTCCGACTTCGCTGACCTCGTCCACGGCCCGAACGCCGATTGGGGCCAGCTCTCCTGCGGTTGCCACCCCAACTGCGGCATCGGTATGGCCGTCATGGTCGACAAAGAAACCAAGGAAGCCGCTCCGGTTACCTCGTTCCTCAATGCCGCCCAGTTCTCGAAGGACGTCGCTAAGCTCAACGACGCCGCTCGCTCCAAGTTCTGGTCGCTCTTCGGTGTCTCGATCGCGCTCATCCGCAACTACGACCCCTACAAGGCTCCCACCCACTTCCGCATCATGGACCTCCTCAAGAAGTTCGACAAGTCCATGGGTGCCTCCGGTAAGAGCTACGGCAAAGTCACCGGCGACCGCACGATGGCCGACATCGAAAAGCGCCGCGCCGACCGCTGGAACTTCCTCTTCATCGCCGGCATGTGGTTCCAGGATCTGTTCAACTACGACTTCCGCCGCACCGAACAGTGCATCATCCCTTATGCCACCCAGGAAGGCGAAATTTCCTTCTGCGCCTACAACACGGGCGTTGGCTGGCGCAACATCGTCGAGAAGATGCACATGACCGCCACCCTCACCAAGTGGTACGAAGAGCATGGCCGCCACAAGATCTATGCCGGCAACAAGAACGTCGACATGGATTCCATCGAACACAACCTCATCCTGAACCAGGAAGCTGTGGACGCTGGCAAGCAGACCGATCTCGACGCGCAGGGCATCGCCAAGAATGCCCGCGAAGAAAAGATTCGCGCTCGCGCTCAGAAGATCAGGGAACAAGAGCACCACAAGGAAATGGAAAAGCTCTATCGCAAGGAAATCCTGAAGGAACAGACCGTGGAAGGTTTTGTTGCCCTCGGTGACATCAAGCCCGCAGGCTCCATCGCTCCGGCTGGTCTGGTTGGCATCAACGCGGCTCCGAAGAAGGAAGAAACCGCCGGCGCCCTCGGCGATTAAGTTTGGCATAACGAGAGTCGCAAATTTCGTTAGTCTCGCTCACGGCCGGAACCTGAAAATGGTTCCGGCCCTTTTCTTTTCCAGATAAACTATTGGCTGACATGCAAATGACCCGCCGCTCCCTGCTCGCCACTTCGGCTGCCCTTGTCCCTACTCTTGAAGCCAAGAAGCTCAAGACCTTCGGAGCCCAGCTCTACACCCTGCGCTCGATCATCGATCAAAAGCCCCTCGAAACTCTCCAGGCGCTTGAGGCTCAAGGCTACACCGAAGCCGAAGTCATCCGCGGCAACATGAGCAAAGTCTGGGATTCGCTCAAGCAAACCAAGCTCAAGCCCATCAGCCTCCACATCGACACCAGCTACTTCTTCAAAGACATCGACAAGCTCAACCCCACACTCGACGACGCCAAAGCAAAAGGCATCAAGTACGTGGTCTGCCCCTACATCGCCCCGGCAGACCGCGGTGGTGTAGAAGTGATCAAGAAGCTTGCCGACACTCTCAACAAGACCGGCGAGCGCGCCAAATCCGCCGGCCTCATGCTCTGCTACCACAACCACGCTTTCGAGTTCGAACCCGTTGCCGGCACCGGCGATCGCCTCATCGACGTCCTCATGAAGAATACCGACCCGAAGCTCGTCGGCCTAGAGTTCGACATCATGTGGAGTCAGGTCGGCGGCGTCCCCCCGGTCGAAGTCTTCGAGAAGTACAATGGCCGCATTCCCCTTGTCCATCTCAAGAACGTCACCAAGATGGCACCGCAGTACAACGAGCGCGTCCCCAGGGAAGCCTTCCAGAGCGTCGGAACCGGCGTTATCGACATGGTCCCTGTCCTCAAGGCCGCCGCCGCCGCTGGCGCCAAACACTATTTCGTCGAGCAGGACCAGACCCCTGGTAACCCCCTCGACAGTCTGAAGCAATCCGCCGACTACCTCAAGAAGCTGACCTATTAAACTTCCCACCCGAAGTGAGCCAGTTGATGAGCTCTCGTATCACGCGTTCGCCAGCACACCCCACCGTGCAAGGCATAGTTGTTTTGCTCAGCACGCTATGCCTTCTCGCCAGTTGCTCTCTATCGGTAAATTCATCAACCCCGAAAGCCTCGAAAGTGAACCCGATCACCTACTTCGAAATCCCAGTCAGCGACATGGACCGAGCGATCCGCTTCTACCATGCCGTTTTCGGTTTCGAGTTCGAGCGTCAGCAGATCGATGGGAACCAAATGGCCCTGCTACCCTTCGCCGATGGAGCACCGGGCGCAACGGGCGCATTGGCGAAGGGCGACGCCTACGTTCCATCAAAAAGCGGCCCCATCGTCTATTTCGAAACCACGGACATCGGCGCAACTCTCCAACGCGCGAACGTGAACGGTGGCAAGACGCTGTATCCCATCACCGCTGTCGGCTCCTTCGGTTTCGTCGCAGAGTTCGAGGACTCTGAAGGAAATCGCATCGCCTTACACGCTTCCAAAAAGTAAGCAGTCGGGCCGTCCAGAAGAGACTGAAACGGGTTCAATCGCTACCCTCCTGACTCTACTTCGCCCACCGCTTGCTCTCGTCCGACCCAAGCCCAAATCTGGACTGCTCAGCGGTCAACTACGAATCTGCCAGTGCGGCTTTCCCAGTCATGAACCCGCCCTCCCGGCACGCCACTCACCGCACCGACAGCAGTTGTGTATGTCAAGTTCTGCAATTACGAATTTGGCCAATGCTGCCTTTCTGGGCTTTTAGGGGAGGAGTGCAGAGGAGGGGATGTGCCCCTCCTTTGC
>VFZU01000132.1 GCA_016870995.1 Acidobacteriota bacterium
GTGATGCCACCCACCGCCTCATCCCATTCCACGCGGATCGCCGCCCCACCACCACGTTTGGCGGCCTGATCCCGCCGGATGTGATCCACCAGATAGCGCCGCATCACCTGCGCCGCTGTGGCGAGAAAGTGCCCGCGATCGTTCCAACCTAATTCGCCTTCTCCCAGAAACCGCAGAAACGCTTCATGCACCAGCATCGTTGGTGCCACGGTGTGCCCATCGCCTTGTTTCCAAAGGATCGCCGCGGCAATCTCGTGGAGCCGCCCATAGAGGCGGTCAAACACCTGCTCTCGAGCTTGTTCATCTCCCTGGCGCCAGGCAGCCAGCAACACTGTGATCGAATTCGCCCCGTCCATGGGTTCCCTTGTTAAACTATATTTCCTGGCCGATGCAGCCCAGAGAGCTCAACATTCGAGAGTGTTTCGATCATGCGATCGGCCTCGACCCCGCCTCTCTTGCCGCCTATCTCGATTCACTGCCCGCCGAGCTCCGCGTTAGCTTGCAGCGATTGCTAGCGGCCCACGATCAAACGCGAGTGTTCTTCGATGAGCCTCTGGTCGCTTCTCAAATTAATTCCCTGGTCGGTCGCAGGCTTGGCCCCTGGCAATTGCTCACTCAATTGGGCCAGGGTGGCATGGGCTCTGTCTTTCTCGCCGAGCGCGCCGATGGCACCTACCAACAAAGAGTTGCCATCAAGATCCTCGGCCATTCCAGCCTGGATCCAGGGCTCGCCGCCGCCTTCCATCGTGAACGTCAAATCCTCGCGCAACTAAAGCATTCCAATATCGCCAGCTTGCTTGACGGCGGTACCAGTTCAGATGGCTTGCTCTATCTCGTGATGGAGCTTGTCGAAGGCGAGCGCCTCGACGAGCACGTCCGTCAGAAAGCACTCTCAACCAAGGCAATCCTCAATCTGTTTCTCACCATCCTCGACACGGTGCAGTTCGCCCACAAAAACCTCATCGTTCATCGCGACCTAAAGCCATCCAACATCATGGTCACCTCTGGCGGCATCGTCAAGCTGTTGGATTTCGGCATTGCAAAGTCGATCCAGCAACCCGCTGCCGACTCAACCATGTCTCATCGCCTGACTCCGGGCTATGCAAGTCCCGAGCAGCTCCTCGCCGCTCCCGCCACCACCGCCAGCGATGTCTACTCCCTGGGCGTAATTCTCTATGAACTCCTCACCGGTCAGCTTCCCTACCCAGCGCGCCGCACCTCACTACCCGAGTTGATTGATGCCGTCACAAAGCAACCTCCTCTGCCACCACGCTCGATCCAACCCAACTTGAATCGTGACCTGGAACTCATCCTGCTCAAGGCTCTCGACAAGGACCCGCAACGGCGCTATGCAGGTGCCTCGCAGTTCGCCGACGACATTCGCCGCTACCTCAACCTGCAGCCGGTACTGGCCCGTCCCGATGCATTCACCTACCGTGCGGCGAAGTTCATTTCTCGCAATCGCACCCTAGTCGCCTTCAGTCTTGTCTTGCTGATCGTCTCAATCACCAGCGCTACCCTCACCGTCCGCGAAGGCATCCGCGCCCAGCGCCGGTTTAATGAGCTTCGTACTCTTGCCAACTCGTTGTTGTTCGAGTTCGATGCTGATCTTTCAGCCGAACCCCAAAACGCGCCGATTCGGAGAAAGATCACCCAGCGGGGCCTCGAGTATCTGAACCGCATTGCTGCCGAATCATCAGGAGATGCTTCGCTCGATCTGGAACTAGCCCGTGCCTACATCAAGCTGGGCGACATTCTTGGCACCCCTGGTGCGATGAACCTGGGCCTCTATGCACCCGCTCTTGAGGCCCATCAAAAGGCACTCGAGATTGCTTACCGGCTCAAGTCTTCGCAACCATCCAACAAAGAACTCGACTCCCTGATCGGCTTCGCTTCTGCCCGCGTCGGCTACTTGTTTGCCCAGCGCGGACAAACAGATCTAGCGCGCATGTATCTCGACACTGCGATTCGGTTGATCCCAGTTACGAATCTGGGGGATTACTTGATGATCCGCCTTTACTTGAGCGATTTTGAGATTAGCGTCGGCAATCCCCAAGCTGCGATCGACATCATCCGATCTGTTAGCCCCTTTATCAAAGCGGAACGTCGTCGTGCCGTGCTTAGCTTTGTCCGATTAACGTATCTCGCTTACAGGGCCCTTGGCGAGCCGAGGCAAGCCGTCGAACAGTTGCTGCAATTTGAGCCAGACGTCCAAGCCTTAGCTGCCGAACCTAAACTACGCAGCCTATACTCCACCCCTATTGCAGGCTTCTATTGGAGCCTTGCGAATTTATATGGCGATCCTTTGGGCCCCAACATTGGCCGTCCTTGTGAGGCAGTTCCATGGATTGAGAAGGCCCGTCAGATCCTTGGCCCGCCTCGCAAATTAGACGGACTAAAGGACGACAACATAGTGCAGGTGCAATTTCGCATCGAGCTGGCTTCAGTTCTAGCCCGTTGCCCCGCTAGCCCGAGCTCAAAAGAAGCTGAAGGCATGATCGACGAAGGAATGCGCTTGATGTCCGCGCTCACCCCCGATGCCCGCTTTCAATTTCTCGCCAGGCGAGCTTTGGTTCTTATCCATGCGCAAAAGCCGTCACAGGCCCTCGCCCTCATCACCAGTGACCCAGGGTGGCAAAAAGACTCGAGGCTGCTTTATGTTGCCTCCCTCACCGTTCCGAAAGCACGGGCCCAATCCTACCTGGCAAAGGCTCGCGAGCTTCTCAAACAGGACAAGTCGAAGGACTACAACACGCGCCACCTGCGACAGTTGGTCAACTAGCTGATGCTGACGCGCCGCAACCTGATGTAGCCAACCCAGAGAACAGCACCACTCAACACCAACATCCCTGCCAGCACCACCCCAACACGGCCCAGGATGTCACCATCTGTTTCCTCGCGGAACTGATACACCGGCAAACCAGCTACCTCCCCCGACCCCAGCTTCGTCTTTGCAAAGACTTTCGGCAGAAAGTACCCTTTCCATGCATCAAAGAACCCATCCACCTGCCGTGAAAAATGCTGATACCGGCCAAGGCTCGTTCCTGCCAGATCATTGATTGCCGTCTGCGCCAGGATCGCCGGCGACAGATACTTGAACCCCTCAACAAATGCCTGTTGCTTCTCCACCTGCTCGTCAAACCGCTTCAAAACCGGCTCAACTTTCTTATCCACTTCCATCTGCACCGCATAGCTTAGCGTCGTAAAGTCCGCCGCTGGCTTCTCCCCGGCGGGCATCAATTCCGGATGATCCTCCATGTACTTCGCGAGCAACATGCTGCCCTTCGATTGCGCTTCCTTGCCCGCCACCCGCATCGCCTGAACCATTTCGACGCGGCTCGGCACCGGATACATGCTCGTTGCCACCAGATTCGCCACACTCGGCAAGACCAGCACCAGGCCGAGCCATGCTCCAGCCAACGTCAGCGCATTCGTCGCCGACGACGTCTGATAGCTATTTACCAGCACTGCCAGTCCAAACCAGAAACCCGTATACAGAGCCATCAACGAAACCCATAATCCCAGTCGCAGCCAAACGGTCGAGGATCCCAAATCCACGCCGGTCAAGAGTGCTCCTGCAAATGTGAACAACACCACCAGCCCCAGCAGCAATCCTCCCCGCAGCACAATCTTGCCTGTCACCATTTCCCGCATCGTCAACGGCTGCGACATCGCAAGTGCGAGTGTTCCTTGTTCTCTCTCTGAAGAAATCAGGTTGTAGCCCAGCGCCAACGCCACCAGCGGAAACAGATACACCAGCACAAACGCCAAATCAAACCGTCCGGCCAGCAGATTGGTTGGATTCTCAATCTCGTCATTCGCCAGGATTGCTTGCTTCGATCGCAGATTCAGCTTGAAATAATACGGATACAAATCGCTCTGCCCCACCGCCAGCGTTGCCAGCGGCGCAGGCGGCATCGCAAGATACGGGGCAGAACTGTTCCCTCCAATGGATGCAGCACTGCGCGGATCTTGCGTTCCCTTCACCTCAATCCGACCTTCCTCAATTCCCTTCAGTGTCTTTAGCAGCTTGCCCTTCCGCTCTGCCTGCTCGGTCTCGGCCGCGCCGAGCGTCTGCCGCTGAAATGCTACCCACGAACTCCCGTTGTACAGGCTATAGCCCACCATCGCCGCCATCAATACAACTACTGCAGCCAGTGTCCGGTCTGCCTTCAGCAGCCGCCATTCCTGTTTCGCAACCGTTCCAATCATTCCGCCCTCAGCCTCCGTGTTGCTGCCCATCCCGCCATGCCGGTGGCACCCAGTGCCCACAACACCAGCAATCCCAAACTCCAAGCCTGCTGACCCAGCACGACATTCACTTCTGGCATCACATACGCAAACTCAGGCACCTTCGACCACAACTTCTCATCCGCCATGTAAGGCCCTTCGGTCTTCGGCGAGTTCTTGAGATCGTCGTTCATCGCATCGTTCAGCACCCGGCGATACTTCTCCGCCGCCACCGAAAAATCTCGGAATTGTGCAAAGTCCGTCCCACTTAGTCCCATCGATACCGACCGCATCGCCATCAACGGCGCCACGACTCCACCCTGCTGCTGCAGCCGGTTCTGCGCTTCAAACGTATCCCACAACTCGCTGTACAGCTTGTCGTACACCTCGTTGCCATGGTCCTCGCCCGCCTTTAGCGAAATCCCCAAAAAGTTCACGGGCAACGCCTCCATCGATGTCACGCCATACTGCGCCATCACCTTCTTCTTCAGCGCCTCCCCGTCAAACCCCTTCTTCAACTCGCCGTCCATCCGCTGTGAAAACGCAAAGCTCGAAGGCGTGCGGTGCACTGTTCGCGACACATCGCTAAACAACCGCGGTGCTGCCAGCCCGTTGAAGATCCAGAACCCCAGCAAACACACCAGCGCCAAACGCGCCGACTTCGCCAGCGCCGAAACCGTCAGCGAGATCCCCACAAACGCGGCAAAGTACAACAGGTAGCTCGCCGTCATCCAGCCCAGTCGCGGCAGGTTCGCTACAAACGACCCAGAATCCGAGGCCAGCACCAGCGCCGCAGAGCCAATCAATGCGGCCGGCACCAGCAACATGCCCAGTCCACCCGCCACACCCAACGCCTTGCCCAGCGCCAGCTTCTCGCGCGCTATGCCCATCGACAACAACAACCGCAATGTTCCCGACTCCCGCTCCCCGGCGAACGACGAAAAGCTCATCAGGATGATCAGCAGCGGCACCAGCAGTTGTAACACGCTCGACGCCGTCAGATCCCCAAATCGCGCCAGTGTATTCGCATCCCGCGCCGGCTTGTACTTAAATTCGTTTTGCTTGTGCGCCTCAAGCCACACTGCCACGCCGGTATACTGATCGGCCCCCCGGTCTACCAGCGACAGCGGACTCTTCGGCTTAAACGCATACACGCCATAGTGCGCCGCCGAATGTGGATTTTTCTTGCCCTGCGACAGCCACTGCTCGCGTGTCTCGGCCCTCGCCATTTCATGCTGCCGGTTCACGCTGACATACTGCTGCCACCCAATCCCGAGTGACACCAGTAGCAGCCCCAGCACAATTGCCGACGCCACCTGAAAGCGCCCATCCCGGCGCATCTCAAGCATTTCTTTTTTTGCAATTTGACTAATCATGCATGTGCTCCAGATAGATCCTCTCGAGATCCGCGTGCCCAAATTCATCTGTATTCAATACCTGCCGCAATCGCCCCTGCCGCATAATCCCTACCCGCGACCCATCTTCCTTGGCCCGGAACAAATCGTGCGTCGCCATCAAGATCGCCGTCCCGTTCCCCGCCAGCTTCCGGATCAGCTGCGAAAACTCGTTCGATGCCTTCGGGTCCAGTCCCGAGGTCGGCTCATCGAGCAACAGCGCCTTGGCCTGCTTTGCCATCGCAATCGCGATCACAATCTTCTGCCGCATTCCCTTTGAGTAAGTAGACACCTTCCGGTCTTCAGCCCCACTCGGCAAATCCACTTCCCGCAAATACCCAACCAGCCGCGACTTCTCCACGGCCGCCCCGCTTGCCAGCGTCGCAAAATAATCCAGATTCTCAAGTCCCGTCAGGTTTTTGTACAGGCTCACCTGCTCGGGGATATAGGCAATGTACTTCTTGGTCTCCAGTGCATCGGAGGCCACATCCAGCCCATTAATCTTTGCCAACCCGCTCGTCGGCTCAATAAAGTTCAAAAACAGGTTGATCGTGGTTGTCTTACCAGCCCCATTTGCCCCCAGGAGACAAAAAATCTCCCCCGGCTTCACTTCGAGGTTCAATCCATCCAACGCCGTCTGCGCTCCATAGCTCTTGCTCAACCCGATGGCCTGCAACATAGCTCATATCGTACTCTTTTTGAACCCTTGTCGAGCGCAACTTCTCATCAACGGGCGATTTTTACCCCCCAGCGGAAGGCATAACCCTCATAATCCTTTTGGGGTATAGGAACCTAAGGTCTATGTGAGTATACTTTTAGTACTTTAGTTCCAAAAGTACCAATAATGCCTTCAAAACCCACGATTGCCTTCGTGCTCTCTTTCCTAAGCCTTGTTCCCAAGGCTTCTGCCATCGTCGTTGGGGGCACCGACCCCAACAACCCCATCTACCTCTCGGGGCAAACTGCCGTAGGCTACTCCCTGGTCCCAGGGGTGGGTGGCTGCAGCGGCTCTTTGCTCAATACCGGGATCCACTTCCTCACCGCCGCCCACTGCCTTCTCGGCGCCTCCGGTGATGCAACGGTCAGATTTTGGAATGGCAGCCAGACTTTCGAATACAAGTCCACTTCATTGATCAGCCATCCCGATTTCGAAAGCAATAACTACTTTGCCAGCAATGACATAGCCATCATCACTCTCGGCCAAACCGTCGATTCCTCCATCAACCGCCTCGCACTCTACACCGGCAACGGCGAGCTCAATCAGGTCGGCACCCTCATCGGCCGCGGTGGCACCGGCATCGGCTCCAACGGCGACCGTACCAGCGACGGTATCCGGCGCGAAGGCACCAATACCATCGACGCCATCATCAATAACAGAATTCTTTTCTATGACTTCGACGATGGCACCACCGCTCGCAGCACCCTCGGCTCCAGCACTCCCACCGCTCGCGAGGTCAGCATTTACTTCGGGGATTCCGGCGGCCCCACCCTCCTCAACGGCCAAATCGCCGGCGTCCATTCTTTCCTGACCTGTTTTTCCGGCACCACCAGCCAATGCGCCACCAGCGTCGATGTCGACGGTGTGATCAACGCCACGTTTGGAGAAAGATTCGCTGACACTCGCGTCTCCTTCTATGCCGCCTGGATCCAGAGCATTACCAACGCCCCCGCCGGTAGCCTATTGGACGGCCCCGCGAATGTTCCTGAGCCCGCAACCTGGTTCGCTGGCTTCGCTGCGGCAATCGTTTGCATCGCCCGCCATCGCCGCCGATCGAGCGACCGCAAACCTTAGACACCCATCTCGCCAATTGAGGTCCAAGTCGCCTAGTTCTTAGGGCTTTTTCGCGCTACGACTTTTTATCTTCCAGGCCTACACTCATCTCTCGGAAGCACCGATAGATCCCTGTATGAGCCTTAAACTCACGCTCGCTCTAGTCCTAACCCTCGGCTGTTATGCCCCCCAGGCCTCCGCCATCATCGTTGGCGGAACCGACCCCAATAACCCCGTATATCTTTCCGGTAACACCGCCGTCGGCTTTTTGAACGCCCCCGGCGCCGGCGTCTGCAGCGGTTCCCTCCTGAACACCGGGATGCACTTCCTCACCGCCGCTCACTGCATTCTCAACGCCACTTCCGCAACGGTCAGCTTCATCAATTCCAACAACGTACGCTTCGACTACGCTTCCTCCGCCCTCACCCCACACAGCCAGTTCAACTCCGCCAACTACTTCGGCGGCAACGACATTGCGATCATTACCCTTTCTCAAATTGTAGATTCCTCCATCAACCGTCTCTCGCTCTATACAGGTACCGGCGAAGTCGGTCAGGTCGGCACCATTATCGGTCGCGGCGGCAGCGGAACCGGAACCTCCGGCGGCAACATCGCCTCCGGCACGCGCCGCGAAGGCACCAACATGGTCGACCAGATCATCGGCAACAACATCCTCTTCTATGACTTCGATGATGGCTCCTCAGCCCGCAATTCCACCGGTACTAGCACCATGACCGCTCGCGAATCCATGATCTACTTCGGCGATTCCGGCGGCCCCACTCTCATCAATGGTCGAATTGCCGGCGTCCATTCCTTCATCACCTGCGTTGGTGGCACCACAACCCAATGCGCTTCGGGTTTAAACGGCCCCGACCTTGACGGAACGATCAACGGCACTTTCGGCGAACGCTTTGGCGATACGCGTGTTTCTTTCTATGTCTCCTGTATTGAGAGCATCACCGGTCCAATGACCTCTGGCTCGCTCGACCCGATTGCAGCCCCCGAACCTTCGACCATCGCCGCCGGCTGCGTTGCCGCTCTCATTTGCCTGGCCCGTTATCGAAAAGCTCGTAGCGGATCCGCCAGCTAAACGACTCGCCCGGCGCGATCGACATCGACAAATAAGGCTCCGGCGACAGTACGCTTCGAATCGACCAGAAGATCACCTTCGACAACGGTCTGTCTCCGCTAAATCTCACGCCAGCCCCCGTCTTCAAATTCTCCACCTCAAACGCATAGTCTTTGGCCTGCCCGCCAAAGCCTGTGATCTCGCTCATCACCGTCTGTCCCCTCCGCAACTCCTCGCGATACTCAAGCTTTCTTCCGCTCAGCCCAGCCAGCGGCTCCAGCTGCGATTTCGCCACCGCATCAAACCCAAAACCCACGCGCAGATTCGGCCCCGTCGGCTCCCCATCGATCACAAAAAAATTGTGGTTATACGTATCCGTCACAATCTTCTTCTTTCCCGTATTTTTCAAACGGTGCTCAATCCACATCTCCGGCGTACCCTTGCCTAGCCGAACCGTCTTCTCATACCGGTATCCATACCCACTCCCCGCATCCATCAGATCCTGCACAAAACGCACGCGATCCTTCCCAACCGAAACCTTCCACTTTCCCGCATCTACCAACTCATACCGCCCAAACCGCTCAAACTTCCGATCGCTCGCCTTCCGCATCGCCCCGATCCCAATCCGCACAAAGGTCCCACCAACCTTGGCCTCTCCATAACCAAGCGCCTCGTCCCCGCTCAAGAATTCCTCAACCGGGCCCGTGATCGCATCATGATGCAGCGGGTCATGCTTCTCGTACCACACCCCAAAATACTCATGCTTGCCAAACGTCAAGCTCTTCACCACTCCTGACCAGTCAAACCGCGATCCCCGATACGATCCCGTCTTCGCATCCGGCAGATGAAACACCGCCTTTAACTTGCCGTTCGTCACCGTCGCCTCCGGCACCTGTCCCCACAGCGCAAGCGCCCCAATCAAGATCAATTTCACGCTTCGAAACATCCCTCTGTTATATGTCATCCCTCACGCAAGCGATACACTAACCCCATGCCGCTTCCTCCCATTCCCGACTGGGCCAAGCTCACCGAAGCCACCTACCCTCATCTCACCCCCGCCGAGCGCGAAGCCCTCACTAGAATCTGGGCCACCAACTACAACAACTTCCACCCGCTCAAATCCCAAGTGACCGGTGAGATCGACCCCGACACCACCTTCGATCCCCTCGCCACCGGCTCCACGGGAGACTCCAACCAATGACCCTCACCGAAGCCGCCGCCCAACTCCGCGCCAAAAAAGTCTCCAGCGTCGAGCTCACCCGCCAGTCCCTCGAGCGATCGAAACTCCTCCAACCCAGGCTCAACGCGTTCCTCACCTTCACCGAAGATTCCGCTCTTGCTCAAGCCACCCAAGCCGACCAGGACTTCGCCCGTGGCATCGATCGTGGCCCGCTCCAGGGCATCCCCATCGCCGTCAAAGATCTGTTCTATACAAAAGGAACCCGCACCACCGGCGGCAGCAAGATCTTCGAGAACTTCGTCCCTTCCCATGACGCCGCCGTCGTTGAAAAACTTAATGCCGCCGGCGCCGTCCTCACTGGTAAGCTCGGCATGCACGAACTCGCCTTCGGCATCACTTCGAACAACGCCCACTACGGCCCCATTCGCAACGCCTGGGACCCCACCCGCATCCCCGGTGGTTCCTCCGGTGGCTCTGGCGTCGCCGTCAGCGCCGGCATGGTCTTCGCCGCGATGGGTTCAGACACCGGCGGCTCCATCCGCATCCCGGCAAGCTACTGCGGCACCGCTGGCATCAAGCCCACCTACGGCCTCGTCTCTCGCCACGGCACGATGCCTCTGGGGTTCTCGCTCGATCACATGGGCCCCCTCGCCCAAACCTCTCGCGATTGCGCCGCCGTCCTCAATGCCATCGCTGGTCCTGATTCACGCGACGCTTACTCCTCTCGCCGCGCCTTTGCGCCCATCAACATTCCGGAAGTCCCCTCGGTCTCCGGTCTCCGCATTGGCTTCAGCGCAGAGTTCCTCCTCGAAGGAATCGACCCCGAAATCCGCGCCATGGTCGAATCTGCTCTCCGCGCCTTCCATGAATGGGGCGCCACAACCGTACCTCTCAAACTCGGCTGGCTCCGCGACGTTGTGGCAATCTCCCACGTCATCCTCCCCGCCGAGGCCGCCAGCGTTCTCGAACCCCACCTCTCCCGCCGCGAAGACCTAGGCCCCGAAGTCCGCCCCCTGTTCGAAGCCGGCCGCCTCATCCCAGCCGTCGACTACCTCCAGGCCCAAAAACTGCGCCGAATTTACCGCGCCAAATCCGAAAGTTTACTGTGGAAACATTGCGATATCCTGATCGCCCCCTCCACCTCCATCACCGCCCCCAGGATCGGAGAACAAACCGTCACTCTCCCCGGCGGCACTCAACTCGAAGTCCGCGCTGCTTCCACCCTGCTCGTCCGCGCTTTCAACGTCCTGGGAACTCCAGCCCACTCCGTCGTCGGTGGATTCCACTCGAATGGTCTCCCCATGAGCTTGCAACTCATCGCCAAGCCATTCGCCGACTCCCTCCCACTCCTTGCCGGAGCCCGCTTCGAAGCCGAAACGGGCCACTATCGCACTAAGCCTCCTGTCTAGTCGTAGTCATAAGCAAATTTACTTATGACTTTTTCCTAAACCCGAACCCAGTCCCGGTCGATAGTTCTCCTGAGGAGAGCTTATGCCGGCATACCGCATATTTCTTTGTGAAGCACAGCCCGTTGTGATTGAGGGGCTGGCCAACATCCTCGCCTCCAACCCCGATTTCGAACTCATCGGTTCGGCCCCCAACCCGGTCGAAGCGATGGCACGCATCTCTGAGTTTCAGCCAGACCTCGTTCTGGTTGATCAGGCCTCCGGGGTCCGCCCTGTGTTCACATTTCTCTCTGAGCTCAAGATTGTCGCCCCTTCGGCGCGTGCCATTCTGTGGATCATTGACCTCGCTGAAATTGAGTGCTTCCGCGCCCTTCAACTCGGTGCCCGTGGCATTCTGCGGCGCAGCCTGCCGGTTGCAACGATGCTCGACTGCCTTCACACCGTCGCCAAAGGCAATCTCTGGCTTGAGAACTCCATCAGCGACCAGGTCGTCGGTTTCCTCAATCGCAAAAGCACCAACCGCCTCACCCCGCGCGAACGCGAGATCGTCCGCGCTGTTTGCCGCGGCATGAAGAACAAAGAAATCGCGGACCACCTCCACATCACCCCGGGCACCGTCAAGGTCCATCTCATGCACATCTTTGAGAAAACAGGTGTCAAAGACCGGTTCGAACTCGCTGTCCAGGGCCCGAAACTACTCGGCCTCGAATCTGAAGAGAGCATCAGTGCGAGCAAGTGATGCTCAAGCGTTGGCTCACTCCTAGCTTCGCTGACTTCGTCTTTGCCGCACTCTTTGCCTGGTTGGTTCTCTCTTCTCCCGACAGCCTGAGCCTGTTGCTCAAGGATTCCGATACAGGCTGGCATATCCGCACCGGTCACTGGATTCTCGATCACCGTCAATTTCCCTACACAGATCCTTTTTCCTTTACTCGCCCCGGCCACCTCTGGTTCGCCTGGGAGTGGGGTGCTGATGTGATCTTCGCGGGCTTCCATCAGCTTGGCGGTCTGGCGATGGTGTCGCTCGCCTCTGGCTTGCTGATCCTCGCTGCCATGCTCGTGCTTTTGCGCTGGATGATCTGGCGCGGCTCGAGCATTCTCGTCGCCTTCCCGCTGCTCCTGCTTGCTGTCAGCGGTTCCAGTCTCCACTACCTCGCCAGGCCTCACATCTTCTCGATCCTCTTCTTTGTCATCGCGCTCTGGCTATTCGATTGCGATCGGCGCCACCCATCTCCGCGCATCTGGCTTCTTGCGCCACTCACCTTGCTTTGGGTCAATATCCACGGGGCCTGGCCGATTCTTCTCGTTCTCGGTGGCACGCATCTCGCAGCCTCTGTTCTCTATCGTGATGGGAGCGCTTTACGCCTGCTTCGTGTTCTGACAGCCTGCTCTGCCATCTCCTTTGTGAATCCTTACGGAAGGCAC
>VFZU01000133.1 GCA_016870995.1 Acidobacteriota bacterium
GTCCACCAGCGCCCGCACCTTGCGCAGCGGATGCTCCGGCGCTATCCGGTCTTCAAGACTCACGTAGCTGATCAGCGATGCCTGGTTCTGGTCGTTTCCGCGCATACAACATAGATGCTCGAAAATGCTCCCGCGTCACAGGTGCCGCTGGGAGTTTTTCAACAAGTTCCTAGATCCTTTTTCGACATCGTCGATCGGATCGCTCTTGTTCGCGCCCGGACCACTTCGTTATCCCCAAAGTTCGGCGCAAGTTGTAGATACACTTCGTATGCCTCTACGGCCCTCACGTTATTGCCGCCAAGATCATAGATCCGCGCCAACTCAAAGTAGCCAGGCGCATACTCCGGGTCCAGCCGAATCATCTCTTCGGCCGCCTTCAGCGCCTCTGGCAACTTCCCATAATCCCGATAAGCCCGGGTCAGGCACCATCGCGTCGATCGCGACGGCGGGTTGAATGCCACTGCCTTCTCCAAATATGGAATCGCTTCCTTTAGCTTGCCCGCTGCCATCAACACTCCAGCAATCTGGAAGGGTGGCAGCGCCCATTCGGGAGTCAGCTCTGCCGCTGTATCGAAGGAGGCCCGTGCTTCCTTCAGCTTCCCCAACCGTAGATACGCAACACCCAACGCATTGTGGGCGCAGGCAAAATTTGGATCTCGTAGAAGCGACGCCCGCAGATCTGTCGTCGCCTACTCAAATCGGTTGAGAGCGATACTCAGCCTACCCGCACAAAACAGCCGCCGCGTCTCGATCGAACGGTCGTAGGGCCTCAACGCCTTTAAGGCTTCTAGTGCCGCAACCGCTCTTTCGAGCAATGCCCGTTTCGGCCCAATTGCCGTCGACTGCACGTAGTCTGCAACACAAGCCTGCCCCTGCTGCTCTAGCATTGCTTCGCGTTGCGTCTACTGATCAAAACTCTGCGCTGCGGGTGGCACCAAATCCAATCGCGAGTTCGTGGCAAGGCGGATACTGCCCTCCAGCGTCGGCGCAGCCGGGAATTCCGCCGTGATGGAATGTAAGCCCGCAGTCAATCCATCAAGTCGCAACATCCCGCCGATGGGCAAACTACCGCGAAATACACAATCCACATAGAATGCTGTCCCCACCGGCCCGCACACCTCCAGTGAAACGGGCAGAGCGCTCAACATGGCAGGGACCGACTTGGCCTCGCCTGGCAAAACAGCCAGCGGCAATCGTGCATCGAATGATCCCGCGACTCTCGGATTCTGCTTTGTAGCGGTTTCTGCCGCCACGCGTTGAGAAACAAAATCAATCACCTCGGCGGCTCTTACGAAGCGATCCCCATCCTTGTCTGCCCCTCCCTTCAACGCCTGAAGCAGAGAATACGTAAACACTCCGTGCCCGACATCCCACTTTGCATCCTCATACGACCACTCGGTCGGCCGCGCCGAAAGCAATTTCAGAATTGCTCTATCTCTTGGTGCAATTCCTTCCAGCGCTTCACTGGTCTTACCGGTGTTTCCGCTCTGGTAGGTGGTCCAACCCAATTGCCCGGCATGGCACGCGTCTGCCGTGAACACGACGAGCGATGCCTTCAATCGGCCCGAAAGCGTCTGCTCTACTTCCGCAAAGGACAGCCCGGTTGCGTGTAGATTCTGAGGGTCCGAATCGGCAGTTAGAAAATAGCCTTCATTCCGCTCCGCCACGACGCCATGTCCCGTAAAAATACGTACACAACGTCTTCTGGCTTGGCAGATTCAACCAGCCACGTATGTAGCGCCGCCCTAACTGCTGCGAGCGTCGCCGCCTTGTTCGTCAGCAATCGCACATGGCTCGATGGCAATCCCCCGCCCGCCGTGCTGCGGAGAAACCCAGCAAAATCCTCAGCGTCGCGGTGAGCGAATTTCAACTGTGCATCCGGGGGCAAATGCTCGTGTTCTGAAACGCCGATCACAATCGCCCACCGCGTCTCACGATCACTTAGAGGATTCGAGGGCACTTCGCGTTCGATCGTCAAATCACGGGACTGCTGTGAAAACAACAACAATAGGCTGAGCAGGAATGGCATCGGCAACAAGTTCTCTCATAATAGTGGCATGCGTCGACTTGCATCTCTTATCGTGATTGCCACTGCGCTTCAAGCCGCCAGCCCGTTCGCGGGCAAATGGAACTTCAACGTCAGCACTCCCAATGGGAATCGCGCCAGTTGGCTCGGGATCACCGAAAAAGCAGGCACCCTTGAAGTTTGGTATCAACCCACTGGCGGCCACGTTGTCCGAGTCGAGGACGTCAAGCTCGAAGGCAACTCTCTAAAGCTCCTCCTTGGCCGTCCCGCCGACAAAGTCCGCCCTACTCTGGACCTCGAGATCTCTGGGGACAAGATGACCGGCACCTTCAAGCGGGGCGACATGACTCAGAGTTACCGGGGCGTTCGTGCTCCTGCCCTCAACCACAAGGTGCCCAAAGCCTGGGATAAGCCCGAGCCGCTATTCAACGGGAAAGATCTCACCGGCTGGGAACCCATTGGCAAGCCGGAATCGAACCACTGGATCGTGAGAGACGGCTATCTGGTCAACGAATCTAAAGGGGCAAACCTGAAATCAACGCGCAGCTTCCAAGACTTCAAGCTCCATTTCGAAGTCAATTCCCCCGACCAAGCCAACAGCGGGGTTTATCTCCGCGGCCGCTATGAAATCCAACTCGAAAGCGCACCCCAGACGCAGGCTCCTCCCGAGCGCCGCATGGGCAGTATCTACGGCCGCATCGCTCCCAAGGGAGATCTCCCCCGCAAGACTGATGTCTGGGACACCTTCGACATCAACCTGGTTGGCCGCACGATCACCGTAGTTCGCAACGGCGTTATGACCATCGACGCACAGGAAATTGAAGGCATCACCGGCGGCGCACTCGACGCCAACGAAGCAGAGCCCGGCCCCTTTTACATCCAGGGCGACCACACCGGTGGCCTCAAGTTTCGCAACATCACCGTTGCTCTCCCGAAGCGCTAGACAACTTCCGGATCAGCCAGCGCCCGGACGAGGACCGAACCCAACTCACCTTCATCCGTCCGCTCAGCTGCACCGAGGTCCCTTGCGGTGTACGAATCTGCTTTTGGAAGACAAACGACTGCTCGGCAGAGTCTCCATTCACCACAGGTTTGGCTGCATCGATCAAATACTCTTCGACCTTCAGGCTGGTATTTGAGGAAAGGAACTGTTGAATCGCCTTCGGCCCTGTAATGTTGGACTCGCTCACTCCATCCTCGGCATACAGCGAAGCTACGCCAAAGTGATTCATCGCCTTCGTATAATTGGCGAACAGCTCCAGCTGCTTGCCAATCTGCGCCGCATCATCTGGCTTGCTGCAAGAAGCAAGCAAAAGAAACAACAAGAATCTCTTCATGGCGTCACGTAGTGAATCTCAAAAGGCTTGTTCGTGATGAATAACACTACAACATCCTCTGTCGCCGACGCCCCATGCTCCATCGTTTCGCCTTCCGGAAACCACACAAAGTGACCAGGGCCAAAGCTCCCTTTGTTTGTGACCAATGTCCCTTCGAGCACGTACATCCCATGCGCGCACGGATGCGTATGTAGCTTGTTGATCACCCCGGCAGGGTATTTCACAACCCGCACTTCCATACCGGTGTCTGGATCGGTTACGAGGTTTTTGCGGTAGAGCGTCTTCTGTAACGTCTCGTTCCAGCGCTCTTCCCATGGCAACTGATTCGCGTCAACGGCAACGAAATTAGACATCAAGCGTACCTGTGCCGTTCTGCGCTGAAGCTGGCCTGGCCGTATTCTCCGAGATTCACGGTCCCTTCGAGTTTGTTCCCGTTCAGCTTGCCGGAGAACTCAAATGCAATTCGCGATCCCAGCGTTGGGATGGAACTTCGGAATCGCACGATTTGCGCCGATACGGTTCCCGTCAGGTTCCCTTGATCAAACTCGCCGCGATGCGTGCCTAACAACGTGTTGCCGTCTTGCTCCAGCACTAGCGTGTGCATTGCCGACCCGCGGCCAAAATCAAGCTGAACATCCCATTGGCCCGAGAGGTTCGCCGCAGCAGCTTCCATTGAAGCCGGCGCGGCCCCGCCTTGAGGGTTCGCGAGCAGCCCATGCAGCTTTGTCGCGATGATTTTCTCTTCCCCCGGCATGAGCATGTAGGGCACCACCTGGATCGAATTTGCCGTCGGGTTCGCCACCACAATTCGTGGCTCGCGATCCAACATCTGCTTGGCCAGTGTTTGTCCCGACAGGTTCAGCCGGCTCAAATCCCACTCCACACGCAAGGCCGGCGTGCGGTTCGACAAATCTGGACTCGGCTGCCGCAATGTCGTCGTCACGGCAGACAGAGGCTGCAGTCTTGAAGCGATATACCCCAGACGTTCCTCCCACAGGCTCCACTCCGCCTTGTGGTCGCGCTTCGGCCACATTTCGACTGCAGCCAGCATGCCCATGATTTCTTCCTTGCCGACCTTCATCGAGCGGCCAAACGCATGGTGCGGAGCGCTATTGATCCATGCCGCCTGAAGCATCGCCTTGTCTCCCAACAACAAGCCAGCCGCTTGAGGCCCACGAATGCACTTGCCGCCACTATAGGCCACAGCTGTCGCACCCCGCGCCAGATGCACATTCGGAATGGTCAACACCTCCGCCGCAGCATCCACGATCAGCGGCACATTGTGTTTCCCGGCGATCGGCGCAATTGCTGCCGTGCCGAGTGGCCCATCGTCTTTCGGCCCAGCCAGTATGTAGATCAAGGCAGTGCGCGAATTGATGGCTGGCTCAAGCTCGGCAAACTCGCGCACCTCAATCACCTTCACGCCTAACATGCGGATTGCATGGTCATACTGATTGCGCGAGTACGCCGGGATAATCACCTCATTGCGGAGCCCAATCAAATCCGGAAGCCGCTGCATCCGCTCGGGATTGAAGCCTGCAATTGCCGCTGCCGTAAAGTGACTCAAAGCTGCGCTGCACCCGTTCGTCACAATCGCATACTCAGCCTGCGTGATCTCAGCGATCCTCTTGCCAACACCTTCCATCAGTTCGTCGAGATGGACGTAATGCCGGGAAGCTTCCTCCATCGCTTTCTTCACTTCAGGCAAGGATTGCGAACCAGTGATAATCGTAAACGTTCCCCGTGCGTTGATTACCGGCCTCACACCGATCGACTCGTAAAGCTTCGGCGTTAACTCAAGCGGTGCCGCCTGTGTCGCTTCGGCAACAGCCGCAAGGCCACCTGCTCGAAACAGATTGCGGCGCGATGTAAAGGTTTCTCGTAGTCGGTTCCAGAGAGCCATGGCCTCTAGTTTATGGGACCAAGCGGACTCACCGGGCAATCTTTCGTCTCAACTGTGTAGATGAGGCCTGCGATCTTCCAGCCAGCAGGCGTGTTTACAAGGTCCACCTGATCGATTCCGCAATGTGTCCGCTTGCCATCGCGATGAAAATCATACGGTGCCCAAAGCGTTGCCAGCCGGCCAGAGATCTTCACTTCCGGGTTCCACATTCGCTCCAGTAGTTTCACCTTTGCTGCAGCCGTGCGAGCGGCAAACGAAGCCACGTCAGTAGAGGTCGATTCGCCATTTTCCCGAATCGCAACCAGGCGCGCATCTTTAGTGAAACGGGCTTCAATTGCAGCTGCGTCCTGCGCCGCCATCGCATCAAAGGTCCTTTGCACC
Source organism: Acidobacteriota bacterium (assembly GCA_016870995.1). GTDB lineage: Bacteria > Acidobacteriota > Terriglobia > Bryobacterales > Bryobacteraceae > Bryobacter. The sequence goes on from VFZU01000133.1 coordinate 5,648, forward strand.
AAAGCGACAATTTCATCTTTTTGCGTTGCAAAACCGGCAATCGTAAGTGCTAGCAGCAATGCAATTATGCGTGACATGGTTGAAGACAGCTTAACCCAAAAAAAGATGCGTTTGACGGGCGGCTAGCGGCGCATTAGGCTGGTATTGAGGGCAAAACTACCGTGACCCGATTCGCGCCATCGAAACATTTTCTGTACATGGGATTCGTCGCGATCATGCTCGGCCTGATGTCGGGCTGGGTGGCATGGCAGTGGAACCCGGCCTTCATCCCCACAGTCCTGTTTTTTTCAAGCGCACTGCTTCTTTTCTGGCTTAGCCTACACCCGGTCATTGAAGTGACCGACCGCGAACTCCTCATCGGCGGCAAGGTTGTAGTCTGGAGTTCCATCACCAAAATCGAAACCACTGGCTGGTTAACCCCACTGGTGATGAAGTTGACGGTTGAGAATGATCGCAGGGTGTTGATTGTTTTCGCTGGAGACCTCGAATCGTCGGGTCGGCTGAAGGATCTGATTTGCAATTGCGCCCCCCATGCTCTTCTGGACGGAGTTCCGCAGCGAAAGCGCCAGGCCATCATCGCAGTCCGCAACGGAACCACTTCTGAGCTGGAAAGGCACCCCATTCTGACCATGGAAGATGAAGCCGCGGTGGAGCGTATGTTCCAGCGTCTTCGCGAAGTCGGCCATCTTGATCAGAGTGGCGGCGACTCCTTACGATCTCCCGAGGATCGATAAGCGTTGAGAAAGCTGAAACTCCTCTTTTCGATTGCTCTTCTTTGCTCTGTCATTTGGGTTTCGCGGGCTTACATCCTCACCGCTGCTGGGGCTTACCTCGTTTCCGCTCAAGAACCCAAGCCCGCCGACATCATCATCGTGCTCGGCGGCGACACCTCGGGAGCTCGGGCTCAAAAAGGCTGCCAGTTGCTTCAACAGGGTCTTTCCAAAGAAGCCTGGATGAGTGGACTTCTAAACTTCTACGGGAAGGCCGAAGGTGAATTGGCGATTGAGATGATGCGTGGCCAAGGCTGCCCGGTCGCTCAGATGGTTCCGCTCAAGAATCAGCTTGACAGTACTCGAGATGAAGCCAGGGTCATTGGCAAAATGATGCGCGATCGAGGCATCAAAAGCTATTTATTGATCACCTCAAACTTCCATACGCGCCGCTCGGGCAAGGTGTTTCGCGAGGTAAATCCCGATATCGAGGCTATCGTTGTATCCGCTGACGACAATGGCTTCCCCGTCGACCGGTGGTGGCATTCTCGCTCCGCGCGACGAACTTTCTTTTACGAGTGGGTCAAGACAGTCAGCTATTGGGTGGGGCTTTAGGTGGCAGGCACCCTTAAGACTAATGTCCACATCGCCTGGCCCTACTTGCGCCGCTATAAAAAGGGGCTCGCGTTCGGCTTCGGCGCTTTGATCACCAAGGTGATCTTCGCCACCATCAATCCGCTTGTCGTTCGTGATGGGTTTGATGCGCTTCTGGCAGGCTTCGCGCTCGATAAGTTGTGGAAATTTGCCGCACTGCTGCTTACTTTCGGCATGCTGCGCGGGCTCTCCCAGTTCTACATGCGGCTCATCTTGGTTCGGATCTCCAGAGATGTCGAATTCGACATGCGCAATGACATCTTTGCCCATCTGGTTCGTCTCGACGGGAGTTTCTACCGGAAAATGAGAACGGGCGACTTGATGGCCCGCGCTACGAACGACCTGAATCAGGTGCGCATGATGCTCGGCCCGGGAGTCATGTATTGGGTCGAGACCACTCTCACAACCGTGCTTGCTATTGCCGTCATGGCCAGTGTCGATTGGCAACTGACACTCATTGCGCTGATCCCGGCACCACTGATCAGCTTCGTCGTCGTCTACTTCGGGCAAAAGATCCACAAGCGCTTCGAACTCATCCAAGCGCAGTTTAGTGACATTTCCAGTCGTGTTCAGGAGAACCTCAACGGAGCCCGCATCATTCGGGCCTACGCACAAGAAGACGCCGAATTAAAGAAGTTCGAAGCCTTAAATCAGGATTACATCCAGTCCAATCTGGGCCTCGCCCGAGACACTGGCGTCTTCTACCCATTGCTGCAAACCCTGGTCGGAGTCACCTTCCTGCTCGTTATGTGGGCGGGCGGCTGGAGACTTTACACAGGCAAGATCACACTCGGATCGTTTGTCATGTTTCAAACGTATATGGGCATGCTGATCTGGCCGATGATCGCCTTCGGTTGGGTCATCAACCTCACCCAGCGTGGAACCGCAAGCTTGAAACGCATCCGCGAGATCCTCGATGCTGTGCCTTCCATTCAACAACCGGCCAAGCCAGTCCGGCTGTCTACAATCCGGGGAGAACTGGTGTTTGAGAACGTCACTGTAGACTTCGACGGAATTGTGGCTCTGAATCAGGTGAACCTGAAGATCAAGGCAGGACAGACGGCAGCCATCGTAGGGAAGACTGGTTCTGGCAAATCAACTTTGCTTAATCTCGTTCCCCGGATGCTCGATCCTATAAGTGGCCGAGTACTTCTGGATGGTGTGGATCTTCGCGAGATGGACCCAAGAGAGTTGCGCCAGCATATCGGCTTTGTGCCGCAAGAGACGTTCCTTTTCAGCACAACGCTTGAAGAGAATATTGGGCTTGGTGTTCCAAATGCGACCCGATCTCAAGTCGAAGAAGCCGCACGCAAGAGCGGCCTCGCGGATGACATCGCATCCTTTCCAGCCGGATATGGCACCGAAATTGGAGAGCGCGGCATCACGCTATCCGGTGGCCAGAAACAGCGCACCGCAATCGCACGCGCAATTCTTCGTGAGCCTTCTGTGTTGATCCTCGATGATGCTCTTTCAAGCGTCGACACGGTCACTGAAGAGAAGATCCTCCACCATCTTGCCGAGGTGATGCGCGGCCGCACAGCGCTATTCGTCTCTCACCGCGTCTCCACCGTCAAGGACGCCGACGTGATCTTTGTTCTCGACAATGGTAAAGTCGTCGAACAAGGCACTCATACACAATTGATCAGCCAAGGCGGATATTACGCCGAACTCCATCAACGCCAGGCGCTTGAAGAAGAATTGGAGCATGCTAGCTAGGCTAAGCTAAATTGAATATGAAGTTTGGATTGCTGTGTTTTGGATTTGTTGCCGTTCTTTCCGCGCAAAAATTTGATGCCGCGTTGGCCGAGAAGCCCGAGATGTGCAGAGCCTTTGCAGAGGTAGACGCTCGAGCCAACCTCATTCAAAAGGAATGGATTGAACTGACCGAAATCCCGTCGCCATCCAAACAAGAAACCCTTCGCATCGAATACATGAAAAAGGCAATGGCCAGAGTCGGCCTGACCGGGATCGAGCAAGACGCTATTGGCAATGCTTGGGGTTTGCTCAAGGGTACCGGCGGCGGCCCGGAATTGGTATTTGCGGCTCACACGGACACCGTGTTTGCGATGGACACTAAAATCAAAGTCCGCGAAGAAAATGGCCGCTACTACGCACCTGGCATCGGAGACGACACGGGCGCATTGGTGGCCTTGCTGCATTCCATTGACATCCTGCGACAACAAGGCCTGAAGACCAAGGGTGATGTAGTTTTCCTCGCAACAGTTCAGGAGGAGATTGGCCTGCTCGGAGCGAAGTACTGGCTCGATCATCGCGCCAAGAAGCCAGATCTTTTCGTTGCGGTGGACTCGAGGCTCGGCAGCATTGGCTACGGTGCTCTTCTGATCGAACAGTTCAAGTTCACCTTCGAAGGTCCTACGCTGCACACCTTGGCCAGCAAGGGCCAACCCAACGCAGCACGTGGCGCAGCGCGGCTGATTCTGGCGATAAACAACATGGAGATGCCAGCTCCGCCTGAGGGCGGCTCGCCATTTCTCCCGGTCGCCAACGTCGGAACACTTGGCGGAGGAACAGTAGCGAATGCAACACCAGGCAAAGTTTTTCTTACCGTCGATATCCGCAGCCAGGAGATGAAGGCACAGTCGAAGCTCGTCGAAGACGTCAAAACACTGGCGCAGCGCGCGGCCAACGAAGAGAAGCTGAGTCTCAGCGTTGAAGCTGTCAATGTGGCGCATGACTACTCGAAAGCCCTGCCGAAAGAAGTCCGCTTAAAGCATCCGCTGGTGCAAACAACGGTTGCAGTAACCGACTATCTGAAGCTGAACGGCAATGCAAAAACCATGCCAATCGATAGCGGGAGCGACGACCACAACATCGGCGTCGCGATGGCAATTCCTTCAATCGGAATCGGTGCAATCCTCGGTGCTGGAGCTCACTCGCTGGAGGAGAGCGCCGACAAGGCCTCGATTCTACGCGGCACCAAGTATCTAATGCTGCTCACTGTGGCCTTGGCGGGCCTGGGCCAATAGGCGCTTCAACTGCAGACTTCTTGGGTTCGTCTCGAGCAATTTTCTGAGAATTGATTCTGCTCTCTGTCGCGTCGCGTCTGCAGGCGAACCCTCTCGCTGCTCCAATTCAGCTTGCAGAATGAGTGCGGCAGCTAACTCCTTCGGGTAAGGCACCTTCGCTTGATTGGCGGCAGCCTCGCGTGCGTGGCGCAAAGCTTCGGAGTTGTGATTCAAGGCCTTATGAATCTGGGCGAGCGAATAGTGAACATTGCCCAGATTATGGGCGGTCTGCTGCGCCTGCAGCACGCCATGGTTTCGCGCATGGACCGATTCGCGCGTGGCAAATACCGCTTTTTGAACCTCCAGAGCTTCCATCGGACGGTCCTGAGCCAGTAGGATATCGCCGATCATCGATTTAGCAACTGTCCGGTACATCAGGATAGAGTCGCTGTTCTTTTCAGCAAGCTGGTCCATCGCAACGAGAATCTTCTCGTATTCTTGCCGAGACGACTCGAACTTACCCGCACCAAACAAGACATCCGCCAACAACATCCTGTTATTGATCCGATCCAACCCAGTCGACACGGAAAGTCCTTCGACAATTGCCAACGATTTCCTCGCACATTCTTCGGCCGTCTGATAGTCCTCCAGATTCTCAGCGAAAGTCTCACCAAGATATCCGCCAATGCGGCTGTAGAGACCAGCAATCTCCATCAGATCTTTGGGTGTGTTGTCGAAAGATTCAGTAAGCTGCAATTGACGAATGGCCGTATAGAGAATTTGCTGTCTTGCTTCCGGCGATATGTCGGTTGCTGACGTCGCCTCGAAAGTTTGCCAGACGATAGAGCGCGCGGCAGATTGTGACTGCTGGCCGCGCTCTCGTTCCAACTCCCGACGGTTCGTGAGTTGAAAAAACTCGTAAGCCGCAAACAACACACAAAGAGCCAATGGAATCAAGAATGCCCGATGGCGTTTGATGCAAAGTGCGCAATCGCCGAACAAGGTCGAGTCGGCCGCGCTAAGGGGCTTGTTGTCGAGATAGTTTTCGATATCGCGGCGTAGTGCTTCGACGCTGGGATAGCGCCGCACGGGGTCAGTGTGCGTGGCTTGAACGGCGATCGAGGTCAGCCTTCTATCGGCAAGCTTTAGTTGGAGTTTTTCCCATTCGTGCGGCTGCGCCACTGCCGCACCAAGCGGGTGCCTTCCTGAAACAAGCTCGTAAAAAAGCACCCCGAGACTAAAGACGTCAAATCCGGGAGTGACCGGTTGCCCGCTCCATTGCTCGGGGCAGGCGTAGGCCGGTGTTAGTTGTGTCTTTCCGTACTGCGTGGCCTCCGAGTCTTCAAGCAGCTTTGCGATCCCAAAATCCAGAACCTTGAGATTGCCCTCGGGAGTCACCAGGATGTGCGCTGGTTTCAGGTCGCGATGCACAATCAAGAGTCTGTGAGCGCCTTCTATCACCATGCAAATCTGCCGAAACAAAAGAAGTTTGGCCCGAAGGTTTAAGGGCGCGGCGTGTTCGAGAAACGAAACTCCGTCAATCCATTCAAGGATCAGGTAGTGCTGACCCGTCGAAAGCTGGCCTGAATCCAGCAGTCGGCTGATTGCAGGATGATTGAGCGAAGCGAGGATACGGCGCTCGGATTCCATTCGCAGCAAGTTCTCTAGAGAAACGGCCGAAGGATGAATCAGCTTGATGGCAACGGGCTGAGCAAATTGGCCATCATCGCGGTCGGCCCGCACCACGATCGTCGTGAGGGTTGATGCGACTAGATGAGAGATCTTATACGGGCCGATTCGATTTGGAAATTGAGGTCGAACTGAATCGCCTTCGAAGCCCTCAACGCTACGATCATGTTGGGCTAGCATTTCAAGCAACAATTCGCGCAATTCCGGATCATTCAATGATTCGCGAATCAGAAATGAATCTCGTTCGCCAGTGGGCTGATCGAGCGCTTCAAAGAAAAGTGCTTTCACCGATTTCCAGCGCTGAAGGTCGAGATCCATGTTCTGCTATAACCTCGTCAGCAACCAAGCTCGAGCGCAAGCCCACTCGCGCTTTACAGTGCGGCTGGATAGGTCAAGCGCAACGGCGATTTCTTCCATCGTAAGACCGCCGAAGAATCGCATCTCCAGAATTGCTGCTTGACGTTCATCCACTATGGCCAACTCAGTTAAGGCGATATCTACAGTCAGAATTTGCTCTCGCGATAGCGTCTGCAAAGTGGGATTGTCCGACCGGGCACATAGGTAACACTTCTATCCGGTCACATGGGTAACACTTAGTCTGGCAGATTTGGCTCTATTGAGGGAGGCAGAGGGGAGCCCCCATGGGGGCTCCCCTC
>VFZU01000134.1 GCA_016870995.1 Acidobacteriota bacterium
CTTTGAAAAATGCCCTTCAAACTCGAAGCGTTCTTGGATACACTCTGTCATAGCGAAGGCCTCTCTTCTTTGTGCGTTAACTGCTTGTAGACAAATCAGTTATGGCACGGATGGAGGCCTTTTGCTAGTTTTTTGTGAGAAATCCGGGCTAGCGCTGAAACACATCTCCGCAAGCCACTCGATTGGGTTCTACTTCTTTGCAGTCCGCAAAACTCCCGCCTACAAAATCCATCAACACGGCAGGAACTTGCGGCGGCCTACGATAACGAACTTGCCGCAAACTCAATCCCACGACATGCCGCAAATAAAACCCGGAAGCTGGGATCGGCCCAAACTGAATCGGTTCTGGATAAGCAGTCCGCGTCTCAGCCACTTTCTGCTTCTCGTAGAAAGGCTGCGTTCCTACCGGCTCCACGATCATGTCTTCAATGGTCAGCCCACGTATCGGCGCATCATTCAAACCCGCAATGACACTGGCATACCGAGTCCCATTCGCCGAAATCCTCTTCAATCTCACACCACTGAGTTCTCCAGGCCCTGGCTTTCCTGGGGCATTCCCTCGCGCTCCGACCCTCAGAAACAATGGGGTTCCCACACTTGCCATCGTGACGTCCTCAATCTCCACATTCCGAATCGTCCCTCCATCCACCGTCTCCAGTGCAATTCCAGGGTTGCCATGCCGGTTACCCAGTCCACCCTCGAGTTGCAACCTCCGCACTCGAACATTCGCGACATCCCCATAGCTTTCGGTGCCGATCTTGAAGAACACGCTCGCAGTCCGTAATTTCGCCCCATCAATCGTAATGTTGGTGGTGCGCAACTTCTTGTTTAACGAAGCACTCGACTTCAAACAAATCGCATCATCATGGGACTCGACATCGACATCCCTCACCCACACATCGCTACTCCCATCAATGTCGATTCCATCTGCATGCGCCCGCGCAATTTTCACGTTCAAGATCTCTACCCGCTGGCAACCAATCATACTGATCGCGTAGTTCGGCGCTTGATCGATGGTGATCCCGGAGATCTTCACATTGCGGCAATTGCGCAGCGAAATCGGCTTCGGTCCACCGCGCGATGTGCGTGCACATTCAATGCGTCCAGGCCCGTCGATAGTAACGCCGTCTACCTCTCCACCAAACAAAAGCGCATGTTCAAATCGTGAAGTTTCGAGGTCAGCAAATGGCTCATACCTCAGCTTCTCCATCCCTGCGAAATCGACATTCAGCGGCAACATCCTCAAAACCGCACCTTCAGCAAATCGCAAATGACTGCGAGCTCGCAGCCTCAGAGTTCCCACTTCATGAACTCCCGCCGGCAGCACAAACGGTTTGCCGCTCGAGGCAGATTGGTCGATCCCCAGTTGGATCTGCTGGGTATCGAGTGCCATCGTAACCGCCACAATGAACCCACTCAAACAAGCCATAACTGCCCTCCAGTGTAGACCGGAAAAACGCGTTCACGAAAATTCTCACATTTTTTTGAAAAACTTTTACTGATTTACTTTCAATCGATTACGAGCATTCCTCATTCGAATTCCGCCCTCGGCCAAACCCGATTTTCCAGGGGTCGTTTGGTAACTTCAGGTCGTGATGAAATTCGAATCGTTCCAACACTCAGTCGCGCTCGACGCGCTTTCAATGACCTCGGTGCTCACGCCGCTGTTGCACCAGTACCGGACCGGCCTCAATGAGGCGGTCCTCGCCAACCGCATGGCCGTGGAGATGGAAGTCTCCCACCCCGGCAATGTTGAAGATTCCTGGTCCGCCGTTCCCGCCGATGGCGAAGCTGGCTTTATGAAGTGCGCGGTTCGCGTCAGTGTTCTGTTGCAGAAATCCCTTCGCAGCTGGCTTCAGATGCACTGGCTCGCCAACCCGGAAAACCTCGAAGACACCGCTCGCACAGCCCAGGTCATTGCTTATCTTGCCTGCAAGCCGTTCTACCCGAAAGCCAAAAACGCCTATGCTTATGACCTGCTCGACGATTGGTCCAATGCAGCCATCGATCGCAGCATCCGCACCGACATGCCCGATGTCCTCGGCCGTGTTTCGAGCCTGTTGCGCATCCTCGGCAAACACGAACTCGCCGATTACTACGACCCTTCGCACACTGCTTGGTTCGTCAGCGAAATCGAACGCAATGGCAAGATGTTCTACGATCTCCTGGCGCGCGAATCTCGGCTTGTCCATGCTTGGGTGCCCCTCATCGGCACCAGGATCACGCAGCGCCAGATGGACGAAGCGCGCCGTGAAACCCGCATCGCTCTGAACGAAATCTTCCGCCGTGGCGAAGACCTTTCTTACATGGCCCCACTCTTCGAAATGGAGACAGTTGCCGCCATCGAACTTTACATCGGCAAGCCAGCTGGACGCACTCTCAAGTTGGCAGGCAACCCGGCTCGTACACCAAGCCATATGGCCAAAGTCATCCCCTTCCCGACTCGGGCAAAGGTGACTCCATTCCCGCTTCTGGAGTGCGAAGACAAAGCGGCTTGACGTGTTTTCAATCTCGGTGACCTGTGTGCTGTCGTCTGGTTTGCCGGCAGCAGTTTTCCTTTGGGGGTCACCACTTCCCGGGGACCGTCACGGTCCAGCCGGGTGGCGCGGAGGTGCCTCCGGTTGACAGGACCTGACGATACCCGGCTTTATTTCTCAAACCTTGGCGACGCCGTTTTTGCCCCGGATTTGGCGGTCCGGCCAGCATACTCCTTGTCGGCGCCGCCTTTTCCCGGGGACCGTCATGATCCAGCCGGACAGCACAGGGCGTGCTTCCGGTTGGCAGGACCTGACGATACCCGGCCTTTCACTTCGACACCGGTGGCGTGGAAGCCGCGCGGATAGGTGGTCCGCCGGCACTGTTTCCAATTCCACACCACCATTCCCCGGGGAACGTCACGGTCCAGCCTCATTGCACGGCGGTGCATCTGGCTGACAGGACCTGACGATACCCAGCCAATTTCGTAGAGCTCGGTGGCGTGGAAGCCGCGCGGATAGGTGGTCCGCCGGCACTGTTTCCATTTCCACACCACCAATTCCCGGGGACCGTCACGGTCCAGCCGCATTGCACGGGGGTGCATCTGGCTGACAGGACCTGACGATACCCGGCCAAAATCCCATAACTCGGGCGATGGGAAGCCGTTCGGAACGTTGGTCCGCAGCCAATGTTTCCATTTCCACATAACCATTCCCCAGCAGCACTCACGATCAAGCCTCTTTGCACGGAAGTGCAACTCGCTGATAGCACCTGACGATACCCGGCCAAAATCCCATAACTCGGGCGATGGGAAGCCGTTCGGAACGTTGGTCCGCCGGCACTGTCTCCATTTCCACACAACTACTCCACGGGGACACTCACGAACAAGCCTCTTTGCACGAAAGTGCATCTGACTGATAGCACCCGACGATACCCGGCCAAAAGACAAAAATCCCGCCGGGGCAGTGAGGTCCCACCGGCGGGTCTTGAGGGGAGAACAGCCAGAAAATAGGTCTGATCTCGGGAAAACTCGAGTTACTGATTGCCGCCGCGACGGCCTCCACCGCCACCGCCGCCAGTTGCGGGCGCGGCTCCACCACCGCCTCGGGAACCACCGCCTCCGCCGGAGTCTCCTCCACGGGCACCGCCGCCGTAATTACCGCCACCATATCCGCCACCCGAAGGCGCACTCATCCTTGGCGAAGCATCTCCGCCGCGCCCACCACCACCGAAGCCACCAAAACCGCCACGTCCACCTTCAGGCATACTGCGAGGTGCAGACTGTTCCATCCGGGGCGAAGATCCGCCACCACGCACGCCACCAAAGCCACCCCAGCCAGAATCCCCTCGGCGGCTACCACCACCAAACGGATCCGACATCCCTTCATTGCGAGGCTGGCTACGTTCTGTCTGCGGAGTAGCGCCACGGTACCCACTGTTATCGTTGCCGCGCTCGACAATCCGCGGAGACACATCCACCGCGCCAACTCCTCGCGACCGCGAAGAACCACTAAACCCACCGTTATCGCCACCGCGCATGCCGTTATCACGCTGTACGAAGCCATCATTGCTCGTCCCGCGGCCATTCTGGTTCACATCCGCATTACCGAATCGACCCCAACCACTGCCGGAATTTCGATCACTTCCGCGCACGCCGCTATCGCGTTGTACAGACCCGTCGTTCGATCGCACTTCCGATCCGCGGCCACCGCGGAACCCGTCAGACGAGCCGCCCGTAACAGAGCCGCCTCGCACACCGCTATCGCGCTGCACAAATCCGTCGTTGGATCGAATTTCAGATCCTCGACCGCCACGGTCGCCGCCAATCCGACGGAATCCATCCGAAGAGTCGCCAGCAACCGAGCCGCCGCGCACACCGCTATCGCGCTGCACGAAGCCATCATTCGATCGCACTTCCGATCCTCGGCCAATACGATCTCCACCCGTTCGCCGGTACCCATCCGAAGCATCGCCCGCAACCGATCCACCGCGCACGCCGCTATCTCGCTGCACACCTGCATCACTCGACCGTGCATCAGCCCCGCGCACTCCACGATCTTCGCCGACACGCCGCCATCCATCCGTGCCAGTTGCGCCCGCTCCGCGAACGCCCTCGTCATTACGGAGCTGCCCGCTGCCACGCGCCATCTGTTCGATATTCTGCCGCTGTTGGTCAAAGGGAACCCGCTCCACCGTCGCTGCCTGTCGCCGCGCAGTAAACGCTTGGTCCTCACGAGCCGAGAAACGACCGCCACCACGAACTCCATCGTCATTCGTGAAGCCGACGCTATCCCGTGAAGGTGCAATTCCCAACGGTCCGCGAAACTCGCTCGCATTGTTCAGATCCGAGACCCGAGCTGCGCGCACGCCGCCGTTGCTGTAACCAACTCCGCGATTGAAATTAGTCGCCTCAACATAACTTACACCGCCATCAACCCGCGCATTGCGATAGATGTTCGTCACATGGATGTTATTCACAACAGTCACGTTGTTGAAATTGCGGTTTCCGTAGAATCCACGACCCCACCAACGGTTGTAAGTCTCAAAAGGAGCCAGCGGAACCCAGCCCACGTTACCCCAGCCAAAACCAATGCCAACTCCAATGCCACGCCCAAACCCAATGAAGCTCACCAGCGCCGGCGACCAGAAATGACGAGGGCCAAACGCGCCCGGCCACCAGCACCAACGGCCACCAGCGTTAAACCAGCGTCCATAGTGATAAGGAGCCCAGCCCCAGGGATCATGACTCACCCAGCTCCAGCCATACCAATCGAGCCACGACCACCGGCCCACTCGATAAGGAGCCCAGCCAGCAGCCACTCTCGGTGCCCACACATATCCATACGGTGCGTTGTACACCCAGTCTCCATAAGCATCCAATTGCTCGCCACCAAAAACACCCTGCGGCAAATACCGGTTGCTCCGGGTCGATGAAAGTTCGCGATCCCGATTGCGGTTCCACTGATCCCATGAATCCGTCGGTGGCTCGCCCGAAGTCATGAATGCCGTCTCGCCATTGGCGTCACGGCGGATCGAAAGGCTGCGCCCTTCGCCAAGCCGGCGCGATCCCTGCGGAGTGTAGATGCCTAGCTCGCCGTTCCGCACGACGATTTCAGTCGTCCCGTCATCCAGCACCTGAATCCGGTATTCCCCGTGCCGCATCGGCCGCAAGCTCGCTACCGGGGTGTTAATGTTCACCTCGGAATCCGAATTCTGCCAAACGCGGAAGGTAATCAATCCAGCCGCCAGATTCAACTGGAACCTGCGGTATTGCAACTCAGCCAACCGGATCTCCGTGTTGGCTCCCATGCGAACATGGTTCGCAAAATCGAACTGCAACTCCGCTCGTGATCCGGGTCCGGTCACGAGACGATCCTGCGCCACCAACGGCGCATTCAGGGCGGCGGCGATCTGATCCCCGCTGTCTCCCCTTCGAATCGAAACCTCTCCAGCGATCACGCTCACACGGGCCACCCCGCGCGAGGCGTCATCATCCTGCTGGGCCGAAACCGGCATCAAGAAGCCGGCAAGAGTCGAAATGCTGAACAGTAAGCGTCGCATGGCGAACTACCTTTCGAAAATTCTCAATACAATTTCTTTGCCAAACCGCTAAGTGGTTGGAGATACTAGCACTTGTGATCTACACTCGAACGCGGGCCCTCCCCGCATCTGGTGCTTTTCAACCACTGGTGGTGATTGCCAACCGCCTTGCCGGTCCCGCCCTGCTCTTCCTTGTGATGGTGTTCGCCTTTTGGCGAATCCTCCTCACCGATCAGTATTCCTGGCTCAACGGCTATGACATGACCAGCCAGTTCCTCCCCTGGCTACAGTTTCAGGCCGGAGAATGGCATGCTGGCCGCTTCCCCCTCTGGAGCCCGTACGAATGGGGCGGCCAGAACCTCATTGGCCAGGCCCAGCCGGGAGTCGTCAACCCCCTCAACTGGCTCCTGTTCGCCGCTCCGCTTCGACGCGGTTGGCTTCGACAGGGCGCGCTGCACTGGTGGTTCTTTCTCCTCCACTTCATCGGCGCCTTAAACCTGTACTGGCTGGCTAGATCCCTCGGCACCGGCCGACTTCCTGCCGTCTTTGGCGGACTCTGCTTCGGCTTATTCGGCTTCCTCGGTTCGAACGACTGGCCCCAGATGATCAGCGGCGTCATCTGGGCCCCACTCATCTTCTTGTTTCTCTTCCGCGCCGGGAACTCTACCCGTCCGATGGCAGAGGCCGGTTGGGCCGGCCTTTTCCTCGGCCTCGCCTGGTTGAGCGGACATCACCAGTTGCCGATCTTCGTCAGTCTTGCCACCGCAGGCATCGCAATTGCCCTCCGCATTCCCCACGCCATCCTGACCTTTGCCATTGGGGGCTTGCTTGCCGCGCCGCAACTCCTTCCGGGCCTCGCCTACGGCAAGCTAGCCGTTCGCTGGGTCGGTATGGAGAATCCCGTCGGCTGGCAGGACAAGGTCGCCTATTACGTTCACGAACAATACGCCAACCCACCGGCAGCACTACTTTCGATCCTTCTGCCTGGGGCCGAAACCCACACCAGCTTCTTTCTCGGTGCCACCGCTCTGGTTCTCGCCCTCTGGGCTCTGCGAACCCAATGGGCCCGAATCGAAATCAAAGTGCTCTTCTCGATGGGCGTCCTCGCCTTGCTTTACTCGCTCGGTCGACAGGGAGGTATCGAAGGAGTTTTGTATTCGATCGTGCCGCTGGTTGAAAAAGCCCGCAGTCCCTCGATGGCCGGGGCTCTGTTCACACTGGCCTTCGCTGTCCTGGCAGCCGTTGGCCTAGAAGCGCTGCGCCTAAAGCCCTCTCATCCAACAAACGAGCGGCTGCATTGGATCTTCGCCGGCGGAGTCATTGCGCTCTTCACTCTGGGGAAGCTGTTTCCCGGCAATGCCTCGCAGCTCGAACAGCGTTGGTTCGCCGTCGCCTTCTTCAGCCTACTCGTTGGATTCGCCCACTTCGCCGCCCGCACAGGCCGCATCGCCCAGCGGCATCTCACGGCTTTGCTATTGTTCGCCGTGTTCCTTGAAGCCGCCAACATGACTTACTTCAACATGGGCAACCGGCGCGATAAGAACACATCTGACTTACTCAGCCCCATGTCGAAGGACATGGACGTCCGTGAGTTCCTCGGCACATTACCGGCTCCCGTCCGAATCACGGTCGACGACAAGGCGATCCCCTTCAATTTCGGTGACTGGCACGGCGTTGATGTCATGGGCGGCTATCTCGCCAGCCTGCAGAAGACCCGCGCCGATGTTGACTGGTTCAGCCCTCGCGGTCTGCAATTGGCCGGCGTTGGCTATCACGTCGGCCCCACTGCTCGCGCCGAGGGTTCCAAGCTACTCTTCACCGGCTCAGATGGCGTAAACGTCTGGCAATATCCCGGGGAACCCCTTCCTCGCGTCTGGCTCTCGAACGCCACACTGCAGTATCGCGGCCCTGCCCAATTCGGCCTGATGATGGCCACCGAATCATTGGACCTCAGCCGCACTACTCTGGTTGAGAATCCCGTCCCTGGCCTTGGAACCTGCGCCCCCGGAGACGCTTCCCTGCTCCGCCACGACCCTGGCCAAGTCGAAGTGCGAACGAATTCCGCCTGTCCGGCGCTCCTGGTCATTTCCGATTCGGACGATCCGGGTTGGCAGGTTGCGATCGACGGAGTCGCTGCGCAAAGTCTCACGGTCTTCCACGCCCTCCGCGGAGTCGTGGTTCCCGCTGGCAGCCATCGGGTCACCTGGACCTATTCTGCACCCGGCTTCCAGAGCGGCCTAGCCGCTTCCGCTCTCGGCATCCTCCTCCTCATCGGCAGCCAACTCAGACTAGGCAAGAAGGATCACCAGAGCACTACCTTGCCAAGCTGATTCGTTGGCAGTTGACGGCGAAAGCTGAACAGCCTCGGAATCGCAGCGTCCTGAAGTTTCTCGCCCAAATCGCGCTTGATTTGAAGTTCCAGTTGCGCGTATTCCGTTTCCGGTACCTGTGTGATCACCAGTGCTTCCAGCCGCGCTCGATTTTCTGTGTCGATGTATCGCACCTTGGCGTTTTCAACCGCTGGAAGCTCAAGCAGCGCCTGCTGAACGAGGCTCGGATATACAAGAGAACCAGCGACCTTGACGCCCCCATCCTTGCGACGGAGAATCCGGAAGCCGCCACCCTCGCAGGGTTCGATCTCGTCGGGTAGATCTTCGACTCGATGCGTCCAGTGAGCTGCGAAGCGATAGGGATCTTGAAACGCTTCGCGGATTGCTACCCCGCCAGTTTCTGTCGAGCCGTAAACCTCGATGATCCGCTCCATGCCGAGTGCCTTCAATCCGTCCCATAGCTTTTCAGGTAAGACGCCAGCGCTTGAGATTGCGGTCACTCCACGGGGGACTCGCTGAAGTAGCTTCTCCCACTGGAGGGGGACGGCTACAATTACATCTCCTTCTCTCCAGCGACTCGGTTCCCAATCGCGCGCATCTTCGGCAGGGATCCCAGCAGAGCAAGGCCAGAGGACGGACCACACCAGTCCGTATAGGTGATGGCTGGGGACCAGTGAAAGAACTCGCTTCGCGTCAGGCAGGAGGGCTCTCCAGCTCGCGCACTCGCTCTCGAGCGACTCTCGACTGTGCCTGATTGGTTTCGGTTCTCCTGTCGACCCGCTGCTCGATAGGGTCAAGGCTTGCCACTGTTGTGGGCCATCGAGGAGGGTTGTCGAAACTAGGTCCGCCAATTCGTCGATCGACTTGTCGTGGATCTGGTCGACTTCAATACTCCAATCGGAAAGACGGAAGAACTGATGGATGGCAGCAGGATTCGACAGGTCTTTGACGAGGCGGAGTATTCCCTGGGAATCGAGCAAATTAAGAGAGTCCTGAGACGGATTCTCTCATCGAAGCTTGACGCTCGTTTTGTGCGGCTCGCATCCCTTGGACGAGTTTGGTGAGGCTGGCGAGGACGCTCGCGGTTGCTTCGCGCTCTGCAGTGGTGTCGGTTGGCTCGGGTGTGCGCTGCAGGGATTCGACCGCCTTGAGAACTCGCTGGAAGCCGGATTCGAGTTCGAGGTAGCGATCCCGGAGGTTTGAGAAATCGGCTATGCCGCCCTCTGAGGATTGCAGGATCCCTATGGCTCGCACCATTCCGGATTCGAGCCGCGTCAGACGGTCCTGCATGATGGTCTGATCTGTGGCTAGCTTGTGGGAATCGCGACCGAGGGAGGCGAACATCTGGTCGAAGCTCTTGAGCTGGTCGGCGACTCGATCGTCCAAGCGGGCGGTCAGGTCCTCGATGGCCTTCTGCAGCGGCTTGGTTTGGTGGGTGAGTTGGGCGAAGGAGGTCTCAAGTGCGGTCAGGCGGTCTTCCAAGGCGGGGCGTGCGGTCAAGTCCTCGATTGCCTTTTGCATCAGCTTGTTTTGCTGGGTGAGTTGGACAAAGGAGGCCTCCAGTCCGGTGAGGCGGTCTTCTATCACCCCGCTGATTGCGGGTTCTGGATGTTGGGCGAAGGAGGTTTCGAGTGCGGTCAGGCGGTCTTCCAGCGACGGGGTGGCTACGGGGTCGTGCTCGTTCAGCAGCTGCTTGACCTGGAGTTTGCACTCTTCGGCTTGCTTGGCTAGTTCCAGGAGCTGTTCAAGGCGTTGTTGCCGGGTCGTTTGGCTCATACCGCTAAGTCGCCGCCGGCGAAGCTGTAAGGTGGCCAAACGCCTGCGATCTCGAAGCGCTCGTTGGCGAAATCAGCGAGGGTCTTGCCGGTCCTTTGGATGAGATAGGCGCGGGAGGAGGGGGAGTGGACTACGCTTGAGCGGATGTCGGGGGAGAGCTTCGATTCGAGCTCTTGCCAGGCTTCCGATGGATTCTCGCCGACTAGAGTTAGCTCGACTTCGTCGCAGTCTGCGATGGCGTCGAGGCGGGCTTCGAGGGCAGGGGCGAGTTGCGAGAAGTGGACCTGGAGCTCTTCCTGATTTCGGAAGACGGTGCCGAACTGAAGAGGTAGGACGTCGCCGCGGAGATGGCCTGCCAGGACCACTTGGTGATGCGCCATGGCGGCGTCGGTGATCCAGGCTTGATCTTCACTGGGCAGGAAGAGTTCAGCGGGAACTGGGCTGGCGAGGATGGAGATGGATGAGGTAATCGGCACGGTGACGACGGACAGTGCGGGGGTTAGGCCATGCGGCCAGGGTTGGGGATCACTCGATTTCGGGCGGGATACTACGTAGGCATACCACATAGATTGGTCCCTTTTCATCGCTCTACTTATCGGGCTGCTTTTGGGGAATTTGAATCTTTTTTTTGACTATTTCGACTTACCAGTAGCCGAGTTGGCGGCCGACTTCGGAAAGTTGTTCTTTGAGGAGGCGGAATTGGTCGCGGAAGTCGGAGGTTTGGATGCCGAGGTGGATGGTGGATTGGGGCTGGGACAGAATTTCGTCGAGGCGGTCGGCTTGTGGGCCTGGGGGTAGGGTTTGGCGGATCTGGACCAGTTGATCGAGGGCGGCTTGGTCGAGGGTGCGCTGTTCGAGGAGGCAGGCGATCTGGTGGGTCAGGGCCAGATAGTGCTGCTCGAGATCGCGACGAACCTGGCTCATGAGGAACCGCTTTAGCTGAGGGCGGCGCGGAGTTCCTGGATTTCGGATTGGAGGCGGGAGATGCGGTCGGTCAGGTAGGGCTCGTCATCCTCATCCTCGCTTACGGCGGCGGGGGACCAACCGAGCTTCGAACCGAGGGCCTCCATTTGCTGCTGCATCTGTTCGAATTCGAAGCTCATGTGGAAGGCGCGGGACTTTTGCTGGAGGAGGTCCTGGGCTTTGCAGGCGGCGGCGAGGTATTCCCGTTCGAGATCGCGGGGTTCCGGAGAGGCCTTGATGGCGCGGGCGAGCTCCATCATGCGGAGGTGGGTTTGTTGGAGTTCGGACTCGATTCTGTGGGCAGCCGCCTTGCGGTGGAGCAAGTCTTCGACACGATAGGCGAGTTGGAGGTAGTCGTTCTCGAGATCGCGTTGGGCTTGGGGAGTTGGCATTGGGTCAGAATCCTATACGGGAGAGTTATCGGAATAACTCTCCCATTCTTTAAGGATTCTAGTTGCCGGGGGTGATTTCGAGCAGTTCGATGTCGAACAGGAGGGCGGCGCCGCCGGGGATGGAGGGACGGCCGCTATCGCCGTAGGCGAGGTTCGAGGGGCAGACGAGGCGGGCTTTACCGCCGACCTTCATCTTCTGGACGCCTTCGGTCCAGCAGGGGATGACCTGGCCGAGGGGGAATTGGGCGGGTTCGTTGCGCTTGTAGGAGGAATCGAACTCGGTGCCGTCGATGAGGGTGCCGCGGTAGTGAACCTTGACGGTGTCGCTGGCTTTGGGGGAGGCTCCGGTGCCGGCCTGGAGTTCCTTGTAGATGAGGCCGGAGTCGGTTTTGAGAGCGCCGAGTTCGGTGGCGGCCTTGGCGATGTAGGCGGCGGATTCGGCCTTGGTCTTTTCGGCGGCGCGGCCGGCGCGGGCCTGTTGGAAGGCCTGGAACTTGGGGCCCCATTCGTTGAGTTCGAGGGCGGGCTGCTTGTTGGCGGCATCGCCGATGGCGCGCTGGATGATGGCGACTTCGGCGGGGGTGAGTTCGAACTGGGAGAGGGAGCGGAAGATCGAGAGGCCGAGGGCGTAGACGGTCTTTTCATCGTCGGTGGCGAGCGGCGCGGCGGCGGCGGGTTTGGGGGCTGGCTTGGGGGAAGCGGCGACTCTGGGCGCGGTGGCAGATTTG
>VFZU01000135.1 GCA_016870995.1 Acidobacteriota bacterium
AAGTGTGCGGAAACAAACAAAAGTCGATTTTTACGTTTTTTCAGAAGTCCGGAGCTTCGCCACACCTTCGCTGTTCCGGGCCAAAGTGGGGAGTGCGGAGAGCTGGTGAGAAATCCGGGCTAGAGCTTCCTCGTATTCGCCACACCAGGCAAACCAGAGGGCCCGATTGTAGCGATGTACGCCGAGGGCTTTGCCGGTTGTGACCTCTTCGATCCAATGGTGGGCCAGGCCCTTGCGACCGGATTTTTTCAAGATGGGGTAAAACTTCGCGGCGTATTCGCTGTACGCCCGCGCAGGGTCAGCGCGGCGTTTTCGTCATCAGCCAGCCGCATTGCGCTGTGATAACTCCAAAGCAGCGCGCTGGGGTGCTGTGGGTCGAGGGAACTTGAATGTTCCGCCTCACGAATGGAGTCTGCATTACGGCGCTGAAAGTAGCGCACTGCAGCCAGAATTGTCCAACTACGAGAGTTTGATGGGTCGAGACGGGTAGCGAGCTCGGCATTGGCGGACGCTTCCCCAAGGCGGCCCTGGACCATGAGCCACTCTGTGAGGTAAATACGGTGTGTGGCGCGGCTTGGATTGAGTTCCACCGCGCGCTTCAAATGGTTGCCGGCCTCTTGCCAACGCCACATGCGGACGCCTAGGATGTAGCCCAAGACCGATTGGCATTCTGAGCAGGAGGGGTCTGCCGCCACTGCGCGGCGGGCAAGCTCGAGGGCGTGATCGAAGGAACCGTTGGACAGCCGGGCCGCGGATTCTGCCGTGCCGGCGGTGGCAGCTGGATGATTGGGTACCAAAGTGAGGGCTTCGCGAAACTGGGCAGCTGCCTGGCTACCGAAGCCGGGGGTGCCGCGACGCAAAATGCTGAAGCCCCGCTCGGCGAGCAAATCGGCCTGCGTGCGCCGCTCATGAGCGCGGAACCAGAAGAAGCCGACGCCGGCGAAGAGCGTCAGCAGGATCGCGGCGGCAAAAATGGTCGCCCAGCGTGGTCGTTTCCTATTGAGCAATTCCGCAACTGGAGGCGGTGGGGGCGGGAGTTGGGTCCGATTCTTCTTCGACTTCCACCGCCAGACGGTATCCAACACGAGATACCGTTTCGACATAGCCAGAGCCGCCTGGGGCGGGTTCGAGGGCGCGGCGGAGAGTTTTGATGCATTGAGAAACTACGGAGTAGTCCATCTGCGCGCCACCCCAGATGAGGCTCTCAAATTCCTCGCGGGTGACGACGCCGCCCTTGGCGTCGATTAACAGATCCAAAGCGGCGGCCGAGCGCGAAAGTTGCTTTGCGGTATTGCCACTGATGGTGAGTTCACTCGCGGTACGGTCCCAGCGGGCTTGGCCGACGCGTACGTATCTCTTTTGAAAATCTTTGATAACGGAGCTTTCCGGCGTCATTGCAAGCGTCTCAAGATGACCGAAGATATCAGAATTTTGGCCTCTTGTCCTTTTCTTTTCAGTGGTTTCACAGTTTTTCCCAATTTTTCACGCAGCGGGCTATGACTTGCTTCACGGAAATGCAAAAGATGTCACAGCGGCTGGAATGTTTGTCGGTAATGATGAGCACTACATCAGTCGCAGGAAACGCGAAAGGAAGTGCAATGCAAAAGAATAGTGGCTCATGGTGCTTAAAGATGATCGGAATTGCGACCCTTTGGGGGTTGCCGATGACGGCAGCGACCTTTACTGTGCAGACGGATTTTCCTTGCCAGGGAGCGGCGACAAAGACTGCGATGAATAATTCTGTTTCTTTGGATACTGGTTTTGTAACGTGCGCAACGATTGGCGGAATTCTAATCGGACAAGGTGGTTCCGCCGCGGCTGCGGCGCCGAAGGGAATCGGGGTTGGAGTAGAGATGCTTTCTGGCCCATTTGGACAAATCGGACAAGCTACTGGCATAATCGACACGACGTTTACCGTGCTTGGCCCTGGAGTCGGTCCGATCTCAATATCCATCAATTTTGAACTGTCCGGATTTCTTGGCGGCGGTACCAGTGCGGGGCAGGTTAGTTTTCGGGAGATCTACAACGAGGTGAACATCGGAACGAGGCTTGCCAACGGGTCGGATGGCCCTGTTTACAGATACTTCGGAAAAGCTGAAGAGAGCTTTGATTTTTCGCGGAATCCGGGATTGATTACCGAGGTGTCGGGTGATCTCGCGCCAGCCGCCTCAACCTGTTTGAGGTCAGACAGCCTGACGCCAAGCTTTACCCGGACTCCGGTTTTTCAAGTCTTTCCGGGTCAACAAAATTCAATCCAATTTCTCGCTCGGGCGAAAGTAACTTCAGGTGCGGGTTCATTTGGAAATGGAATTGCGAGTTTTTTGAAGACGTTCAAATTCGACCCTACCCAGCAGGTGTTCAATCTGCCTGATGGATACACAGTTGAAGTAGAGGGTATGAATGTGGTGAACAACCGCGTCGTCGACCCGAATGCGAATGCGGAAGTGCCGGAGCCCTCAACGTATCTTCTCGCGGGGAGTGCGCTGGCGCTTGCGATACTGATGCGGCGCCGCTAGTTGCCGTTGCGAGTGCGGAGGGTGGCGAGGAGGCTGTCCTGGGCGCGGAGGATGTGTTGCTTGAGGGCCTGTTCGAGTTGAGGCAAGGATTGCTTGGCGAGAGCGGCGACGATGGCTTCGTGTTCCTCTTGCTCCTGATCGAGGCGGGGGGCAAGGCCTGGTAAGGTCGGCCCCTCAGAGGCGTGAATGCGGGCGATCTGGATGTGGCTGTTGAGGCTTTCATACAGGTCGCGAAGTTTCTTTGATCCGGCGAGGTCGAAGAGAGCGAAGTGAAACTCGAGGTTTAGTTCTTCATGCTGCCGCATGGCGCCGGGGTTGCGGACTGGCTTGGCGAGAGCTTTGAGGAGCCGGTCGAAATTGGCGGCGGCTGTTGAGTTCCATTTGGCGGTGGCGCGCTTGCCTGCGAGTAGCTCCAGGGCGAGGCGGATCTCGAAAGTTTCGAGCAAGTCTTCTTCAGAGATCGAAGCGACGTAGGTGCCGGAGCGGGGGTGGATCTCGACCAGGCCTTCGACGGCAAGTTGCTGGAGTGCGTGACGAATCGGTGTGAGGCTAACGCCGAGTTGCTGGCAGAGGTCGTCGGCGAGGAGGCGCTCACCTGGTATGAAGTGGCGGGTGAGGATTGCCGCACGGAGCGAATCGTAAACTTCATCGGTGGCGCGCTTCTTGCGCAGAGGGGCCAAAGCCATATGGACAGGGTATCAGAAATCTGAAATAATTCTAGTTCCATGCGGATCAAAAAGGTTGAGGCGAGAGCGGTGCGGCTCGAGCGCGATGCGGCCAAGGCACAGGGCGGGGCGGGGAGTCCGCATCGGTTGGTTGGCGGGGCGGGGTATTACCGGTGGAGCGAGCATTATCCGGCGCTCTACAGCACTCGATTCGAGACTTGCCTCGTGAAGGTAACGATGGACGACGGGACGGTTGGCTATGGCGAGGCGCAGGCTCCGCTAGCGCCAGGCGTGCCGGCTGAGATTGTGCGCAGCCTGTTGAGTGTGGCCGTGGAGGGTGAGGAGCTGGTGCCCGACGTGGCGGGGATCGGGCGATTGTGGGACCGGATGTACTCGACGATGCGGGTGCGCGGGCAGTGCGGCGGATTTATGTTGGATGCAATTGCGGGTGTCGATCTGGCTTTATGGGAGATTGCGGCGCAGGTCCATGGACGGCCCTTGCGCGAGTTGATTGGTGGGGTGCCGAAGCCGAATGTGAAGGCTTATGTGAGCGGGACGCCTGGACGAACGGTGGGCGAGAAGCTCGCGTTTGTGGGTGAGTGGTTTGAAGAAGGGTTCGATACTTTCAAGCTGTATTTTGAGAGTGATTTTGATCTGCTGCTCGAACAGATTGACCGGATGCAGGATGAGTTTGATGGCATCCAGGTGGCGGTGGATGCGTTGTGGCACTTGCCCGAGGGTCGGGCGGTGGAGTGTGCGGGAGAGCTGGCGGAGCGGCGTGTGTTGTGGCTGGAGTGTCCGCTGTTGCCTGAAGATGTAGCAGGGCATGTGGAGCTCGTGCATGAGACCGGAGTGAGGTTGGCTCTGGGCGAGAGCTATCGCACGCGGTGGGAAGCGCAGCCGTTTTTCGAGAAGGAGATTCTCACGTATTGGCAGCCGGACCTGGGGCGGAGCGGCGTGAGCGAGACACTGCAATTGGCGGCGATGGCGAAGCAATGGGGAGTGGCGATTGTGCCCCACGTTTCGATTGCACTGGGGCCGCAATTGCGGGCGGCGGTGGAGGTGTCGGCGGGCCTGGTGAATTCGCCGATGTGCGAATTCAACCCGAGTGTGGTTGAGATGGCGAACCGGTATGAAGAAGCCCCCGGGTTCGTGCTGAACGCGGGGGCTTATGTGGCTGTAGGTGAAATTAGTGAGCGTTTTGAACGTGAGCTTTTAGCAGATCCTGACCCCAATCGTTCTTAAGGTCGCGCCACATGGCGTGGATGTGATTGGCACCGTTCTGCGTGCAGTCGTATTCGATGAGGAAGTCGGGGGTGGCGACGCGATAGTAGTGAGGGCCACCTTTTTCCTTCACGCCAGCCCAGGCGAAATAGGCTTGACTCGCGAGCTTGGCGAATTGGGCTTTGCGGGCGGCCGAGAGTTCTTCGGGGAAGTTGTTGGCATATTCTTCGACCAGTGCCTTCAGCATTTCTTTCTGTTTGGCATTGAGCTTGGAAGCGGCGAGTCCGTTGGGTTGACCCTTGAGGGCGGCAACGCGATCGGCGGAGGTGAGGATGTCGTCGGGAGCTTTCTCGTTGACAAGGGCGGTCTTGAATTGATCTGCGGTGAGGCTCATGACGAGCTCACGGCCGAGGTCTTCTTCGCGGGGAAGAGCGCGGAGACCCTTGCGGGGACCTTCTTTGACTTCAGCTGGGTTGGAGCCGAAGAAGGTGGGGCTGACGGCGGCCTTGCCATCGACGAAGGAGAAGTGGAGGCTGATGTGGTGGCCTTCAAAGCGGAAGCCCCAGGTGCCTTTTTCAGAGGGCGTGCCAAAGACGGAGAGGAAGTACTTGTCTGAGTTGCGACGGCCGGTGGTGTCTTTCTCCTGAATGCGGAGCACATCGTCGAGGCTCATGATGGTGGAGGCCTTGATGGCACCCTGTTGGGAGAGGCCGGCGGTGATCATGGCGTGGGCCAGGTGGCGCTGAGGTGCAGTGAGGTCCATGAAGCCGACACCTTTGCGGGGGCGGCCATAGCGCTTGGCGACGTCTTCGGCCGGGATGAAGTGGAAGAAGAAGCGCTCTTCGTCTTCGAACTTGAAGACAGCCTTGGCGCGCTGCTCGTCGTTCAAGGAAGCGAGGAAGGAGTTGGCCGAGTCGGAGAGTTGGTTCTGGACAGTCATGCGCATGTAGGCGGTGCCGAGGAGGGCAACGCAGCCCAAGGCTAAGGAGAGACGGAGAATCGTTGATCGCACGGGCTTGAGTTTATCAGATTTCCCATATCTGTTTATCGGCAGCGGCTGTCGCAGGTTCATTCGTTTTGACAAGGTTGTGAGTTTCCAGCGTGGTGTCAAGCTAATCGCATGAAAGTATTCAAATTGTAGCTTTATATTTATCGCTTTTTCGTTGACAAAAAAGAGATCGAATTTAATTTTTTTTGTATGAGACTCACTCTTTTACCGTTCTCAGTCATGCGTGCCTTCGTTGCAGGAGTATTTGCAATACTTTGGTTCGCGAAACCTATCCCGTTTATTTTCAGTTACTTGGAGTATTTCTGAGTTTCCCGATTTCGCTAATAAACTCAAGCCAATAGCCATTCAAGGCGACTCAAGCACACTCCGCGCAATGAGTGAGTTTCGGTGAGGACACACACAATCCACACACTAGACACACACACCCGCCTAGGCAACTGGGCGGGTTTTCTTTCTCAGGACTAGCTCTATGGCTTCTTCGGTATCTTCAGCGACCTGCATGAGGGATAGTGTAGCGCTGCGGATGTCCCGATTGAAGGACGAGGCCGACTTGTAGCACCATTCCGGGCGGTCCTTGTTGCTCTTGTTCCACGCAGCCATACTCTCATTCCCGAGTCCATTGCTGGCGGCATGACGGGCTAACCCCAAATGCTTCTCTCCAATGCCTTTTTGCTTTGCAGTTGTCCGGCCTGTATGCAATTCAAGGTAAAGGGCGCGTAGCGCATGAAATTCTTTCTTCAGCTGCTCAGGCGTTATCGATAGATGGACTCTGAAGTCTATAAACGTGGTGGAGATAAAGAACTCATCGACGCCCTCATCGTGGCGGTTGCGTGATTCACTTTGAACCAGCAGCCGGGGGAATGGACTCGGCACAGACTGAATTACTGGCCTTGATGACGCAGACAAGAGCATAGGGGGCGGTATGAGACCACACAACAGAAAACCAACAGCGGACTCTATCTCCCATGAAAAGGTACTCGAAATGTCCTTGGCAATTTGGTCAAGCTCACGCAGCACATGCGATCCAAGGGCGTATCGCTTCTTCATCCAGACAAGCTGGTTGCGACGGCGGCGAACAACCGGATAGGAATCAGCCGGAAGCTTCACGCCTGCCCTGTTATCGCCCAGAATCGACTGTTTAACGTTTAGCCCGACTTCGATCTCGATCAGTTCTGGGCCGGGGGCTTCTTGTGACTTCAACCAATCCGCTACTGCATCCCTTGACAGGAGAACGCCCCCTAGATGACGTTGCCGGAACGAGATTACCTTGGGCATACGAGCCGCACTAGCCCCGTACAGCGCACGCAGTGCACTCAGGCGAGTGGGTGCACTCTTTTCCCTGTTGCCACGCTGGCGGGGGCCTGGGCGTGCTTCCTCTTCGTCGAGGTGTCGCCTGTATGCGTCGATCACGAATTCTTTGTGGCGCTCGACAAATTTAGGATCAAGTGAAACCTTGCCGAGGTCCTCAATCATTCGGCGAAACTCGCCGAATGCATCCTCAAAAACAAGCATGTCTACTTTGCCGAACTTGCCCTTGATGATTAGCCGGGCCGTTGCTTCCGCCTTCGATGTCGAATTCATGGATACATGCAAGTTGTTCATATATAAACAGTATCAAACTCAGAGATGCGAAACTGAAAGTATAGGGACATAAATTGATTTTTTGAATCAAAACAGGACCGCAAGTAGAAGTCACTTAAGGTGAATATGCAGAAATTCTGCAAATATAACTTCGAGAGCAGTATTGCTCTCATGCTTCCGGACCTTCCGGGGTAAGCAGCCACCGAATGGAGGTGGCCGAAAGGCTAATTGTGTCTAAGCAAAAAAACAGAATTGGAATCAGACTTCCTGATGGCCGAGTCTGGAGCGTCAAGCAGTCCGAGGCCGAAGCGCTTGTTGCTGATCCACGATTCCACTACCAGCGCGGCGGCGACGGTCGGATACTCACGGAAGCTGAGCTTCCGTGGTGCCGTTTCGAGTAGCGGACATAAGACTTGGAGCCTGCGCCGACCGGATGGCACACCAATCAACTAACAAAGGAGCTTTATGCTGAAAACTATTTCGCAAACTTGCCGCGATTTTCCCGTGGCTTTCCCTTCCGAACAAGCCCTCTACCGGGCTATTCGAGAAAATGTAATACCCGCTGGCGTCGCCGTTCGCATCGGTCGCCGAATGCTCGTTAACGCAGACAGGCTGCAGCAGTGGATCGACAATGGCGGTTCCGCATTGCCGGGCGGATGGCGTCGGGAGGCTGAATAGCGATGGCAGCAGCGAGCGTCGCGACGACGCACGAACCCATTACCGGGGCAAGCTTCGTGCAAGCGTTCCACGCGCTAGGCGGCGGCGAAATCCGTTGGGATGACGGCAGTTGCTCACAGGGGCGGGCGCAACGCTTTTTTACTGGCAAGCCGGACGGCTGGAGTCTCACAATCAACGCCGACAAAGGCGTATGCCACGACAAAGTTGCAGGCTTGGGCGGCGACATTGTCTGGCTTGCTCAACGCGCAAACGGCTGGACTATCCGGGAGGCGCTGGAGTGGGCCGATGAATACCGTCCCCACTCGCAGCGGGGGACAACTCCACCACCCGCGAAAGGCAAGTCCCAAGTAGTTGCCCGCTACGACTATGTCGATGAAACGGGCGAACTGCTGTACCAAGTACAGCGATGGCAACCGGGCTTTGATGAGGGCAGGGACAAGAGCTTTACGCAACGGCGACCAGATGGAAGCGGGGGGTGGGTTAACAAGGTCGATGGCGTCCGCCGCGTTCCATACCACTTGCCCCAACTCCTGGCTGCTCAACTGGGCCAACTGGTTTTCATCCCCGAAGGCGAGAAGGATGTTCACACTCTTGAGAGACTGGGCCTTGTCGCGACCTGCAACAGTGGCGGCGCGTCGGAGGGCAAGCAATTTGCTGAGTATTCCAACACCATCGCAGGCCGCGATGCCGTGATCCTCTCAGACAATGACAAGGCTGGCCGCAAGCACGCGGCGGCGGTGGCGGCGATACTTCAACCCGTTGCGGCATCGCTGCGAGTCGTCGAGCTTCCCGGCTTACCGGATAAAGGTGACGTCACGGACTGGGTTGCGATGGGCGGCACGCGGGAGCAGCTGCTCCAATTGGTGGCGGACACCGAAGCATGGGACGGGGAGGGCTTGCCGATTATCAGCGAGGCCGAATCCATCGCGGAGGAATCCGAATGGCCGACGCCTGAACCGCTAGGCGATGGCCTGCCAGAAGTGGCTAAATTCGACCGCGAGCTATTGCCCGACTCTCTACGGCCACAAGTTGAGGATGTTGCCGAGCGCATGCAGTTACCTCTAGACTTCCCGGCAATCGCGGCGATTGCATGTCTAGCCGGAGCAGTTGGTCGACGTGCAGTTATCCAACCTAAGCGCGCGGACAGCGGATGGACAGAAGCGGCAAATTTATTCGCCGCTATCGTTGCGCCGCCGGGGTCAATGAAGTCGCCATGTATCGACGCCGTCACCAAACCGCTGAACATTTTGCAGGGTGAATGGCGCAGGGAGCATGAGGACGCAATGAGGGGACACGCCTTCGCGGTCGAGCAGGCGGAACTCGAAATGGCGGCTTACCGTGATCAGTACAAGGCCGCTTGCAAATCAGGCAAACCCAAACCAACACGGCCAGAAATTACCAATAACGAACCCAAGTGCAAGCGGCTAATTATGCACGATGCCACGTTTGAAGCGTTGCACAAGACTATGGCAGAGAATCCCCGCGGCATCTTGGTTATCCGCGATGAGTTGCCGGGCTGGTGGGCGCAGCTAGACCGCGAGGGCAGGGAGGGAGAGCGAACGTTCTACTTGACGGCATGGGGCGGCAATAGCCCATTCACGATGGATCGCATTGGGCGCGGCAGCATCAACGTTGACGCTTGCTGCGTTTCCATGCTGGGCGGCATCCAACCGGGGCGGTTACGGTCCTACCTTAACGATGCACTGGCCGATGGTCCGTCCAACGATGGCTTGATTCAGCGTTTTCAGCTAATGGTTTGGCCGGATCTGGGCGGGGACTGGAAGTACATCGACCGCAAGCCTAACGCAGTCGCGGAGGAACGGGCCGCGCGGATCTACCGGGCATTGGCATCTATGGACCCCGAAAAGCAGGTCCGTTTCACGTTCGATGACGCAGCACAGCAACTCTTTGTCGAGTGGCTAACCCGGCTAGAGTTGCGACTCCGTAACGAGCAAATGCACCCCGCACTAGTAGCGCATCTGTCGAAATACCGGAAGCTGATGCCCGCGCTGGCTCTCATTTTTGAGCTTGCAGACCGCGCGGGAGGGGGTTTTGTCGGTTTTGGCAGTTCCGATTCGGGGCAAATGCAAAACATCGGGCTGGCAAACGCGGCAAGAGCGGCTAGTTTTTGTGACTACCTTGAGACACATGCGGTTCGTGTCTACAGCTGCGTCTCAAATCCGCACCATCGAAACGCCTCTGAACTTCTCAACAAAATCAAATCAAAGCGAATCGCCGTCAACGGGATATTCACCGCAAGAGAAGTCCTACGCAAGGGATGGACAGGGTTAGACACACCTGAAAGAGTCCGAACGGCCTGTGAGTTGCTTGTAGATTATGGCTGGATTAGAGAACTTGCGCTTGAGTCAGGTACAAATGGTGGCCGTCCTTCGCAACGGTATGAAATCCACCCGGAGGTAACCCATGAGCAGGGCTAATATTCGCTACTGGCTCGAATGGAGACCCTTGATATTGGGAGAATCTCCCAAAACCGAACTGACGAAACTGACAAAACCTACCCTTGAGGGGTCAAAAACGGTCCCTGCACCGACTGAGGCCGAGCTTGACGCTATCGACCGCGCAATGGAACTGCTGAACAATCGCGGCGCGCGGATCCTGCCGGGGCCAGTCTTAGGCATCCCCGAGGGGCGGATTACTCCCGAGATCCGGGCGGCTATCTTGACGTTGGGCATGGGTGACTTGCCGCTGGTGTCTTTAGCCGGGGAGGTGGCCGCTTGAATCGCACAACGAATTCGTACCAAGGGCCAAAAGACTTTGAACAGCGGCACCAAGTGCCGAACTTAAAACACACCGTCGCGACGACGGAGAAGGACTGAACAAGATGACTTATGAAAAACAAATTGCGGCGGCTCTCAAAGCTTGCCCGCTAGAAAAACAAGCAATGGCCGACGCCATCAACAAGGCCGATGAACTCAACGCAGAGCGGACGCGCATCGGAGCGGCCATCGAGCGGCTCCAGGCCGAACCCGATCAGGTCGAGTCTCGCGTTATTGGCGGCGTTACTCTTCAAGTGCCATCGAGCAATCGGCGTAATGATGTCGCGGCTTTGGCGCGGCGGCGGGATGAACTGCCCAGGCTGGCGCAGGCGGCAAGCCATGAAATCGAGAAGGTGAAGAAGCAGCTATCGCGGGCGGTGGCTGCGAAGTTGACAGACATTACAAGCGAGCTTCAGCGAAAAACTCTAGACCTCCTCGAATCGGCCACCGAGCTTTGCAAGCAAGGCGACGAGTTGGAGCGAGCTATGGAGTTGGCGGGGCTGGATGCGGACTCCGTTTATGCGGTCCGCTACGAGTGCCTTCAAAGTCTGCGAACGGATCGGTACGGCGACGGAAGCGACATCGCTGGCCGATTGCGGGAGGTGGCGTAATGCAGGAATCAATTCAAAACAAAGCTATCGACCCGCGAATTGCGGGGAATGTGGCGCGGCGGCTTGTAGAAGTCGCGCGAGATGAGAGTCTTCCTCCGAAAGTGCGTGATGAGTTTCGAGGACTGGCGGATGTTGTGTTGAGGGTAGGCACACAAGGACTCTCAGAAAGCGACCGGGAGCGACTCACCAAAGCGCTGGCCGTGATCGAAAAGGTTGTTGAAACGAAGGGGGTGAAGCAATGAACGAAATGAAACACCTACTGCTTGAGGTCAAGCTAGCCCACGGCGACGGCGGCGGATTTGAAGGTATTGCCAGCGTATACGGCAATGTCGATAGCTATGGCGATATTGTCGAGCCGGGAGCGTTTTCGAAGTCAATCAAAGAGCGCGGCTCGAATGTGCCGATCCTTTGGCAGCATGATGCGACTAAACCGATTGGCAGCGGTCAAGTTTTCGAAACGTCTGCTGGCTTAGGCATTAAGGGCCGCATCCTTGACACCGTGACGCAAGGCCGCGAGGCTCTGGCGCTGCTTCGTGCTGGCGTAGTAAAGGGCCTTTCGATTGGCTACAGGACCCTCAAGGACGAATGGGATTCAACCCGCAAGGTAAAGCTGCTCAAGGAAATCAAGCTGTATGAGGTCAGCGTGGTCACGTTTCCTGCGAATGAACTTGCAACCGTTGGAACCGTGGGGCTAGCTGGTGGCAGCGGCAAGGCTGACACTAGCGGCGATGTGCTGAAGGCACTCCGTGAGATCCGCGACGGGCAACGCCTCTGTGACGCGTTGCGTGAGCTTCGCGCGGGGCGTAGGTAAGGGCAAGGGCGCGGACGTTGGCAGCGATGCAACAGCGGGCGTTTGTGCGCGAAGGCGGGGCATCTGCAAGGGTGTCCCTGCCAGCGTTGAAAAGTTCACGACCCTCCGGTGGGAACCGCGCGATGAGGCACGTGCATTT
>VFZU01000136.1 GCA_016870995.1 Acidobacteriota bacterium
CCTGACGGAGGAGTTTGATGGTGCGCTGGATTTTGGTGGGGAGCCGGTCGAGCTCGCGCAGAATGGCCGGGAGGAAGGCGACGGGTTTGGTGATGATGTCCTCGACGCGGAAGCGCATGGCTTCGCCATAGAGGAATTCCATTTGGAGGAAGCGGAGCTGCATGTGGATGAGCTGGTGGACGAGGGCGACCTCTGTGGGGGTGACGGGGTTGAATTGTTCGATGAAGTTGGTGGTGACGGCGAGAGCGTCGTCATGATCGGCGACGAAGCTATCGAATTTTTTCAAAGAGTAGAGGCCGTGTTTGAGGGAGTTGGAAGCGGCCTTGATTTTGCCTTTCTCGGTGCGGGGTCCAGTGGACCTTTGTGCATTGGCGCGATTGGCGGCAAGCGCCGCATCGGACATGGTCTTCTTGCGGGGTGGCAGCGCACCCTGGTTCGTGTTGGGAGTTGAGTTTTCCACGGACACAGGGTGGCATGCGGGTGGGGCGGCTTAATGTTTGCGAGAGGGCGATTTGTTGAAGGGAAAGGAAATAAAAATGTTGGAGGACTGTGAATCACATTCGGCTTCATGTTTGGATCGGCCCGTGATCTTCCAGTGTAGTGCTTCACACAGAATGATGATTATGAGCGGCTGACTTGGCCCGGATGACCTTCGCCAAACTGTCGTTGGCTTTGGCGGTCCAGATGAACGGTTTGGGGTTCTCGTTGTGTCGATCGACATATTCATCGAGTGCGTCAATGAGCTCCAGAACACTATGGAAGACGCCGCGTCGCAGGCGGTTTTCTGTCAGGTCGCGAAAGAACCGTTCCGCCATGTTCAGCCAGGAAGAGCTTGTAGGCGTGTAATGAACGTGGAAACGCGGATGTCTTTTGAGCCACCGGCCAACCTTGGGATGCTTGTGCGCCGAGTAGTTGTCAGCGATGATGCAAAGTTCTTTGCCTTGAGGCGTGGCGTCGTCGATGAGCCGGAGGAACTTGATCCACCCCTGGTGCCGATGACGCTGCTGACAGAGGCTGATCACCTTGCCGCTGGCCGAGTTCAGGGCCGCAAACAGGGTGGTTGTGCCATGGCGTTTGTAATCGTGGGTCATTGTGCCAGCCCGGGGCAGTAGCTTGGTCGTCCTACGATCCGATTGTCAAAGCGATTTCAATCCTTGAGGACGCATCACCTCAAAATATAAGTCAGCAGCCTGGGCGCGAGCATAAGGTCAGGAATTTCTACAACAACATCCTCACGCCCAATAGCAAGAATGGTCATGTCACTATCGATACGCATGCGGTGGCTGCTGGACTAATGCGACCGCTTGGAGGCAAGGCTCCCGAGGTAGAACAAAACCTTGGCGGTGGGTCCAAATCTGCCATGACTGGAGAGTCGGGGACTTACGGTTTGTATGCGGAAGCATACCGTCGAGCAGCGCAAAAGCGGAAGCTACTCCCAAGGGAAATGCAATCGATCACCTGGGAGGCAATCCGCGGCCTATACAGCCCCGAATTTAAGCGGTCCAAGGCCGCTGAAGAAATCAACAACTTGTGGAAATCCTTTTCGGGTGGTGAGCTTTCAGCGCAGGAGTCCCGAGAACATGCAAAACGAATCGCTGGTGGAATCACAAGACCGAGCTGGGCAAGCGAAGGAGTACCCGGTGCTGGCGTACATGCAGAGCAAAGGAATCCGACAGACTCGCGCAAACTATCTGGCCCTGAACTGGCCGGACCAGCCGATGGGCCCGGAGGCGGAGCAAGACGCCGAGGTGGAAGCGGCGCTGCCCCCGCAGTTCCGACACCCGAGCTGGACGAGCGAGGAATAAGCCTTCGCCGCAAGGCCACGCAGCGCGGCAGCATCCGGATTGAGCGCGACCAACCCGAGGGAGAGGCCAAGGCACGCACGACCGCAGCCGGCAGCGGCGGCCGCGGCGGACGCACCGTCGAAGCGAAGGCAGCGGCAGGAGCAGAGGCAGACCCCATAGGCACCGGCGGCCAACCATCCGGGAAGCCCGGACAGGCCAAGAGTGAACGCCGCCCCAGCGTATCGCCGCAGTACGAGCGCACCAAGCCGAACATTCTGAAGAACGTAGCGCCTGAAGTGGCGAAGGCCATGGAAGAGCGGCTGCGGGACTTCGAGGCCCGCAACCCTGAGCGAAAACAAGCTTCAAGGACGTCAGAGAAGAAGCCCGAAGTCTGGATCCGGAAATCGTGGCGCGTCTGGACGCTTCAAAGTTGAAGGCCGGGGAAACCCTCGACCCAGCGGTGAGATTCGCCGCCCGCGAAACCCTGAACGGACTGAATCAGGAATTGGCCAAGCGCCGGCAGGAAATGGCGAAGAGCGCCGGGGCCTGGGACGAAGCCAAGCGCATGGACGAAATGCGCAAGGTCGAGGCGATGGAGCAGGACGCCAAGCGCCTTATCGATGTCCTAATCCCGACCCGTTCGCAGGACGGCCGAAACCTCGACTATTACGCGATGATGGCGTCGGTGCTCAGCGAAGCGACATTCGGCAATGCAGCTCTTCGAGCAGCCATGAATTGATCTTCTGCGATTGCCTCACCCCTGATTTGAGAGCCTTTACAGCAACTTGTTGAGGCGGGGCTGCTTCGCTGCGATCAGGGGCTTATTGAGGAACTCGACGAAGTCGGCGGAGGCTTTGAAGCGGGCCGAGACTTCCGGCAGGAGGTTGGGGGTGTACGCGAGATCGGTGGGGAGGGAGTTCCACACGATATACATGCGGTGCTTGAGGAGGTCTTCGGCGGGGTCGCCGGGCAAGTAGCCTTTCGGGATGCGGGTCAGGGGCTCGCCCTGGAGGCCGCCCATCCACTTGCGGAGTTGCTTGTCAGCCAGGATGTCGCGGAATGTCTCGTGGTGCTGGGCGATGTAGGTGCGGAGAGTCTTGAGCGTTTCGGGCATCGGGAGGTAGATGCCGGCGCCGACAAAGAGTTCCTTTGCGTCGAGGTGCATGTAAAAGCTGGCGGTTTCGTTCTTGCCGAGGTTCTGCCGGTGCCAGCCAGCGGCGATGTTGGTCTTGTAGGGGCGCTTGTCCTTGGAGAAACGCACGTCACGGTGGATGCGGAAGATGGACTTCTTGGGCTCGGTGATGTAGTCGGGGGCGTAGTCGAGCATTTCCTGGCCGACGGCTTCGACGAAGGCTTCCATGGGGCCTTTGACCGAGGCATCATAGACGGGCTTGTTCTTTTCAAACCAGGGGCGGTTGTTGTTCTTTTCGATACCGCGCAGAAATTTGAGCGCTTCGGCGGGAAAGCCAGAGAAGGATGCCTTGGTACGGGCCATACTGATAAGGATGCTGGCATTGGCCGAGATTGCGCAACGAAATCCGAAAGAAATTACGCTGATGGAGAACGAGCCCTTGAGCCGGCACACGCGGTTCGGGCTGGGCGGGGCGGCTCGGTGGATGGTGGATGTGCATGATGCGGCGCTCTTGCCGGAGGTGATGGGGGCGCTCGATGGCACTGAGACCATTACGCTCGGTGGCGGGTCGAATCTGATCGTGGCCGATGGCGGGTATGACGGAGTAGTGGTGCGCTACACGGGCCGGAAGATCGATCGCAACGATGGAGTGAGCCTGGCCGAGGCGGGGGCGGTTTGGCAGGATGTGGTCGACTTTCATACCGAACTGGGGCTGAGCGGGATGGAGCGGATGACGGGGATTCCCGGTTGGTTGGGCGGGGCGCTCTATGGGAATGCGGGGGCCTATGGGCAAACGATCATGGACTTCGTCGAAAGTGTGCGCGTGTTCGATGGGGTTGGTTTTCGGGAGGTGGCGAACGCGGATTGCGGTTTTGCTTACCGGACGAGCGGATTTAAGGCGCGGAAGAATTGGGTGCTGTTAAGCGCAAAGATGCGGCTGGCGGCGGGGGATGCACTCGAAATCCGGCAGACTTCAGCGGAGATCCTGGCAACGCGGAATGAGAAGTTTCCGCCAACGATGAAGTGCGCGGGGAGTATTTTCAAGAATTTGCATGTGGCCAATTTGGGGGAGAAGGCGCTGAACCGGGTGCCACCCGGGGTGATGCGGATGGGGAAGGTGCCGTCGGCGTGGTTTCTCGAGCAGGTGGGATCGAAGGGGATGAAGCGCGGCGGGATTGAAGTGGCGAGCTATCACGCGAACCTGATTTACAACACCGGAGGCGGGACCGCAGTGGAAGTTTGTGCGCTCATCGATGATTTGAAGGGGCGGGTTCTTGCAGAGTTTGACCTGCGGTTAGAAGAAGAAGTGCAATACGTTGGCTTCAAAGATCGAATTAGCCACTAAAGTTCTGGATGGGGGCTGCCGATAGATCGACCACACATGATCATCAAAGGCCGGCGCAGTGGTAGAACCACCAAAACTGGCTATTACCGGATCCAGGGTAATGGCGGCCAGTTTTTGCATGGATTTGGCGATGGCGACTTTATCCGCCTCAGGGATGAGCGGGGTCGCGAGTGGCGCGGAGTCGCGGAAGTGTTTGACACCATGGTGAGGTTCCGGTTTCGCGATGAGGAAGGGAACTACATCTCGGGGGTTTCCGATTCGGGTTCGGGCATCATCCTGAGAGATGAAAAGGGAAATACCTGGCGCGGGTTTGTCGATTAGCGTTGGCGAGCGGAGCGCAGCATGAGCAGAGCGGCGTAAAGGATGACGACGAGGACGAGCCAGCGTAGCGCCGTCAAGTCGAGCGACTTCACGACGAAGGCAGCGAGCGGAACGCCGAGAAGACCTCCGATGGCGAGGCCGGTAGCAACGGGCGCGAGGTAGGCTCCACTGCGCACGAAGCGGGTGCTGGCCACGGGCATGAGAAAGGCCGAGGAGCCCATCATGATGGGAAAGGCTGCGGCCGGGTTCATACCAAGCAGGCTGACCATGGTCATGCAGGGAGCGTAAAAGCCAATGCCGAGCGTGCTGATGGCTCCGAAGAGGAAGTTCCCGATGACTCCCACCGCCAGTGGCCAGCCGCGGAGCTGCAGCGCCTCACCGCCGACGGGGAAGAGATCGAGCTGCCGCATCAGTAGCGCGACGGCGGCCACCAGCAGCGTGCCACCCATCGCGAATTGAACGGTGCGCTTATCGAGTTTGGCCACCAGGCCCGCACCGAACCAGGCGCCGACGGTGGCACCGCCGATGAGCAGCAGCAGGGTGGCGACATCGACTTCGATCGCAGAGATGTAGATAAAGGCCTGAAAGATCGTGGGTAGCGTGTGCCCAGCATTCATCGTGCCGGGGATCCATTGATCGGGCACCATTTGGCGGAACTTGAAGATGGCGGTGGTGGTGGCGAAAGAGCCGATGCCGAGGGTGTCGAAAAAGTTAGTGACGAATCCTGTTACTACGTGGCTCATGCGAGGCAGCCACACAGTTGTGCGCAAGGAAAGAATCCACACCGTGGCGTAGGCGAGGGTGAAGGCGGAGAGAGCAGCGAAGATGGCCGGCTTGGCCCACATCGATCAGCCGCCGATCTCGAGAACCGGCTTGCCGAGAACGTCCATGCGAGGTGTGATGCCGAGACCTGGCGTGACGGGTGCGGCAAGCCTGCCGTGATTGCGTTGGGGAGCGCCTTCGGCAATGCTCACCGTGACGTAGCTGTTGAAGTCAGTTGAGGAGAACAGCAGCCCGGTTGGGGTGCTGTGAGCAAGGTGAGAGATTGCGGCAGTGACGATGTCGCCGCCCCAGGTGTCTTCGATCGTCATGGCGATACCGAGCGAAACACAAAGATCACGAATCTGCCGGGCCTTGGTGATGCCGCCGACCTTCGAGATCTTCAGGTTGATCACATCCATGGCGCGATCCTGATAGGCGCGCAGGAGAACCAGCATGTCTTCGATCGATTCGTCGAGAACCATGGGCCTGTTGGTGTGGTGGCGGACGGCGAGGCATTCCTCGTAGTGCATGCAGGGTTGCTCGATATAAACATCGACGTCACGAACGGCGCCAGCGACGCGAACGGCCTGATGTTGCGTCCAGCCGGTGTTGGCGTCAGCAACCAGCACTTCACCGGTGCTCAATACAGCAGCAGCGGCGTGGATGCGGGCGATGTCGGTATCGGGATCCCCGCCGACCTTAAGCTGGAATTTTGTGTAGCCCTGGCTGCGGTATTCGGCGACCATACCAGCCATGGCTTCCGGCGTGTCCTGAGAGATGGCGCGATACAAGGCGAAATCCTCGCCAAAGCGGCCGCCAAGCAAAGTGGCAACGGGCTGGCCGCAGGCTTTGCCGAGGATGTCCCAGCAGGCCATGTCGAGCGCGGACTTCACGTAGGGGTGGCCGCGCATGGCGCGGTCCATGGTCTGATTCACGACGCCGAGTTGGGTGGGATCGACGCCGATGAGCTGCGGAGCAAGTTCCGCGATGCCGGTGCGTGCGCCGGCGGCGTAGGCGGGCAGATAAGCCGGGCCAAGCGGGCAGATTTCTCCGTAGCCGAGGATCCCCGAGTCGGTGCGGATTTCGACCACTGTCGAGTCGAAGACGTCGACCGAGTTGCCACCAGACCATTTGTAGCTGCCCTCATGGAGGGGCAGACCCACCTGGAAAGCCCGAATCCCGCTAATGCGCATCCATACCTCCTTGAAACCAGAAATCAAATATCGCATATTGATGGCTTCATTCGGCCCGCGCTATGATGTGCCAATGTTTTTCCGTTCCATCGTGATTACGCTTGCAGCGTCGGTTGTTTGTCTGGCCGGGGCTGAGGAGTTACAGCAACGACTGAAGCGAATCTACGATTCGCCTGCCTTTCAATCGAAGCGGTTTGGCCCGGCGCGATGGATCCGCGGAGGTGTGGCGTTTACGACGGTCGAGAGTGCGCCTGGGGGAGGCGAGGCCAAGGACATCGTCCAGTACGAGACGGCAAGCGGCAAGCGGTCTGTCCTTGTTTCACACAAGCAATTGACTCCTGCTCAGGCCACCAAATCGCTGGCCATCGACGACTATCACTGGAGCGGGGACGAGAATCGGTTGTTGATTTACACCGAGTCTCGCAAGGTGTGGCGAACGAATTCACGCGGCGATTATTGGGTGCTGGATCGCAAGGCGGGAAGCCTAAAGAAACTGGGGGGCGATGCGCCCAGTTCATCGTTGAGCTTCGCAAAGTTCTCACCCGATGGTTCGCGGGTCGCTTATGTGCGGGCAAACAATCTCTACGTCGAGGATGTATCGAGTGGGGCGATCTTGGCGTTGACGAAAGATGGTTCCGCGACCTTGGTGAATGGAGCTTCCGATTGGGTGTATGAAGAAGAGCTCGCATTGAGGGATGGCTTCCGCTGGTCGCCAGATGGGGCAAGCCTTGCGATGTGGCAGTTTGATGTTACGGGTGTGCAGCAGTTTTCGTTGATCGATAACACCAGTAGCCTTTATCCGAAGATCACGACCATTCCTTACCCGAAGACGGGAACCACGAACTCCGCCGTGCGCGTTGGCGTGATCCCCGCGGCGGGCGGCACGCCGGTGTGGATGCAAATTCCTGGGGATTCACGCGAGAACTACATTTATCGGATTGACTGGCTTGAAAACAAAACGGGCCTGGCGATTGGCCAGCTCAATCGATTGCAGAATACGGCTAAGGTATTTGTCGCTGATCCCAAGACGGGAGTGGCCAAGCTGGTCTTTGAAGATCGGGATGAGGCCTGGGTGGATGTGCGGCATCGAGGTCGGTTGAATGATGGCTTTGATTGGTTGAACGACGGGAAGAACTTGCTCTGGCTGAGCGAGCGGGATGGTTGGACCCATGCCTATTCGGTTGGGCTTGAAGGAGGTGCTCCGGCGCTGATTACCCCGGATGCAGCGGATGTGATTTCGCTTGAAGCCGTCGACCCGCAAAGCCGCTGGATCTACTACATTGCCTCGCCGATGAACGCGACACAGCGTTATCTCTACCGCTCTGCGACAGGCCAGAACGGGCCTGCAGTTCGCCTAACGCCGGCCGGGCAGGCGGGCACACATTCTTATGACATTTCTCCGGATTGCAAATGGGCCTTTCACACCTATTCGCGCTTCGACAGCCCACCCGTGATCGATCTGGTGAGCTTGCCTGACCACAAGACGGTGCGAGTGCTCGAAGAGAATGCGACGCTGCGGGCGAATGCCGCTTCGTCCGCTGCCACTCCGGTTGAATTTCTGCAGTTGAAGCTGGAGACCGGCGCGACTGTGGATGGCTGGCTGCTTAAGCCGCGAAGCTTTGACCCCGCCAAGAAGTATCCACTGATCGTGTTTGTGTATGGGGAACCCGCTTCAGTCACCGTCACCGACGCATGGGCGGGGACGCGGGGGATGTTTCATCGCGCACTGGCCGATGAGGGATATCTGATAGCGAGCTTCGACAATCGCGGAACGCCCTCACCGAAAGGCAGGGCGTGGCGGAAGTCGATTTATGGCGCGGTGGGAGTACTGTCTGCGCAAGAGCAAACAGAGGCTGTGGCGGCGCTGGGGCGAATGAGAGCTTATGTGGATCTATCGCGCGTGGGGGTTTATGGAGCCAGCGGCGGTGGATCGAATACGCTCAACCTCTTGTTTCGCTCGCCGGATCTGTTTCAAGTGGGTGTGTCGATGGCGCCGGTGCCTGATCAGCGCCTGTATGACACGATCTATCAAGAGCGCTACATGGGCTTGCCGCAGGAAAATGCCGAGGGCTACAGGATTGGGTCTCCGATCACTTTTGCCGAGGGCTTGCGTGGAAAGCTGCTAGTGATTCATGGTTCGGGAGATGACAATGTGCATTTTCAGGGCACTGAAAAACTGGTGAATCGGCTGATTGAGTTGGGGAAGACTTTCGACTTCATGGAGTACCCGAATCGATCGCATTCCATTTCGGAGGGACGCGGTACGACGCTGCACCTCTATAGCCTGGTTGCGCGGTACTTCATGACTCATTTGCCGGCGGGTGGAAGGTAAAAGGAGACCTGAGATGCGTCTTGCCAGGAGGAGTTTCTTGATTGCAAGCGGCGCATTATTGGGCGCTGAAGAGCCAGTGCGGCTGGGCGTGATTGGCGCTGGCTCGCGAGGCACCTTTGTAATGACCGTGTTTCAGAAAGACCCGGCCTTACAGGTGGGGGCGATCTGTGATGTGTACGAGCCCAATCTCGAGAGGGCGCTGTCGACCGCATCGAAAGGGGGCAGCAATGCGCGGGCATACCGAAATTACAAACAACTGCTCGATGACAAGTCGATCTCTGCAGTATTGATTGCAACGCCGGAACACTGGCATGCGCGGATGGTGTTGGATGCTTTGGCTGCAGGCAAGGATGTGTATGTCGAGAAGCCACTATGCCGTACGCCAGAGGAGGGCGTGGCCCTAGTCGAGGCCGAGAAGCGGACCAAGCAAGTTGTTCAGGTGGGAATGCAGCGCCGGAGCTATGACCTTTATCTGGAGGGGCGGGATCTTGTTCGGAGTGGCGTGCTCGGCAAGGTGAGGATGGTGCGGAGCTGGTGGCTGAACAATTATCTGAACGGGAACCCAGGGGCAGCGAAGCTGGAGGGCCCGCTCGATTGGGAACAGTGGCAGGGGCCGCTTGAGAAGCGGATCCCGATGAATGCGGATGTGTTTCGCAACTGGCGCAACTATGCGGATTACGCAGGAGGGATTGTTGCCGATCAGGGAGCGCATGTGTTTGACGGGATTCACCTGTTGATTAGTGCCGGATATCCAGCAGCGGTGACGGCAGCGGCGGGAAGGCCGCACCGCGAGGGGTTTGATACGCCGGAGACGGTGGTGGTGAGCGCCGAGTATCCGGAGGATTTTCTCGGGGTGTTCACGATCAACTATGCGGCGATGAAGTACAAGAGCCGGAATGACCAGATGAATCACCTCGATGGTGACCGGGCCCGCATGGATATTGGCCGGGAGACATGCCGGATTTACCGGATGGGTGAGGAAGAGACGGTAGCGGTTGAGAAAACTTCAGCCAAGGGATTCGGTTGGGCAACAGATCTGCATGTCCAAAATTTTCTGGAATGCGTGAGAACGCGCAAGAAGCCGACGGCACCGATGGCGCTGGGATTTCAGGCGGCACTGGTGGTGCAGATGGCGAATCTGTCTTTAAAGCAGGGGAAGCGATTGCGATGGGATGCGCAGCGGAATCGGGTGGTTAGCTAGTGGATATGCAAGCTTCGGACTCCGCAAGGCCTTGATGGCAGGTTGCTTTGTGATCCTAATTAGAAGCAATGCAACCTATGAATTGATGTGAGCAGGCGAGATTCGAGAAAAGAATGCTGGAGTGGAAATAAGAATGGCGGTGAGGGTGGGATTCGAGCCAATACAACGGATCTGCAATGCTTAACATCTGAGGTAACTGATTCGCTCGCCGGAGCCTGAGCACATAGCGTTGCTCAACTTTTGAATCCGAATCTAAAGGGCTCAAGAGGCGTCTTGATCTGAACTTTCGAATTGTTGATCGCCAGCTTTCCGTGCTCGATTGTTGTGACCGGCACATGCCAATATGAGCGCTCCCCACGATCCGTTACGTTCATGTTGACCTTGTTGGCTTCAATCCAAGCATAAGGAACTGCAAACGCCTCATCCCGATCCATACATGAAAGTATGAAGTAAGAGTCCTTGCCCTCGGCTAAGAACTCGTCCCACGATGGGTGGTAAGCATACCAGTATGGTCGGTAGTCTTTTTTCGACTCGTAGCGTTTTGAAACTGCACAGCAGACTCGGAACTGTTTGTCTGGGCTCGAATATAGGGTCTTGCTGCGCTTGACCAATTCCTTTCCCTTAAAGATGGCGAATGCATCGATGGCCTGCTGGCGTTTGGCGTTCAATAGATCAGGATCGGTTCGTACCTGCTTGCCGCCTTCTCGCTCATCCATGCCGTCGTTTTCGGATAGTGGTGCTTGTTGCTCGATTTCATGTTGGCTCTCGACGTTTGCCGTGGTCGTGAAGATCACATCAATGATCTTGTCGATCTTCGTGTACTCAAAGGGTTGGAGCAATTGACGAATCTGGTTGAGGGTGCTAACATCATCTGATTTTTCCTTGATCTGCACCAGCTTAATGAGCCGTTCAATGCTGATAAGGCGCATTTCCCATGCGTAGCGTGACCCTCGCACTTGCGCTTCAAGCGCCCCAGTATCCTCACGACCCACGACGATAAGGATGGACGCATCCTTGCCCACACGACCTTCGGCCTGAAGCTTTTCTTTGTACTCCGCAATCTTTTCCAGTCGCACTGTCACGTAGTCTGTGGTTTTGACCTCAACAATCAGATCAGGCTCTCCTGCCGCCCGCCAGATGCCATCGTAGCCAATTGCGTTTCGCTTGCCTTGATAGAGGCCATTCTCCGCTTCAAAATCGAGTCGCCGCCCAAACTCATTTACGATGTCCTGAAGCACAAGACCGCTCTTGTTGAATGAATTTTCCAGGCAATGGCGTGAATAGTCAAACAGCCGTTCGATGGGAGCGACGCTCAGGAATTGCCTGAACTCTTGGCAGCATGATGAGTTGTCCAGCAGATTGCCGTCACCAGCGCTTGACACGATCTGTTCGACACTCATTTTGAGAACGTCTTCTTTGGCACTCTTCCAGAAACTCAGTAATGGCATGTTTTCAGCGGCTGGCCGAAGCCAGTTCCTTTTCGAGTTGACTCTTTTGGTACTCAACCAGTTGTGACTGGAGACCGAATAAGCTGGCCTGCCAACCTATTGTGCCTGCTCGTTCAAAGGCAACACGGTTCAGCAGAATCCAAGGTTCTTCGAGGAGATGAAGCCCAGTGATCCTGAAGGTGCATTCCTTAGCTCCAACTGTGGCTTGCTTTCTGGCCAGGTTAAGTATTAAGAGTTTTGCAAAAAGGAAATGGGTCATGCTAAACCTTTCACAAATCCGTTAGCGGCGGAGAAAGAGGAAAGGCAGATGACCCGAAAGCAGAATAGCGCAAAAGCGGACTGGAAGGCAGTGATGGGCCAGGACG
>VFZU01000137.1 GCA_016870995.1 Acidobacteriota bacterium
GTCCACCAGCGCCCGCACCTTGCGCAGCGGATGCTCCGGCGCTATCCGGTCTTCAAGACTCACGTAGCTGATCAGCGATGCCTGGTTCTGGTCGTTTCCGCGCATACAACATAGATGCTCGAAAATGCTCCCGCGTCACAGGTGCCGCTGGGAGTTTTTCAACAAGTTCCTAAAACCATCGCATCCGCCGTGTTACTCCAGCCGGTGTGATCTCGACCGTGGTCGGCGATGGCGTTGCCCGATTCACGGGAGACAACGGCCCAGCGACAAGTGCCTCGATCACACAGCCGGCCGATATCGCAGTCGACTCGGCAAACGGTCTCTATCTCATCGACTCCGTGCGCATTAGAACAGTCAACCGGCAAGGCATCATTACAACCTTTGCGGGCGCTGGCCAATCGTTCGCCGACGGGCCTGTCGCCAGCGCCTTTTTAGTCGCTTTGAACAGCTTGGCATTCGATAGTCGAGGTGGGCGTGTCGCCGCCGTCGCTGGCAATCGTCAGATCCGGCGCATAGCGCAATCCACAATCACTTCAATCGCAGGGTCCACTCCGGGAGGCTGCTTCCTCGACGGCATCCCGGCGACAACCACCTCGCTCATCGACCCCAATTTCGTGGCGGTCGACTCGCGTGGCAACGTGCTCGTTTCCGATCAGAATGACAATCGCGTCTGAACGATTTCGCCTGCGGGATTGATGTCCACACTAGCCGGCAATGGAATCTTCGGCACCGCCGGCGCTGGCGCGCCTCGCGGGCTGGCATTTGATTCTGCCGATAATCTCTTCATCTCCTCCTTCGGAGCAATTCGGCGCGTGACGCCCGCAGGCATCCTCACGATCATCGCCGGTGGCTTTGGCAGCGGGTTCACTGGTGACAACGGCCCCGCCGCGAGCGCGCGAGTGCTCGACGCAACAGGCATCGCCACAGACTCGGCCGGCAACTTGTACATCGCCGACTCCGGCAACAACCGCATCCGCCGCATCACCGCCGGAACCCTGACGATCAATACGATCGCGGGTGGCGCGACCTCTGGGTTCTGCGGCGACGGCGGCCCCGCCTCATCGTCTCTCCTCAAGGAACCCCGCGATGTCGCCGTCGACCGTGCTGGC
Source organism: Acidobacteriota bacterium (assembly GCA_016870995.1). GTDB lineage: Bacteria > Acidobacteriota > Terriglobia > Bryobacterales > Bryobacteraceae > Bryobacter. Next base: position 1,110 of record VFZU01000137.1, read on the forward strand.
AACATCTACATCTCCGATACCGGCAACAACCGCATCCGCCGCATTGATTCAAACGGAACGATCACAACGGTCGCTGGCAACGGTTCCGCTACGATCTCCAGCAACGGCCGCGCCGCCACCGACGCGGGCATCGGAACTCCGTTCGGAGTTGTGCTCGACGATGCCGGTAATCTCTTTTTCTCCGCTGGAAACCGCATCAGAAGGGTCGCCGCTGCCTCGCAACAGATCTCAACCATTGTCGGCGGGCCCGAAGGTAGCTATTCAGGCGATGGTGCCCTCGGCACCAATGTACGCTTCGACTTTCCCGGCGGCTTGGCTCTCGACTCTGCAGGCAACCTCCACGTCGGCGACCGGCGCAACTTCCGGGTCCGCAAAATCACTCCGTCTCGCATCGTCGCCGAGGGAGTCACCAATGGCGCAACCTTTCGTCCAGGTGCCGTCGCACCGGGCGAGATCATCAGCATCTTCGGGTTCGACCTCGGCCCCGCCGCTGCGCAAGGCTTAGAAGTCGGTCCGAACGGACGCGTGACGACGACTCTCGGCGGCACACAGGTCACCTTCGACGGCGTTCCCGCGCCCTTGCTTCTCGTCTCACCAGGACAAGTCAACGCGATCGTGCCTTATGCAGTAGCTGGAAAAGAATCGACTCGCATGCAAGTCACCTATCAGAACCGGCCCACAAATACGATTACCCTCCCGGTTACGGCAACGGCACCCGGTGTCTTCGCGATCACGAATCAGGATGGCAGCGTGAATTCTGCATCGAATCCCGCCGCCCCCGGTTCGGTTCTGATTCTCTATGGAACGGGAGAGGGCCAAACCACTCCAGCAGGAATTGACGGCAACGTCGCCACCTCCGTGTTCCTGAAACCGATACAGGATGTGACCGTGCAAATCGGTTCGTCTGCCGCCTCCGTCCTTTATGCCGGCGCAGCCCCAGGATTCGTCTCGGGCGTCTTGCAGTTGAACGTCACGATTCCAGCGGGAGTGTCCGGGACCCAACCCATTTCAGTAAAGATCGGCGACGCGACGACTCCCACCGGATTAAACATCTTCGTGCGATAGCGTCGTTCAAACCCAATCGTGTTTTCAAATCGAGGCCCGCAATCACGAAGGAACCGCGGGCTTCGCGGTCGCTTTACGAATCTGCCGAATTGCTTCTTCCACCAGCTCATCGCGTCTCTCTCGCAGACCGAGTGGCTGCAGAGCATCCTGCGGAGGATTGCCGCCGAAGCGAAAGAGATGAACCCTGGCGGTGAGGCCATGATTACGCGCCTGGCCGACATTCTCGTGATACAAACAATCCGGCACTGGCTGGCGAGCGCCCCGCAAACCGGTTGGCTGGGTGCCCTTCGCGACCGCCAGATCGGTCCAGTCATTTCGACAATACACCGCTGGCCGACCCGCAGTTGGAATCTGGGGTCCCTGGCTGCCGAAGCATCCATGTCTCGGTCCGCGTTCGCGGCGCGCTTCTCAGAGATCGTAGGGGAGCCAGCAATGCGCTACGTCACGCTGCACCAAATGCGAACAGCCCAAACGTGGCTAGCGGAACGAGATATGACAGTGGCTGAAGTAGCGCATGCGTTCGGTTATGAATCCGAGGCCGCCTTCAATCGCGCCTTCAAGCGCCACACGGGAGTCACGCCGGGCACCGTGAAGCGTGCGCAAGCAAAGTCCTGAAATCCATCGAGAACGAGTAACGCCATACGGTTTAGCTCTGGCTCGCTAAATCCCAAGTCGTTGGCGATCCGTCAATTGAAAGCCTGTGTACCAGCCCCGGCCCTAGATCGCCACGGACTCCGCTCGTTGTGGCAAAGTCCACTCCGACGTCGTTACCAGTTCCGGAATTGCTCAAGCGGATACTCCTGATTGCCGCGAATTGAGCGAGTTGGCTTACAAAATAGCGACCCCGACAATGGGGCAGCGTGCAATTCAACGGAAAGCCCGTCACGCAAGGGCCGTGGTTTGCCCATGGCCGACAGAACATATCGAGTTACCCGGCGAGCCACAAAGGAAATGGTGGCGAACACGATAGCGAAGACAAGAGGGATAACGCTTCCAAAGGCAATCGTCATGCCAGTGACGAAGCCAAAGATCCACTCGGCGCGGTAAACCGGAAGCACCAGCGAGAGCAGAAAGAGGCTCACGAACAAGATCAGGCTTACTTGTTCAAAGCGAAAGAGGAATGAGCCGGCGAGCGCGGCACCGTACGCAAACGAAGCTGCTGCGCCGACGGCAAGTGGTGGCGGCAAAATCTTGCTTGTGTGCGCAGCTTGTTTCGAGTTCGCGCGATGGGCGACAATCATGCCAAGAAGCGGCAGAATGAGTAGCGAAAGCCAGTTCGAGAAACCCGGTAGGTCTCTTCGAGCGCCGAAGTGATGCGTCTTCACTCCGCCGTTGAAATGCTCAAAGCCGACAAATGTCGCCGCGAACACAAGCGAAGCCAGCGGAATCAGCGAAAATGCAACTCGGGTCAAAGACATGCGATGGCCGTCCTGCGTGGTACCAACTGAGCGAACGCCACGCACTCTTGCGGAGAATAACACGCGCGGTGGTCCAGACACGCATCTCGTTAACGCCGCAAGCCAGGACACCCAGAAGAACCGGTAACGAGCCTGGAACCCTGCTATCTTGAATCTCCGCCAAGCGCATTGTGTACTGCCGACACCGAAACGGTCGAGCCACCTCTCGTGTCGCACGATTCTCTGACTGGATGTCTTTCCATCAGTCAGTCGACGAATTACTCCTGCCCGCCCCGAGGTTTGCTGCAAAGACCAATCAGCTCATTTGAAACACGCAAACCAAATGAAGGGTCGGCTTGGTTGACCTCGCTCGTCAAGCTCTCCAGAACAATTCCGAATGCTCGCCAGAGTTCGCTCGCACCAAGATCCCTGACAAGGGATTCGCGCAATGGCTGAGTGACCGGCTCTGGCGGTAAGTCCATGCCCCGACCGTGATCGGATGGCAAGCCAAGGCGGACGCAGGCCAATGCCAAAGTGTAGTCACGGACAGCACTAACCATGTACTCCGCCTGCCAGAATTTCTCGCGCAGGATGCACGACCTCGCATGCAGTGCATGCAGCCACGCCCATCCGATGAGATCGATTGGATTCGGCGCCGGAAACGGCTGGACTGACTTCGCATCCCCATAGACGATCCGGAACGACGGGCCGTAGGGACGAAACTCTGCTTGCTCCACGAAAGCCAAATCCACCTGCAATCCGCTCGGAAGAAAGAACACGCGATAAATCCACGCCCCCGCTCGAACGTCGTGGTGGTGAAGTACCCCCTCGGCATACATGAAGTTCGAGAAGCCAGACAACACAGCCTCAACCTGCGCCACCTCCGCCACACCAAAGGCAAGATCGATGTCCGACCAGCGATCCTCGCGGCCCGAGGCGGCTGAGCCCGTAACGGCCGCCGCACTGACACGCGGGTCCTGGCCTGCAAATTCGAGCAGCCTGGCTTTGAGTTGGGCGCGTCTTTCGACCGTGAAGCAGGTCACCTCAACATCCTAGCGAATACAGTTCTTATGCACTAGCTGCCATGGGATGGCCCCTCGCGATCACCGGCCCATTCTCCCCATAGCAGGCGAAGCATCACGGCCTGCATGAAGGAGCACCCTCCCATCGAGCACTCGGATCATCCCATTTGCAACCACAATGCGAGGGGGAAATACTTCATCGGGCCGCATGGCTCAACACTACAACTCAAGTTAAGGAGAAGTTTGATGGCAAGTTATCTTCTGCTGTGGGAACTCGACAGCGCCCACAGCCCCAAGGACAAGGAGGAGCGCAAGCAGATGTACCTCGGCATGCAGTCCAGCGTCACCCAGCAACTGAAGGGAGGCCAACTCAGCCAATGGGGTGTCTTCGCTGGTGAAGGCAACGGCTATGCCATCATCAATGGCACCGCCGCAGACGTGCATGCACTCACCTTGGGATGGATCCCCTATGTCCGGTTTAAGGTAAACGAAGTTCTCTCCATTGAACAGGTCATCAAAGTCACCGAGTCCATCTAGCCCTCGACCCACCCCGGCTCGTCCAGAGCCGGGGTGGGTCATTCAATTTCTCTTCCCTTCGAATTCCCCTCTCAAATCCACACAATGCCACATAGTGGCGGCTCTTTAATAACTATAAATGTCGAAAAAAGAGAATCCTCTTGAAACCCAGACAAGCTGATCCTTTCAGGATGTCAACTCAAGATCCTCTTTTTCTATTCGAGGACAAAATAATTATTTTCCTCTTGTTTTCTTTGAGATGCAATGCTGATTATCCGAAAACTATTGCGCAATGATTTACCATTAAAATGGAAGTTGTTAATTCAATATTTTGAAAATAAAGAGAGGTTTCGAGAATGACTACTAAGGCACAATTCCTCGCCAACAAGCGCAACGCCCTGAAATCCACCGGCCCCCGCACCGAGGCAGGCAAACAGCAATCTGCCCAAAACTCCCTCCGCCACGGCCTCAACGCCGCAGCCTCAACCCTCTTTGCCGCAAGTCCCGAAGAGCAAGCCCATGACAAGGCAATTCGCGAACAACTCTTCCAGCAAATCGTCCCTTACGGCCCCGCTGAAGAAGTCATCTTCGAGCAATACGCCTACGCCACCTTCCAGGCCTTGCGCGCCCAACGCTTTGAAGCCGAAGCGCAGGTCCGCTGGCTCACCAACCCGGAAAACCAGAACTTCTTCATCCAAATGGAACGCATGGTCAAACAAGGCGCACTCTTCGAGCGCCGGGCCGCCAAGGCCTTCAAGCAACTCTCCCAGCTCCAGATGGACCGCTTCGCCGCCGTCGAAATGCACGCTGAACTCAAAGACGTCGAACTCGACGAGAACATCTCTCCAGCGCTACCCGCCGCGAAACTCCGCGCCCACGAGCTCAAGCAGGAAGACGCCCTCTACCTCGGCCTCACCGTCCATCACGGCCTCAAACTACAAAACGAACAAACGAACCCAATCCACCCCGCGCCAGCCATCGAAGCCGCCTAAAAAACGAAAAGAAGAAAACGAACCCAGTGCCGCCGCGACTAGTCTGCGTCCCGAGCCACCCGGAACCCCAACATCCGGTAAGCCTGCAAGCTCGGCCAGGCCCCGCTGCGTGCATACACCCGCAAATCCTGCCCTTCAAAGAAGAAGCTCCCGCCACGCACAACGCGGTAGGCCCCCTTCTCGGGCCCCTTGGGATTCTTCTTCGGGCTTACCTGATAGTAGTCGCGCGCATACCAATCGCTGCACCACTCCATCACATTGCCCGCCATATCCATCACGCCGTACGGGCTCGCGCCCTTCGCAAACGAACCCACTTTCATCCCCGTATCAAATTGCTGCTTGCCCACAAAGTTCGCATACTCGTGAGTAATCTGATTGCCCCACGGGAACCGGTTCTTTGTCGTCCCTCGCGCCGCTTTTTCCCATTCGGCTTCGGTCGGCAGCCGGTACTTCTTGCCCGTCTTCGCACTCAGCCAATTGCAATACGCCGTCGCTCCGTCCCAGTTCACACCCAGCACCGGATACGCGTCCGAATCGGGCGTCCCTCCGCCATGGTTCTGCGGCTGCGTCCAATAGGGAATCTGATCCTTCGGCATCACCCGGCCTTCCGGCCAATACTTCGGATCGTTGTAACCTGCATCATCCCGAAACTTGCGCCAGTCCGCATTAGTAACTTCAAACTTGGCGATAAAGTAACTGTCGAGCGTCACCGTATGCACCGGCCCCTCCCGCGATTCGCCGTCCCCAAACGTGTCTCCCATCGTGAACGCACCCGCCGGCACCAGCATCATCTCGCCATAGCCGTCGTTCACTGTCTTCGCCTGTGCCAGGCTCAACAACATCAGAATCGTAATCACTTACTTCTTGCTCCCAAAAAATTGATTCAACTCAAGAAAGTGCTTCAGTATGTCCATCCATGGCCCATACTCTGGGCTCGTATAAGCCGACCCGAACCCATGCCGGCCCCGCTGAAACATATGCAACTCAGCCACCCCGCCCGCCTTGTTCATATCGAGAAACAGCTGTGCCGACCCATTCGCCGCACCCCGATCCCAGGCCGCGCTCAACAAAAACGTCGGCGGAAACTCCTTCAGGTTCTCCTTCGGCGTCGCCTTGCCCGGCCCATAAACCATCACCAGCGTATGCGCCTTCGAGTCCATCCGCTCCACCGGATCACTCGACGCCGGGTCCCCCATGTCGCTGTTCGCGATCACATTCCGCGCCATCGTCGACCCGGCCGAATAACCGCTAAACAAGATCCGCTTCGGATCAATGCCAAACTCCGCCGCCCTAGATTTCAACAACCGCAACGCCCGGTTCCCGTCGAGAATCCGCGCATCATCGTGATATTTCGGCTCAAGCCGATACGTCAGCACAAACGCGCAAGTGCCCCAGTCATTAAACCGCTCGGCCAGCTCAATGCCCTCCACGCCGTACATCAGCATGATGTTCGACCCGCCCGGCGCAATGATCACAGCCGAACCGTTCCGCTTCTCCTTCGGCGGCAAGAACGCCGTCAAGAAAGGTTGATCAAGCGGGGCATCTCCCACCGCTAACGGCACTTTGCCCACCGGCCACAAAGGAATGTTGAAGTTCGGCTCCGCTGCCATCCCAACGGTCATGGCGGCAATCAAAACAAGGGGTAACCTGCTCATACTGCTACGCAGTCTCTCCCCGTAGACACCCCCACGTCAAGTTGGTTATACTTTTTTCATAATCATGCGTAAAGCGCTGATAGCTCTGGGAATTGCGGCGAATCTCCTGTTGGCGGACACGACCCATCCTGTCTTCAACTTCACACGCAAAAATTGTCTCGGCTGCCACACCGGCGAGAAGGCCGCCGGCGAGGTCGATCTCTCCGCTTTCAAAGACCCCAAAGCATTCGACGAAGAGCGCTCCCTCTGGGAACGCATCGCCACCAAGATCCGCCGTGGCGAGATGCCACCCGCTCCGATCCCGCAGCCTCCAGCCAAGGACCGCAACGCTGTCCTCCACGCTCTCGATGCCGAGTTCCACCGCCAGGACAAGCTCGCCATCCCGGACCCCGGCCGCGTCACAGCGCGCCGGCTCAACAAGACCGAATACAACAACACCCTCCGCGACCTGCTCGGCGTCGACATCCAGCCCGCCGAATCCTTCCCGAATGACGAGGCCGCCTACGGCTTCGACAACATCGCCGACGCCCTCACCATGCCGCCCGTGCTGGTCGAGAAGTACCTCTACGCCGCCGAGCGTGCCCTCCGCACCGCCATCTATGGCCCGGAAAAACTCAAGCCCGCCGCCCTCCACTTTCCATCGCCCGTCCGCATCCCCGTCCTTCCCAAGGACCTCTTCAACTACGACAAGACCGGCCTCTCCACCCACCACGCCACCCACGTCCTCCATCGCTTTGCGGTCGATGGCGAATACAGCTTCCGCTTGGTCCTGAACGGCCACCGCCCTCAGGGTTCCGACCCCGTCACTCCCGCCCTCTTCATCGATGGCAAGCTCATCCAGAGCTGGACCGAAGATGGCGAAGACCTCGAAGGCCGTATCGTCGAAGCCCGCACTCAGGTCAAAGCTGGCGAGCATCTGGTCTCGGCCTCTTACCTCAACGTCTACGAAGGCCTCCCGCCCAAGTACGGCGGCCCCAAGCCATCCACCCCTCAGGATCTACCCACCCTCTCCTCGCCTACAGGCAAGCTCACCGAGCGCGACATCGAGCTCCTCCGCAAGTACGGCACCAAGCTCAAGACCGACCGCGCCGAAGTCCGCGTCGACAATCGCTACGAGTCAATCGACATCGGCGGCCCCTTCACACAATCCTCCGCTCCCACCCGCAAGCTGATCTATACCTGCACCCAGCAGACCACCCCTTGCGCCACGGCCATCATCGGCAACTTCACCCGTCGCGCCTTCCGCCGCCCAGTTACCACAGCAGAGACCACGAAGTACCTCAACCTCTTCCAGCTTGCCCGCAAGCAGGGCGACAGCTTCGACGAAGGCATCCTCACCGCCTTGCAGGGCGTCCTCGTTGCCCCCAACTTCCTCTACCGCATCGAGGAGAACCGCCAGCCCCTCAAGGGCAAGAACTACGCTTCCATCACCGACCACGAGCTCGCCACTCGGCTCAGCTACTTCCTCTGGAGCTCGATGCCCGACGAGCCGCTCTTCCGCGCCGCTTCCTCCGGCACCCTCCGACAGCCTGCCGTCTTCAAGGCTCAAATTTCGCGCATGCTCAAGGACGCCAAGTCCCGCGCCCTCGTTGAAAACTTTGCTGGCCAATGGCTCCAGTTCAAGAACATCGATGTCATGAAGCCCGACGTCGACAAGTTCCCCGACTTCGACGAAGGCCTCCGCTACGCCATGCGCCAGGAGACCAGCCTCTTTCTCGAAAACCTGATCCGTCAGGACGGCAGCGTCCTCGAAGTCCTCAACGCCAAGCACACTTACCTCAATGAGCGACTCGCCCGCTTCTACGGCATCCCCGGCGTCACCGGCCACGAGTTCCGCCGCGTGGACATGACCAACTCCAAACGCGGCGGCGGCGTCTTGGCCCACGCGAGTGTCCTCACGACGACGTCCTATTCCACTCGTACCTCGCCCGTCGTCCGTGGCAAGTGGATCCTCGAGAACCTCGTGCACGCCCCGCCCCCGGCACCTCCTCCTTCGGTTCCGCCACTCGAAGAAGCCAAGGGCGATTCAGCCGTCAGCCTCCGCCAACAGATGGAAGCCCACCGCAAGAACCCCGCCTGCGCTAGTTGCCACGCCCGCATGGACCCGCTCGGCTTCGGCCTCGAGAACTTCGACGGCATCGGCAAGTGGCGCGACCTCGACGGCAAAGCCAAAATCGACCCCTCCGGCGAAATGCCCGGCAACCACAAGTTCGCTGGCCCCGAAGAACTCAAGCAGCTTCTCCTCCAGGATCGCCACGATTACCTCAAGGGCCTCACCGAGAAGTTGCTCATCTACGCCCTTGGCCGCGGCCTTGAGCGCCACGACAAACCCGTCGTGAACACGATTGCAGCCAAAGACAAGTACAAGTTCAGTGAACTGATCGAAGAGATCGCCAACAGCCTGCCGTTCCAGATGCGGCGCACAGGAGAATCCTTATGACCAAACCCCTTTCCCGCCGCTCTCTCCTTCGCGGTGCTGGTGTCGCGATCGGTCTTCCCCTGCTTGAAGCCATGCCGGCCACGCGTCGCCCGCGTCGCCTCGCCGTGGTCTACGTGCCCAACGGCATCATCATGAAGGACTGGCTCCCCACCGGCGACGGCCTCGAGTTCAACCGCATCCTCAAACCCCTTGAGCCCTTCCGCAACGACATCACCATGATCAATGGCCTCTCCAACATGGCTAGCGAAAAGTCCAAGGGTGGTGCTCACGCCAAAGCCAGCGGTAGCTTCCTCTCCGGCTCGATTCCCAAGTACACCGCTGGTGCTGATGTCCACGCCGGCACTACCTTCGACCAAATCGCAGCCCAGCGCTTCGCCGCCGAAACCCGCGTGCCTTCGCTCCAACTCGGTTGCGAAGACTCCCGCATGATCGGCAACTGCGACACCGGCTCTTCCTGCGCCTACACCAACACACTTTCCTGGAAGAACCCCGACACTCCCATGGCCGTCGAAGTGAATCCTCGATCGGTCTTCGAGCGCCTCTTCGGTACCGTCGATCCGAGTCTCGACCCCGCTACCCGCGCCCGCCGCGCCTTCTACAAGAGCAGCATCCTCGATCTCACCCGCGAGTCGACCCAATCCCTCACCCGCAACCTTGGCACCCTGGACAAGCGCAAGCTCGACGAGTACTTCACTGCCATTCGTGAAGTCGAGACAGGCATCACTAAAGCCGAAAAGGATTCGCAAATCCCCACTGGCGAAAAGCCCTCCGGCATCCCGTTCCTCTACAGCGACTACGTCAAGCTGATGTTCGACCTGCAGGTGATCGCCTTCCAGTCTGACCTCACCCGAGTCTCGACCATGATGCTGGGCCGCGAAGGCAGCGTCCGCACCTATCCTGAGATCGGTGTCCGCGATCCCCACCACCCGCTCACGCATCATCGCGGCATGCCCGATTTCATCGAAAAGGTCGCCAAGATCAACTGCCACCACGCCGAACTCTTCAGCCACTTTGTGGCCAAGCTCAAAGCCACTCAAGACGGCGAAGGCAACCTCCTCGACAACTCCCTCGTCCTCTACGGCGGCGCGTTGAGCGAAGGCAATGGCCACAGTCCGCACAACCTCCCTCTTCTCCTTGCCGGTCACGCTGGCGGCGTCAAAGGCGGACGCCGCATCGTTGCTCCCGACAAGACCCCTGCCACCAACCTCTTCCTCCGCATGCTTGAGCAAGTCGGTATTGAGAGCGAGTCCTTTGGCGACTCTACTGGCCGTCTCGAAATCTAAGCCTGGAACCTCGCAGCGAGTTGCTGAGCCCAATCGACACTTTCTTTGGTTCAATTAGTCGACTCGACAACTCAATGGGCCCCATTGCCTCGTTCCCCATTTCTGGCATGCCACAACCAGTAACCGCACGTAGCTTGACAAACCCGAGGTGACTCACACTTCCGGTTGTAGATCTAAACTTGCCTTGATTTAGCACTGTGCGCTACTAGCCTCGCGCTGCGTGTGACACCCGCAAAGTTGTACTCCGCCAGCATCTCTCGACGGCTGATTGCGGATCCTGAACCTGCTTCTGGCCTTGTATCACGATTGTCCTCTCTCGACATAAATAGTTGTGTA
>VFZU01000138.1 GCA_016870995.1 Acidobacteriota bacterium
ACTGGGTCGAGGCAATCCGGTATCTCAATATGACGCAACTCTCAGACCACAGAAAGGAGCAGTTGAGAAAACTCGAACAAGCCGCCTGACGGCGGTGGGACTCTACATTACTGGATGCAAAGGAGGGGCACATCCCCTCCTCTGCACTCCTCCCCTAAAAGCCCAGAAAGGCAGCATTGGCCAAATTCGTAATTGCAGAACTTGACATACACAACTCCGAGGCGGACCTACTGGCATTGTCGCTGGGGGAATCGGATCAGGTGAGATGCAGTTGGGAAATTGAGACAGAGAGAGACATAGCACTTGGTTACCTAGTCATGGCGACGAAGGAGCTTGAAAAGCGTGGGCTTGTCCAAGCGGAAAAAGGGCCGAGCGTTGAAGAAGTATCTTTGGTGGTCGGCACCAAGGTTATCTCGGAATTGGAAGATGATGAACTTCGGCTTTTGGCGCAAACGGCATTCGCGCGGGCAAAGTATGCCGACTACTTGAAGACAATTCTCGAGCAGGATCGGGTGATCCTGCTCCACGACCATCGACTATTCGAGAACTACTAGCAGATCTTTGGGCTCGACGGTTTCGCCGGGTTTGATGAGGACTTCTTTGACCTTCGCGTCGTGAGGAGCGTTGACGGTGGTCTGCATCTTCATGGCTTCGAGGACGAGGAGGCGGTCGCCTTTCTTCACGGCTTGGCCGGGTTGGGCGTGGATCGTTGTGACCGCGCCCGGGATCGGAGCGGCGATGTGGTTGGGGTTGGATGAGTCCGCTTTGGCCTTGTCGGCGGCGATGCCCTTGAGGGACTTGTCCTTCACTTGAACTTCGCGGGGCTGGCCGTTGAGTTCAAAGAACACGGTGCGGCTGCCGTCGGGGTGGGGTTCGCTTGTGGTGAGGAATTTGACGATGAGCGTCTTGCCGGGCTCGAGGTCGAAGGTGACTTCTTCGCCCTTCTGCATGCCGTAGAAGAACTGTGGCGAGGGGAGCACTTCGACGTTGTCGTAGGTGTCGCGCACTTTGGCGAACTTCTTGAAGACATCCGGGTACATGAGGTGGCTCATGAGATCGGTGCGGTTGAGCTTGGTGTCTGTGAGATTGGCGGGAGCAAGCTTGGCTTTCTTCGCCTTGCGGGCCTGGAGGATGATCTTTGCGATTTTCGGGGGCCAGCCGCCCTCGGGGATGCCGAGGGAGCCTTCGAACATGTCGATGACCGAGTTGGGGAGCGTGAGCGTGTGGTCGGGCTTGAGATTGGTGAACTCTTCAATGCTCATGCCGCGGCTGATGAGGTAGAGGGCGAGATCGCCGACGACCTTGCTGGATGGGGTGACTTTGACGATGTCGCCGAAGGCGGCGTTGACATCGCCGTACATCTTGGCGACCTCGGGCCAGCGTGTGCCGAGGCCCATGGCTTCGGCTTGTTCGCGGAGGTTGGTGTACTGGCCGCCGGGCATCTCGTGGATGTAGAGATCGGCGAGGCCGTGGCGGGGGCTTGAATCGAAGCCGCTGTAGTTGTGGCGGACGGCTTCCCAATACTCGGAGTACTCGAGGAGCGCTTGAGCGTCGAGGCCGGTGTCGCGCCTGGTGTTGGCCAGGGCGGCAACGATTGAGTTGAGATTGGGCTGGCTGGTGGAGCCGGACATCGAGGCAACAGCGGCGTCGGCGACGTCGACTTTCGCATCGGAGGCTTTGAGGACGGAGGCCCCGTTGAGGCCGCTCGAATCGTGCGTGTGGAAGTGGATCGGGATCGCGATTTCTTCGCGGAGGGCTTTGACGAGGATCTCGGCGGCGTAGGGTTTGGCGAGGCCAGCCATGTCTTTGATGGCGAGCATGTGGGCGCCCATCTTCTCGAGCTCTTTGGCCATGCGGACGTAGTAGTTGAGCGAGTACTTGGTGCGCTTGGGGTCGAGGATGTCGCCGGTGTAGCAGACGGCAGCTTCGCAGATGCGGTTGGTCTTGCGGACGGCCGCCATGGCGACCTTCATGTTGGGAAGGTAGTTGAGGGAATCGAAGACGCGGAAGATGTCGATGCCCTGGGCGGCGGATTCGTAGATGAACTCGCGGACGACGTTGTCGGGATAGGCTGTGTAGCCGACTGCATTGGAGGCGCGGAGGAGCATCTGGAAGCAGATGTTGGGTATGGCTTCGCGGAGGCGGCGCAGGCGCTGCCAGGGGTCTTCGAGCAGGAAGCGCATCGAGACGTCAAAGGTGGCACCGCCCCACATCTCGAGCGAATAGAGGCCACTGAGACGATGGGCAACGAAGTTCGAAACCGCCATCATGTCGTAGGTGCGCAGGCGCGTGGCCATGAGGGACTGGTGGGCGTCGCGGAAGGTGGTGTCGGTGAGGAGGAGGCGCTTCTGGTCGCGGGTCCATTCAGCGAACTTTTCGGGGCCGAGCTTGTCGAGCAACTGCTTGGTGCCGCTGGGGGGAGCGCCTTGAATCTGGGTGGCGATGCGGGGCGTGCGGAAGGTGGCTGGCTTGGGTTTGCCTGCGACTTCGGGGTTGCCATTGACGATGGTCTCGCCGAGGTAAGTGAGGAGCTTGGTGGCGCGGTCGCGGCGCTGGGTGAACTTGAAGAGGGAAGGAGTTTCTTCGAGGAAGCGCGTGGTGACGTCACCCTTCTTGAAGGTGTCATTGTTGATGACGTTTTCAAGGAAGGGGATGTTCGTCTTTACGCCGCGGATGCGGAACTCGCGGAGAGCGCGATCCATGCGCTGGCAGGCCTGGTTGAAGTCGCGGCCCCAACTGGTGGTCTTGACGAGCAGGGAATCGTAGAAGGGGGTGATGACTGCGCCGCCGTAAGCGGATGCGCCGTCGAGACGGATGCCGAAGCCGGCGGGGGAACGGTAGGTGTGGATGCGGCCGTAGTCGGGGGTGAAGTTCTGCGTTGGGTCTTCTGTGGTGACGCGGCATTGCAGGGCGAAGCCGTTGACGGCGATGCCGTCTTGTTGAGGAAGACCGATGGCGTCGCCGTGCAGGGAATGGCCCATGGCGACCTGGATCTGGGTGCGCACGATATCGATGCCGGTGACCATTTCGGTGACGGTGTGTTCGACCTGGACGCGCGGGTTGACTTCGATGAAGTACCACTCGTCGCGATCGACGTCGACCAGGAACTCGACGGTGCCGGCGTTGACGTAGTTGGAGACCTTAGCGAGGGCGACGGCGGCTTCGGCGAGCTCTTTGCGGATCTTTTGCGAGAGGTTGACGGCCGGGGCGACTTCGACCACTTTCTGGTGGCGGCGTTGGACGCTGCAATCGCGCTCGTGGAGGTGGAGGACATTGCCGTGGGTGTCGGCAATGATCTGGATCTCGATGTGCTTGGCGCGGCGGATGAAGCGTTCCAGGAAGACAGCATCGTTACCGAAGGCAGCGCCGGCTTCGCGGCGGGCTTCTTCGAGCTTGGGCTTGAATTCTTCAGGAGTGTTGACGACGCGCATGCCGCGGCCACCGCCGCCGAAGGCAGCTTTGATAATCAGCGGGAAGCCGATGCGTTTGGCGGCGAGTTCGGCTTCCTGAACGGTGGTGACGGCTTCCGGTGTGCCGGGGACGACGGGGATTTTGGCTTTTTCGGCGAGGGTGCGGGCGGCTGTTTTGTCGCCAAGGGATTCGAGCATGTCGACCGAGGGGCCGACGAAGGTGATGCCGTGAGCGCGGCAGGCCTTGGGGAGAGCGGGGTTTTCGCTGAGGAAGCCGTAGCCGGGGTGGATGGCGTCGACGCCGATGGAGGCGGCGAGGGAGACAATGCCCTGTGCGTCGAGATAGGCTTCGACAGGGCCCTTGTTTTCACCGATCTGGTAGGCTTCGTCGGCTTTGAAGCGGTGGAGGCTGAGGCGGTCTTCTTTGGAGTAAACGGCGACGGTGCGGAGGCCAAGCTCGTTGGCGGCGCGGAAGATGCGGATGGCGATCTCGCCACGGTTGAGGGCTAGGAGTTTCTTCACGACTGATTTAAGTCAGGATAGCGTGAGGGACTTCACGGTGGAGGAAGTTACTGAAAGCGCATCTTAAGTCCGGATGGGGTTTCGTCCTATTTGCGATGCCCTTTCTTTCGGCGGCGAATCAAGGAGTCATGGTGGTTCCACTGTTGACTTTTGAGCCCCGGGAGCTTCATGAGCCAGGCTTGCTGCTCGACTAGGCCGGAATCGGTTAGGCGAGGGGACTGGGGGACGCGTTCGCCGTTGTCGGAGATCTGAGGAATGGCTTACGTCGAGAGAATCACTGTCTTGAGTGGTATCTTAAGTGTCAGAAAATAAGAGGGAAAAGATATCGGACTAAAAAGAGCCTAATTTGCTTGACGGGGTTTGGTGGTGAGGGTACACTTAAAATCAGGACTTCTTCAGTCCGTGATCTAAATTTCATGCTCAAACTTACCAAGAAAGCCGACTATAGCCTGATCGCGTTGCGTCACCTTGCGCTGCCGGGTGCGAAGTCGGCGAGCGCCAAGGAAATCGGGGATACGTACCATATTCCGTTGCCGATCTTGTCTAAGGTGCTGCAGAAGTTGGGCAAGGCGGGATTTTTGGCCAGTGTGCAAGGAACCAATGGTGGTTACAAGCTGGCGAAAGACCCGAATATGATCAGTGTTCTCGAAGTGATCCGGGCTGTAGACGGGCCAGTTATTCTCACTTCGTGCTTTACTCACGACCGCTGCGACCAATCGGGGAGTTGCACGGTAAAAGAACCGCTTAGAAAAGTACATGAAGGAATCTTGCGACTGCTTGAGAGCATCTCGATAACAGCGCTAACCAAGGATGACCCGATGCACCACGCGGCGCGCGAGCCGCAATACGGTCGGATCCTGCAAATTTTGCCCAGCTAGATAATTAAGGACTCGAACTCATCATGAAGCTGCCGATTTATCTCGACAATCACGCCACAACGCAGTGCGACCCGCGCGTTGTGGAAGCTATGCTCCCTTATTTCGTTGAAAATTTCGGCAATGCGGCCAGCCGTAACCACAGCTTTGGCTGGGTGGCCGAAGAGGGTGTTGAAAATGCCCGTAAGCAGATCGCCGATCTGATCGGGGCGAACTCGAAGGAAATCGTTTTCACTTCGAGTGCGACGGAATCGAACAACCTGGCAATCAAGGGTGTGGCGGAAATGTATGCCGAGCGCGGCAACCATATCATCACCGTGGCGACCGAGCACAAAGCGGTGCTCGATACCTGTAAGCACCTTGAGAAGCAAGGGGCCCGCGTGACTTATCTGCCGCTGATGGGCGATGGTTTGGTTGATCTCGACATGTTGCGTGACTCGATCATGGACAAGACGATTCTTGTCTCGATCATGTATGCGAACAACGAAATCGGTGTGATTCAGAACGTGAAGGAAATCGGCGCGATTTGTAAGGAACGCGGCGTGTTGTTCCACACGGACGGCGTGCAGGCTGTGGGTAAGATCCCGGTGAATGTGATCGCCGACAACATCGACATGATGAGCCTGACTGCGCACAAGATGTATGGCCCGAAGGGTGTGGGCGCTTTGTATGTACGCCGGCGCAATCCGCGCGTGCAAATCAGCGCACAGATGGATGGCGGCGGCCATGAGCGCGGGATGCGTTCTGGAACGCTGAACGTGCCCGGCATCGTTGGGTTTGGCAAGGCGGCTGCGCTTTGCAACGAACTGATGGCGACCGAAATGGAAAAGCATCGCGTGATGCGCGATCGCTTGAAGGCGAAGCTTGAGAGCTCGCTTGAAGAGACCTACATCAATGGTTCGATGACGAGCCGCTTGCCGCACAACCTGAACATGAGCTTCGCGTATGTGGAAGGCGAATCGCTGCTGATGGGTATCAACGACATCGCGGTGAGTTCGGGTTCGGCTTGCACGTCGGCGACGCTTGAGCCGAGCTACGTGCTGAAGGCTCTGGGCCTGGGCGACGACCTGGCGCATACCTCGATCCGGTTCGGCATTGGACGATTCAATACCGATGAAGAGATCGATTATGTGGCAAACAAGATGATCGAAGTGGTCAATAAGCTCCGTGAACTGTCTCCGCTGTGGGAGATGTTCAAGGATGGGGTTGACCTGTCAAAAGTCGAATGGACCGCGCACTAAGAATTTAGGAGAAAAGAACCATGGCATATTCCGAAAAAGTTGTCGATCACTACAATAACCCCCGCAACGTCGGTTCGATGGACAAGAACGATCCGAACGTTGGTACCGGGATGGTCGGCGCGCCCGAGTGCGGCGACGTCATGAAGCTGCAGATCAAGGTGGACCCGGTGTCGGGGATCATCGAAGACGCGAAGTTCAAGACGTTTGGCTGCGGTTCGGCGATTGCTTCGAGCTCGCTCGCGACCGAGTGGCTGAAGGGCAAGACCGTCGATCAGGCGATGGAAATCAAGAACACTGAAATCGTGAACGAACTGGCCCTGCCGCCGGTGAAGGTGCACTGCTCAGTGCTGGCTGAAGACGCCATCAAGGCCGCGATTACCGATTACAAGAAGAAGGCTGTTGCTGAGTCTGTACACGCATGACCGAGACCTCAGAGCTGAAGATCGATGTGTCCCCGAAGGCTGTGGCGAAAATCCGCCAGGCCTTCGCCAAGCAGGGTGTAACGGGAGGATTGCGCCTGGGCGTGCTGGGTGGCGGGTGCTCGGGTCTCAGCTATCAGTTCAAATTCGACACCAAGCCGAGAGCGACCGATCACGTGTTCGATTACGACGACGTGAAGGTGTTTGTGGATCCGAAGTCGATGCTCTTTTTGAAGGGCATGACGCTAGACTACAAGGAGAGCCTGATGCAGAGCGGCTTCGAGTTCATTAACCCGAACGCGCACAAAAGCTGCGGCTGCGGCACGTCTTTCTCCAGCTAGTTTTGAAAATGGATTATTATCGCGTACTGGGTATTGACCCGAAGTTGCAGCTCAACCTCAATGAGCTGCAACAACTGTTTTATGGGCGCAGCCGGGAGCTGCATCCGGATCGGTTTGCGCGGGCCGAAGCGAGTGTGCGCGAGGCGGCGCTGAACGAGAGTTCGCTGCTGAATGATGCGTACCGGGCGCTGAAGGACCCGGTGCAGCGGGCCGAGTATTTTCTGAAGAATCGTGGGTTCGACATTGGGGAGCAGGGCACGAAGGATGTGCCGCCCCAGTTGCTTGAAGAAGTGTTCGAATTGAACATGGCGCTCGAGGAGTTGAAGAGCGGAGATGACTCGGCGCGACCGCAACTGGCGACGGCACGGGATCAGTTTGCCGCGCTGCTGGCGCAATCCGATGTAGAGTTGGGGCAGTTATTTGAGGCGCACGACGGGCAACCCGGCGAGGCAGTGCTCAAACAAATTCGCGGATTGCTGAACCGGCGCCGCTATATACAGAATCTCCTCAGGGACGTCCATGGGTACCTTTCAAATTGATTTTGGCGATGCCGCGAAACCGGAACGGATTATCGGCATCGACCTCGGAACAACAAACAGCCTGGCGGCCTTTATGGACCTGACAGGGCCGGAGATCATTGCTTCGCCTGCGGGTGAGCGGATCGTGCCGAGCGTGGTGGCATTGCTTGAAGATGGCAGTTTTGTTGCGGGGAATGCGGCGAAGGCGCGCCTGGCGCAGCATCCCGGCGAGACCCTGTATTCGACGAAGCGGTTTATGGACCGGGCGGCGACGCCGCTGAAGATTGGTGGGAAGCAGATCACTCCGCCTGAGGCCGGGGCGCATGTTCTGCTCGAGTTGAAGAGGAGCGCCGAGGCGTTTTTTGGTGAGGAGATCAGCAAGGCGGTTGTGACTGTGCCGGCGTACTTTAACGATGCGCAGCGACAGGCGACGAAGGATGCGGGGCGGATCGCCGGGCTTGAGGTGTTGCGGCTTGTGAACGAGCCGACGGCGGCGGCGCTGGCTTATGGTCTCGACAAGCGCAACCAGGGGACGATTGCTGTTTATGACCTGGGTGGCGGGACGTTTGACATCTCGATTTTGAAGCTCGCCGACGGCATCTTCGAGGTGCTGGCGACGAATGGGGATACCTATCTCGGCGGTGATGATATTGACCAGTTGTTGATGAAGATCGCATTGGAGGATATTGCGGCGGAGTGGGGTGCGCCGGTGGATCAGGATGCGGCGGCGGTGGAGACTTTGCGGCAGGCCGTGATTCAGGCCAAAGAGCAATTGAGCTTTGCGCTGGTGACGAATATCGATCTTGAGTATGGCGGCAAGCGCTATCAGCGTGAGATCTCTCGCGAGTTGCTGGAGCGGTTGATTCAGCCGATTGTTGAGAAGACGTTGGGGCCGTGCCGGCAGTGTCTTGAAGATGCGAAGCTGACGCCGGCGGATATTGATGAAGTGGTGCTGGTGGGTGGGTCGACGCGGATCCCGATGGTGCGCAAGGCCGTCGAGACGTTGTTCAAATCGAAGCCGCATACGGAGCTGAATCCGGATGAGGTGGTGGCGCTGGGTGCGGCGATTCAGGCGGGAATTTTGTCGGGCGAGGTGAAGGACACGCTGCTGCTCGATGTGACGCCGCTGTCGCTTGGGATTGAGACGATGGGCGGCGTGGTGACGAAGCTGATCCATCGCAATTCGACGATTCCGGCGAGCGAAACCGAGCAGTTTACGACGGCACTCGATGGGCAGACGAATGTGCTGATCCATGTGCTGCAAGGCGAGCGCGAACTGGTGAAGGATTGCCGGAGCCTGGCACGGTTTGAGTTGACCGGGATCGAGCCGGTGTCGGCGGGGCTGGCGCGGATCGAAGTGAAGTTTCTGATTGATGCCAACGGGATTTTGAACGTGTCTGCGAAGGATACGCGGACTGGCAAAGAGCAGAGCGTCGAAGTGAAGCCGAGCTACGGTTTGACCGATGAGCAGGTGGAGGCGATGATCCTCGAATCGATCACGAACGCCGAGGCGGACATTCGCGAGCGGCAGGTGCGCGAGATGCGTGTTGAGGCCGATCGCATGCTGGCGGCGCTGGAGAATGCCAAGCAGAACGATGCGTGGTTTGAGTTGCCTGAGGCGGATCGCGAGGCGATCCAGAAGGCGCATAACGAGTTGTTGCTGGCCTATCATGGCGAGGACTACAAGTTGATTCAGGATCAGATGGAGAAGCTCGATAAGGCGAGCCTAGTTCTGGCGGAGAACATGATGAATACGGCGGTGCGCGGCGCGCTGAAGGGGACCAAGATATGACGATCAAGCTGACGTGGGATAAGGCCGAGGATATCGGTATTGAGTTGTATGAGGCGAATCCGGAGATGGATCCGCTGCAGGTGCGATTTACGGATCTGCACAAGATGGTCGTGGAGTTGCCGGGATTTGCCGATGACCCGATGAAGTCGAACGAGGCGAAACTGGAGGCGATCCAGATGGCGTGGTATGAAGAGTACAAGGACGGCCAGTCATAGATCTTCCATTTTTCTTTGCGGTAATCAACATCATCATCAGCGACATCATCCTCGCGGGTGACAACGCCGTTGTGATTGCGATGGCCGTGAGGTCGTTGCCGCCGCGGGAGCGCAAGCTGGGTTCGATGCTGGGCGCTGGCCTGGCCGTGGGGCTGCGGATTGTGTTGACGTTCTTTGTGGCGCAGATGATGAATCTGCCGTGGCTGCATCTGGTGGGTGGGGTGTTGATTTTGTGGATCGCGGTGAAGGTGCTGATGGATTCGGGACCTGAAGATGCGAGCCATGTGAAGCAGGCCAATGGGTTGATGAACGCGATGTGGATCATTCTGGTGGCGGATATCACGATGTCGCTGGATAACGTGCTGGCCGTTGCGGGGGCGTCGCATGGGAATATCTGGCTGTTGATCTTTGGGCTGGGGCTGAGTATTCCGTTGGTGGTGGGGGCGTCGGGTGTGTTGTCGAAGTTGATGGATAAGTACCCGATCATTGCGTATGCGGGATCGGCGGTGCTGGGGCGCGTCGGGGCGGAGATGATTCTGCATGAGAAGGCGGTGCAGGAGGGGTTAGGGTTGAGCCGGTATGCGGAGTGGGGTGTGGAGGCAGTGGCGGCCGTGGGTGTTGTGGTGGTGGCGAAGTTGCTGATGGGGCGGCGGGGACGCTAAGGGCAATCTCGAGTCGAGGTTGGTGTTCCGTTGTGTGTGGGGCGCACGAGGGATTGGATTCGTTCAAGATGGCCCTGCTTAGAACGTGTATTGAATATGATCCATATTGCTTCCGCGCTATATTTAGGGTGTGGCCTGGGAAGTCGAGTTTACGGATGAATTTGAGGAGTAGTGGCATAGTTTGTCCGAGTCGGACCAGGGAAGAGTAGATGCCCGAGTTGGCCTTTTGATGGAGCGCGGTCCGAACCTGGGATTCCCGTTTAGTTCCCAAGTTAAAACATAGCGCTTCCCTGAAATGCGGGAGCTGCGCGTCCAGGCCGGAGGCGATCCTCTGCGCATGTTGTACGCCTTTGACCCTCGCCGCATCGCAATCCTGCTGATTGCCGGCGACAAAACAGGTGATGACCGTTGGTACGAGACGAACGTTCCTGTGGCGGATCGATTGTTCGAGCGTCACTTGAAGACAATCGACAAGGAGACTCTTGATGGCTAAGAATTTTTCTCAACTGCGCAATGGAATGTCCGCCAAGGCACGGGCGGCAAGTGAGGCTGAGAGCCGTCGTCTGGTGGAGGAAATGTCGCTTCACCAACTTCGAAAGGCCCGTGAATTGACGCAGACGAAGATTGCTGGAGAACTGCATATCGGGCAAGGCGATGTCTCGAAGTTGGAGCGGCGCACAGACATGTACGTGAGTACGCTTGCCAGCTATTTGCAAGCCGTTGGTGCGGATCTTGAAATCCGAGCAATTTTCCCTGACGGAAGTGCCGTTAAGATCACTCAGTTTTCTGAGTGACCAGCGCTGGCTCAATATGTAGAGTCTAAGAGTGTCAATGGTTGAGCCAATTCGAGTAGGCGAGGGCTTGTTGGATGTCCTCCAATTCAAGGTCAGGGTAGTCGCTGAGAATGTCATTTGGAGCCATGCCGTGTGCAACCAGATTGACTCCCAGCGAGACAGTAATTCTCATCCTCCTGAGGCAGGCGCGAGCGCCAAGGATGTGTTTGGCAAATGTGATCCAGTCAAAAGGCGTCGCTGGCATAGGCTTTGAGGCTAGCAAGTTGTGGCGCAGTAGGATTGAGTAGGATAGGAGCATTGTCCTTTCGTGCCCACCATGATTCGCATTTTCAATTCTCGAGGTCTGCTGCTTTATGAGGGGGCGGAGCACTGGACTCAAGTGGATTTCGATGGGGTGGATTTGGAGGATGCGCAACTGGAGGGAATCGTGGCAGAGGGCGCGTTTCTGTATGGAGCCAAGCTCAGAGGCGCCAACCTGAGGGGTGCTGATTTGTATTGGTGTTTAGCGATAAAGGCGGATTTTACCGGAGCGAATTTGGAGAATGCCGATTTGCTTGGAGCGTCTTGTCAAGCAGCTGTTTTTCGAGATGCAAATCTCGGGGGTACAGATTTCCGGATTAATAATCTCGGGGTAGGGGCAAAGTTGTTTGGTGCGGATTTGAGGACCTCGAGTTTGGTTGAGGCGAAATTGGAAGGGGCATTGTATTCGGCTGCCACCTTATTCCCAAACGGTTTTGATCCTGCGGCCTATGGCATGGTTGAGGTTGTTTGGAGTTGTCCCCAAAAGTGAGACACGAGACTAGACTCAGAAAATTCCAACGAGGAGAATTTGAGTCATGTCTGAAACGCGAAGGAAGTTCACGCGGGATTTTAAGGTAGCGGCGGTGAAGCGGCTG
>VFZU01000139.1 GCA_016870995.1 Acidobacteriota bacterium
GGTACTTCCGGAGCTTGAGGGATTGAGAGAGGGGCCCTGGAAGTACCGGAAGGGGGAGTTGTATCACCTCGATCTGGACCCGGCCGAGCAATATAACGTGGCGGCGAGGAACCCACAGGTGGCGGCGAGGATGGCTAGCCGGTTAGAAGCGGATCGTGTTAAGATTTAAAGAGGTAGACGAGGGCCGCAGCCCCCTGCGGCCTTTTCTCTTGTCTACTCAATCCCAAAAGGACTTTACTTCGATGCCGAAGCTCAAAACCCATAAGGGCGCTGCGAAGCGCTTCAAGAAGACTGCCTCTGGCGGCTTCAAGCGTGGCAAGGCGAATGCCCGCCATCTCTTCGCAGGCAAATCGAACGCGAACAAGCGCAGACTTGGCGAGCCGGGCAGTGTCAGCTCCGCCAATATCCAGGCTGTTCGCGACATGCTGCCCTACGCCTAACTGGCGTGACCCGGCGCAAGCGAGGCTACATGCACGTGCCCGCAAAGCCCGGAAAGAGATGAACTGAAACTCAAAGGAGAAGAAACGTGCCAAGAGCAAAACGTGGTACTGGTCGTAGAGACTATCGCCACAAAACAATGAAGCTAGCCGAAGGCTACTTCCTCACGAAATCGAAACTGAATCGTGCCGCCCAGGAAGCCGTTGAAAAGGCCCTGAAGTACGGATACGTTGGCCGTCGTCGCAAGAAGCGTGACTTCCGCCGCCTGTGGATTGTGCGTATCAATGCCGCCACGAAGGCGAACGGGATGAGCTATTCGCGCTTTATGAGCGGATTGAAGCATGCCGGAATCGACCTGAACCGCAAGGTGCTGTCGGATATCGCGACGCACGATGCAGTTGGATTCAAGGCGCTGGTTGATAAGGCACAGGCCGCATTGCCGGCCGGTACGCCGAAGCCGCGCAAGCCGATTACCATCTAGGAGTGAACCATGTCGGAAGATCTCTTGATTGAACAGGACGCTGATTTGCTCTCGCAACTCGAAGACCGAGTTGTGAAGGCGCTTGAAGCGGTAGCCACACTTCGCAAGGAGAAGGCTGCGCTGCAGAAGGAAATCGACCGGCTGAATTCGGAACTTGTGGCGGCAAAGTCGAAAAACAAGACGGCCGCCAGCCGGATCTCCAAATTACTCGACCAGATGGAATTGCCTTCGGCCGAATAGGATCACAACCTTGTCCACCCCGGTTCATGTAACCATTTACGGACAACAGTTCACCGTCGTCACCGGCGAAGATCCGAAGCGCGTCGAAACTCTGGCAGCCAGAGTGGACGAGATTATGAGAAGTATTGCGAACCGCGGCATTGTTGACTCCAACCGTGCCGCGGTTTTAGCTTGTTTGCACCTGGCGGACCAGGTTGAAACCCTCGAAGCCCAGGTGAAGGCGACGAAGGTCCTCCCCGATCAAAAGCAGAAATTGAACGATTTGCTGAGCCTCCTTGACGAAGAGCTAAAATAGCGTCCAATGACGCCCCTGCTGCTGCTCTTACTTTCCTCCGTACCGTTTGAACATGGATACGCCAACAACGATGGCGTAAAGATTCATTACGCCAGCTATGGAAAGGCCGACGGGCCACTGGTGGTGATGGTGCATGGATTTCCGGATTTCTGGTACACATGGCGCGACCAGATGCAGGTGCTTGGGGACGCGGGGTACCGATGCGTAGCAATGGACTTGCGTGGGTACAACTTGTCGGACAAACCGGCGGGGCTCGACAACTATGACATGAAGCTGCTGGTGGGCGATGTCTTGAGTGTGATCCGGGCGAACGGTCGCTCGAAGGCAATCGTAATGGCACATGACTGGGGTGGGGCGATT
Source organism: Acidobacteriota bacterium (assembly GCA_016870995.1). Taxonomy (GTDB): domain Bacteria; phylum Acidobacteriota; class Terriglobia; order Bryobacterales; family Bryobacteraceae; genus Bryobacter. The sequence continues at coordinate 1,815 of VFZU01000139.1, forward strand.
GCGTGGCAAGTGGCGCTCAATGTGCCGCAGATGGTGGAGAAGCTGGTGATTCTGAATTTGCCGCATCCGCGCGGATTGTCGCGAGAGCTGGCGACGAATCCGGAGCAGCAGAAGGCGAGCGAATATGCGCGGCGGTTTCAAGAACCGGGATCGCATGCGAAGCTGACGGCGGCGGCACTGGCTGGATGGGTGAAGGATCCTGAGGCGAAGAAGGCTTATGTGGAAGCGTTTGAGCGGTCGAGCCTCGAAAGCATGATGGCTTACTACCAGAAAAACTATCCGCGACCGCCGTATCAGCAATCGAATGATGTGAGGCGACTCGCAATGCCGGTGTTGTTGATTCATGGGTTGAAAGATACGGCGCTGCTGGCGCCGGCGCTGGATGGAACCTGGGATTGGGTGGATGATTTGACGATGGTCACAATCCCGGAGGCGAGCCACTTTGTGCAACAGGATGCAACGGAGAAGGTATCGAAGAGCGTCAAATCATGGTTAGGAAGAGACAAATGAAACTGATTGCTTTGCTTGCCATGACTGTGGCGCTGTATGGCGCCAAACCTGAGGAGCCCAAAGTTGGAACGGGTCGCGGGGCCAGCGACCGGATGGAAATTCTGGCGACCGTTCATGCGAACAAAGAAGCCGTGAAGCAGGTGCTAGGCGATGAAATGAACGGCTATATTTTTGTGGTCGAAGTCACGATCAAGCCCAGGATGGAAGAGGGCGTGAAGATTGACCGTGACGATTTTCAGTTGCTGACCACCGACGACGGGCAGCGGACGAAGCCGTTTGCTCCGGCGCAATTAACGGGAACGGGCGGGTTGATCATCAAGTCGCAGCGGGGGCCATCGTCAGGAATTATGGGACAGAACAATGGGCCCGTTTGGAGTGGGCCTGTGGGCGGTGGGCCAATGCAGTTGCCTGGCAATGGGGGAGGCATCGGGAATGGAACCACGCAGATCGAAACGCCGAACGCGGAAGTGAACGATAAGAAGGAAAAAGAGAACCCGATGAAGAAGGTTCTTGAGGAGAAGGAGTTGCCGGCGGGGGAGATCAAGACTCCGACCAAAGGGCTGCTGTACTTCCCCATTGACGGCAAGCACAAGCCAAAGAACATTGTGCTGCTATATCGCGGCCTTGGTGGCCGCATCGAAGTTGATTTCAAATAACGTGAATATTTTCGATCTGGATACCCCGGCCCTGGTGGTCGATCTCGACATCATGGACGCCAACCTGCAGAGGATGGCCGACTATTGCGACGAGCATAAGCTGGCTTTGCGGCCGCATACGAAGACGCATAAGAGCCCGGTGCTGGCTCGCAAGCAGATGGAATTGGGGGCGATGGGGTTGACGGTCGCCAAGCCGGGAGAGGCTGAAGTGATGTTGCAGGCGAGCCCACAGGAAATGTTGGTGGCCTTCCCAACGATCGGCCCGGCCAAGATGGCACGGCTCAAGGAAGTGGCGCGACGCACGAGCCTGACAGTGGCCCTCGATTCGCTCGAGGCAACCGAGGCGTTGTCGGCAGCGCAAGTGCCGGCGAAGATTTTTGTTGAGATGGACACGGGGCTGCACCGGGTGGGTGTGAAGCCGGACGAACTGGCGCCACTGATTGCGGCCATCAAGAAGTTGCCGCATGTACGCTATGACGGCATATCGTTCTATCCAGGCCATATCAAGCATATTGGCGAAGAGGGTATGGGGGAGATGACGAAGCTGAATGTGATGCTGAATCAGACGCTCGAGGCGTTGGACAAGGCCGGGCATACACCGAATGTGGTTTCGGGTGGATCGACGCCGACGATGTACCAGTCGCACATGATCTTTGGCATGACAGAAATGCGACCTGGCACGTATATCTTTAACGACCGCAATACGATTCATGGCGGGGCTTGTTTGCTTGAGGATTGTGCGGCGACGGTGATTGCGACGGTGGTTTCGACGTCGGTGCCCGGACAGGTGATTATCGATGGGGGCTCGAAGACGTTCTCCTCAGACCGTTTGCTGAACGATCCGGGAGTGACTTTTGGCAAGGTGCTGAACGCTGAAGGTGCGGTGTTTCACAAGATGAACGAAGAGCACGGGTTTATCGATGTGACCCAGTGCGAGCGGAAGTTTCACGTGGGCGACAAGCTGCAAATCCTGATGAATCATGTGTGCGTGGTGATGAACCTGCATGAGCAAGTGCATGGGCATCGCAAGGGCGAAGTGGAAACGACTTGGCCAGTGGCGGGGCGCGGGAAGCTCACGTAGCCCCCATCGATGCGCAGCAATCGACGGAGAGAATCGCCTGTTGGTGGCGCATTGGGGTAAGCCGCTGTAGGAGTTGAAGTGATTGCTTGATGTGTGTGGCCTAATGCGCGCGGCACTGCCAGGTGAAGGACGTCTTGCAGTTCCTGATGAACCTTCATAGGCAGAAGCATCAGCATCAAGGGGAAGCAAATTGGCCTGTCGCGAGGCGAGGTGAGCTTACTGAGTGTCCCAATCGATGCGCAACAGACGCGTGAGGTTGACGGGTGTGGGCGGGAAACTGGGATCGATCACGCGGTAGTAGAAGTTGGAGCCTGCCTGGACGGTGGCGGTTTCGCCGGTGGTGGGATCGACGACTCGGAAGGTGCCGCTGAGCAGGTCGCCGTTGACGCGAGCGCGGGCGTCGGCTGAGGCGTTGCGCTCTGCGATGGTGCGACTGTGGATCGCGTTGATCTCTTTGGTGGTGCGGATAATATTGTCGGCGTCGACTTGTTGGAAGTGGCGCTTGGTGGCGAGCCAGCGGGGGTTGATGGCCTAGGTATCGAGGGCGTGGGCAAGAGCGGATTTGGCCTCTTCTTCAGACCCTTGTTTCGCAAAGTAGCCGTGGATGGTGACGACGCTCCAGTTGGTGACGCCAGCCATGGAGGATACCTCGGTGATGAGCGTGGCGCGGCCTTGTTGGCCCTGGTAGTCGAAGTCGATGTCGCCGGCGTGGAGTGTGGCGTTCATGGGGTTGCCGTAGCGGTAGCGTTGCTGGGCGGTTTGTTGGGCTAAGTCCGGACGATCGCGTTGGTTGAGCACACGAGCACCGCGAAGGCGGTTGTTGAGCCAGTAGAGGCCGGCCTGTGCGCCAGGCAGGTAGCGGAGGACCATGGAGTTCTCTTTGTACATGCGGCCTTCGTGGAAACCGAGCGACGAAAGGAACTGGCTGGGGGTGATGTAGTTGCCGAGGCCGCGGTCGCCGATGAAGATTGTCGCGTTGGGGGAGACGGCACTGGCTTCGGTGCGGTTGTCGAAGGTACCCATGCGGTAAAGGCCGAGTTCGGTGCGCCAGCCGGTTGGGAACTTGGTTGAGTAGGGTTGCTCGCGGGGTTCGACTTTGCGTTCGTAGGAGGCTCCGAGGCGAAGAGACTGGAGCATTTGGATGAGCTTGGGTAGTTGTTGAGGGAATTGCGCCTGCGGGGCGGCGGCGATGTAGAGGGTGGCGGCCTGACCGCGGAGGGCGAGGTGAGCGCGGGCCTGGAGGTTGCCTCTGATGAGGAACTCGGCATCGGGGCCTTTGATGCGGAGGTTGGTGGCAGAAGCGAATTGACTGCGAAGGATGGCCGAGGGGTCGGTGAGTTTGGTGGCGATGGGTTCGATCGAGATGAAGGACTGGCGGTCGGGAGAGGAGCAGCGGATGCGGCCGTCTTTGTTTTCGAGGAGCCAGTCGGCGGGACGGTCGAGTTGGATCGATTGCGCGAACATAAGAAGGAAGAAGAGCATCACATTGGAAATGGCGAAATACGAGTGAAAGTCCCTTCAAAGTGGGAAGTGGTTGTCTTGCTGTGGTGTGCCTACGCGGTGCATCAGGCCGACAAGCAGATCTACAGCGTTGTGTTGGCGCCGTTGCGGGCTGAGCTGGGATTGAGTGGGTATGAGGCGGGGCTGGTGGCAACGGTGTTCTCGATTGTGGTGGCGCTGGTGTCTCCGCTGGCCGGGGCGCTGGGGGACCGATATTCGAAGGCGCGGATTGTGACGTTGGCGGTGATGGTGTGGAGCCTGGGGACGATTGCGAGCGGGTTGAGCGTTGGGTTGGTGGGTTTGCTTGTGGCGCGGGCTTTTGTGACTGGCGGGGGTGAGGCGTTTTATCCGCCGCTTTCGCATGCGCTGCTGGCGGGGCATCACAAGGACACAAGAGCCAGGGCGATCTCGATCCATCAGACGGCGCAGTACTTTGGGCCGATCGCGAGTGGATTTGCGGCCGGGTGGATCGCTCAGCATTATGGTTGGCGGATGGGGTTTGTTTTGTTCGGCAGCATTGGGGTGTTGTTGAGTCTGGTGATGGCCTGGCGGTTGCGGGATGTGGTGCAGGTTGTTGAGGGAGGGGCGTTGCTTGCGGGATTCCAGCAGAGCTTCAAGATCGAAGCAGTGCGGCGGATCGCGATGGCGTTTGCGTGCGTGCTGTTTGTGACGATTGGGTACAACACGTTTGCGCCGGCGATTTTTGGGAAGCAGTTTGGATTGAGCCTGGCTGAGGCGGGGTTTTATACGGCGCTGGCGGGAAATGGGGCGGCGATGGTGGGAGCGTTGATTGGGGGAGTGATGGCGGACCGGGTGAAGTCGAAAATGGGGATGCAGGCGATGAGCCTTGCGTGCGCCGCACCGGTAGTGGTGTTGTTAGGACAGGTAGAAACATTGCCTGTGGCGCTGGGGGCGCTGGCGGGGATCGGGTTGTTCCGGGGCATTTACGAAGGGACGCTCGCGGTATCGCTGTATGACCATGTGAAGCCGCAGCATCGAAGCTCAGCAGCGGCGATCGTGTTGCTGGTGGCGAATCTGCTGGCGGCACCAAGTGCGGCATTGCTGGGTTGGATCAGCGACCGCGCGGAGTTAGGGATGGCGGTCAGTGCGATGTCGGTGATGTTTGTATTTGCAGCGGGCCTATTGGGACATTATGCTTACAGACATGACATCCCGACGGGAGTTTCTCGCTAGCGCCATGATGACGACTGCTTTTCCTTACACCGAGTTGGAACAACGGATTGCGAAACGGGACTTTCGCGACATCACGAAGGATGTGCTGCCGACGCCGTCGATGGTGATCGACCTCGATCTGTTTGAGAAGAATTTGAAGACGATGGCGGATTACGCCAAGAAAGCACCGATCCTGCTGAGGCCGCACGTGAAGGTGCATAAGAGCGTGGACGTGGCCAAGCGGCAAGTGGCGCTGGGGGCGATCGGAATCACGGCGGCGACGATTGCCGAAAGTGAGTTGATGTCGCGGGCGGGGATTCGCGGAGTGTTGTGGACGAAGCAGCCGGCGAGCCACAACAACCTGATGCGGACGATTGCGCTGACGCGCAAGGATGCAACGTTTCTGTTTGTAGTGGACGATGAGGCCGTATTGAAACGGGTGGATGAGGCCGCAGCGGCGGCGCAGGTGAAGTGCAAGGTGGTGGTGTCGGTTTATGCGGGGTTGACGCGGCAGGGGATCGCGAATGGAAAGCCGGCGGTGGAGCTGGCGCAGAAGGTGGTGGGGTCGAAGAACATGAGTTTTGAAGGGTGGATGGCGTATTCGGGAGGCGCCTCGCACACGAAGGGATGGGAGGCACGGCGGCGTAAGTCGGCCGAGGATCTGAGTGGGATCAATGAGACGCTGGAGCTGGCCAAGAAGGCGGGCTTGCCGAAGGGGATTGTGAGTGGAGGTTCGACGGGGACTTACAACATGGATCACGAGCTGGGGCTGACGGAGCTTGAGTGCGGCAGCTATGTGTTCATGGATTCGTTGTATCGGGCGGTGGGTGGAAAGTCGAACGATGAAGTGTATACGGACTTCGACAATGCGCTGAGCGTACTGGTGACGGTGGACAGCAAGCATCATCCAGGCCAAGTGACGACGGATTATGGCAACAAGGCGCTGGCGCGGCCGACGGATGAAGTGAAGGGGCACAAGTGGTTAGAGGTGGCAACGCAGGGAGCCGAGTATGGGCTGCTCAAATGGAAGGATGGCGGAGGTGAGATCCGGGTGGGGGACCGCTTTGAGATTTACTGCAGCAACCTCGACATGAGCACGAATTGCTATGACCGCTACTATGTGGCGCGGGGAAATCAGATTGTGGATGTGTGGCCGATTATGGGGCGAAGCGGGGCGGCACAGAGGTAACCAATGACAACTTCTTATCTTGAAGATTCTCTGACGATGTTCCGGTATTACGAGGGACTGGCGGAGAGAGCGATGGCGCAGGTTGGGGACGAGGCTTTGGCGGCAACGATGGACGCGGAAACGAATTCGATTGCGATCACGGTGAAGCATATGGCAGGGAATATGCGGTCGCGATGGACAGACTTTTTGACGTCGGACGGAGAGAAGCCAGACCGGAATCGGGATGGTGAGTTTGAGGATTCCCCCGACACGCGCGAGGCGTTGTTGGAGATCTGGGAGACAGGCTGGGAGTATGTATTTCGGGCGCTGGGTGAGTTGAAAGAAGAGGATCTGACGCGAGTGGTTACGATCCGGGGCGAGGAACATTCGGTGATGCAGGCGATCAACCGGCAGGTGGCGCACTACGCGTATCACTGCGGGCAGATTGTGTTGCTGGCCAAGCACTATGGAGCGGCGAGTTGGAAGACGCTGACCATTGCAAGGAAGGGGCGATGACGGCCTGGTTGTTGCTGCTGTTGCTGGCGCAACAGAAAGAAGGATTTCTGAATGTGCCGGGCGGGCCGGTTTGGTATCAGATCCTCGGCGAGGGTAAGGGGACGCCATTGGTGGTGTTGCATGGAGGACCAGGCGGGACGTCGTGTGGACTGGAGGCAGCGGGGACGATCGCCGGAAGGCCAGTGGTGCTGTATGACCAGTTGGGCAGTGGCAGGTCGGGCAGGCCAAGGGACCGAAAGCTGTGGACGGTGGAGCACTTTGTGGAAGAGCTGCATGCGGTGCGGCAGCAATTGGGGCTGAAGAAGATGCACCTGATGGGGCACTCGTGGGGAGGGTCGCTGGCGATGGCGTATGTATTGGCCAAGGGAAGCCAGGGGATTGAGTCGTTGATTCTGGCGAGTGCGTTGTTGAGCACGAAGGACTGGATGGCGGATGCAGAGGTTTTGAAGCGGCAACTACCTTTGGATGTGCAGGAAGCGATGCGGAAGCATGAGGCAGCGGGAACGACGAATTCAGATGAATATCGGGCGGCGGAGTTGGAATACACGAAGCGGTTTGTGAGGAGGGTGCGCGGGCCACGACCAGCGAATTGTGACGATTCGGCGGGGAACAAAGTGATCTATGAGCAGATGTGGGGGCCTTCGGAGTTTTTCGCGACGGGGAGCTTAAAGAGTTTTGATGTGACGCCGCGATTGAAGGAATTGAAGCTGCCGGTGTTGTTGATGGTGGGTGAGTTTGACGAGGCGCGGCCAGAGACGGCGGCGCGGTATCAAAAGATGATTCCGGGGGCGAAGATGGAGGTGGTGCCGGGGGCGGCGCATGCGCTCTGGTCGGATAACGAGAAGGGGACAAGGGAGGCGGTGGAAAGATTTTTGAAGGGGTTTGAACGAGGACCGCGCCAAAAGAAGTAGACATGAAACTTCTATTGGTCTTGGTCGCAATCGTTGGTGAACTGCTGGCGCAGGCGGGGCGCGTCACGGTGGAGCAGGGTTATCTGAGCCGAAACCCGAGGGTGGGGCAGACGGCACACATTCTGGGACAACAAAATACTTCGACGCGGGTGTTCGCCGGGTGGAGTGGAGACGTTCAGTATCTGCTGGATCCGCAGGCGATTTACAAGACTTTGACGGTGCCGGATGCGCCGGTTCGTCTGGTGGCGAATTACCGGACGGTGCCAGCGTGGACGGTGCGAACGGCGACGCTGGGCGGAGTGCCAGTTTCTTATTACTTGCCACCGGAACCGGTGGGGTTGGTGTTTGCGTTTCACGGAACGGGCGGCACAGGTGCAGGGCAGTTTACCGGGGCTGAGTTTATTTCTCTGATGAGGGACTTAGTGGCGGCGGGATTTGCCGTGGCCGCTTTCGATTGCCTGAACCGGGAGACGGGTCAATGGAACACATTGGTCACTGGGACCAGCAATCCCGACATCGTGCGATTGAATGGCGTGATTGGCGCGATGCGATCGCAAGGGTTGATCGGGGCGACGCTGCCTCTGTTTGCGTTTGGACAATCGAATGAAGGGCAGTTCGCCCATTTTTCTTCCATTGTGATGAACTGGGCGGGAGTATCGGTCTCGGCGATACAGGGTTCTCCGACTGCGTCGACCACCTATAACGGGCCGGTGATTTGGTACATGCCAGCGAACGACGATCATCCTGGGGTGGGACAGGTGGGAGGTGTGGCTACGTCGGTCACTCGATATGAGGCGATCGCGAACCGGGGGTTGTTTGCGAGACACACAACGCAGGAAGCATTGCCACTATTTCCGGAGCGATTTACGCGGAGCCAGATCCTGACCTTGGCGGACTCGCAGGAGATTTACGGGGTTTTCCGGTCCAGAGGATGGTTGGACGAGAACGACTTTCTGATCCGTAACCCGAATGAACTCCCATGGGCGGCAGCCTTACCCGCGCGATTTACGGACGCGATGAAGCAGAGTATTGTGGGGCAGCTCGAGGGCACGTATATGGCGCATGAGTTTGTGAATTTCTCTTCGCACATCACGATTGATGTGTTCTTTCGGGCGATTGCAAAGCGGTCGCCGGCACGACCTGTGTCGGGAGCGAGCTTTAGCGGGGCGGCTGTGGCACCGGGGTCGATCGCGACGGTATTTGGCAATGGGATGGCGGGAGGACTGGTGGTGGCGAGCAGTGGGCCTGAAGCGAACCTTGGCGGCGTGAGAGGCGTGCTGCGTAATGCGGGGGGAACGGAGACGAGTGTGCCGTGGTTCTTTGTGTCGCAAGGTCAAGGGAGTTTTCTGGTACCGAGCGGGCTCGCGCCGGGGAACATGTCCCTGAAGTTGAATTATTCGGGGCATCGGGTGAGTTATCCGGTGACGGTGGCGACTGTGGCACCAGGGATCTTTACGGCAAATGGGTCTGGGCAGGGAGTGCCGGCTGCGGTGATCTTGAGAGTGAAGCCGGACAACGCGCGCTCAACGGAGTTTCCATTTGTCGCGGGTGCGGCAGGGTTTGAGGCGAGCCGGATTCGGTTCGATGGGGACCGGTTGTTTCTGGACGTGTATGCGACCGGGCTGCGCGATGCCAGCACGGTGAGGGTTGAGGTGGGGAGCGAGACGATTGTGCCTCTGTATGCCGGTGCACAACCGCAATTCATCGGCCTGGACCAAGTGACATTCGAGCTGCCGGCGTCGCTGGCCGGGCGTGGGCGAGTGGAGGTGCGGGTGATTGCTGGAGAGGTGCGCTCTGATGCTGTTGAGCTGCTGTTCTAAAGCTGGCCTGGAGTGAAGGCAGCACTGAGGACCAGCAATCAAGCATGCGACGGTCGTACTGGATGAAGGCGCGGAGCTGACGCAAGGGAACTGCCATGAGCTGAATAGCATGGTGGAGTCCCGGAGTTGATTTCGGGCCGGACTTCGGTTGAAAGCCAAAGAGACTTTGATAGAGCGGAATCTGCTCCAGCCTGGGGCAGGTGACCAGATACTCAACGTCGGCGGATTCTGCAAGCGCTGCGATATGTGCGAAGAGCTTGATGAAGCCAGCTCGGCCGGCGTTGGGGGCAAAGCAGAGCATGCTGGCCTCAACGAAGCTCGTATGGGCGAGAAAGGCATCCTGGAAAGTGGCCATGGCCGGGGCGGAAGTAAAGCCAAGTTCGGGTTTGACGACGCTAGCGCGAATGGCAGCGTGAGGAGCGCCTTGATCGAGGCGGAGGAAATGAAAGTGATTGGGCTCAAGATCGAAGGGATCGCTGAAGAGATTGT
>VFZU01000140.1 GCA_016870995.1 Acidobacteriota bacterium
TCTGATCGATACGGACATTGAAATCCCTGACTTCCCGCTGCGCACTCGAATCGAGTGCATCCAGCCACGGAGCAATGATTGGCTCGCTCGAACCCGTCTTCACGCGGATCTGCGTATTGTCATACTGCGCAGCCGCAGTAAATCGAAAAACTAATGGGTTGAAAAAGGGGCTTACATTCGCATTGCCAAGCCGCAAAACCTGGACTGGAAAAGCGCGAGGAGTCGAATTCGAGTTTTCAGGCATTCCTCAATCCTACCTCCGAGCAGCGAGCTTCATGCGGAAACCACACGACACACTTTTCAGAAATTGCGTGGATATTCAATTGCAAGAATTGGCCATACTTGCAAAGCAGGATGTGAAGCCTTCGCTTCCAGACCACCTCAAGGAGTCTTTCGATGATCGGGTAAGCTCCAGCCCATATCGAAGCGTTGGCCAACACATCAACATACTCACTCGAGACGATTGGTAGCGCTGAGCTGCGCCAAGTGGCGGATAGGAGATTAAGCAAGCCATCCCAAGCAAGCCCCAACCATTAGGCCTGCAAGATTAATACCAAGGCCATTCACAATTTTTTAGAATTTTTATTTCCCTTATTTTCAACAATAATACCCTCCCAAAACATTAAGCCGTTCGCCCTCGCTGCTAACTTCATCTCGTGACCAGCAACATGCTTAACCACAATCTGGGTGCGCTGCCACCCACCACGGAAGCCACCGCAACAGTGGCACCCACACCCGAGGCTCCTGCTACCGAGCCCCGCAAGAAGACCATGTCCGAAGCCGCCCTCGCGGCCAATCGTGCCAACGCGCTCAAGTCCACCGGACCCCGCACCGCTCAAGGCAAAGCCCGCTCCGCAAGTAATGCCTTCCAGCATGGTTTGTATTCCATGCGCAGCTTCACTCACCTCCTCGGAGACCCCAATCTCGTCCTCACCGTCGAGCACAACTTCATCCAGGAATATCAACCCGTCACACCCACCGAGCACATGCTCGTCCAGCAACTCATCCATCTCCAGCTCCGCTTCCTCCAGATGGAGAACTTCTTCAATCAGGCCTGCCTCTCCGGCTTCCATGAACAACCCTCCCGCGCCTACCTCGCCGTCCTCCGCGAGCTGGACCGCATCCCCAATCGCATTCTCAAAGTGATCAAAGCCATCCAGCAACAAATCGCTCTCCGCGACAAATCCGGCAACATCGAACCCATCGAGGATCCACCTCGCGTCGAAACCCTCGGCCAGCTCGAACGCAACGCCAAAGCGCAGGAAACCTACCCATCCGGTCCCCAGCTCGGCCAGTCCGTCAGCGAATACATCTACCAGGAATTCTGCCGCCGCACCGGCATCACCCCGCAACCCTATGAAGCCCGGTTCAAAAATCCAGAACCAGCAACCACAACACCCGAAACAAGCAAGTAACAAACCCAAATTCTGAGGCCACCCGCAACCTCACCGATCCTTGACAACCGAATACTCACCACCGACCAGGACGACGCCACAACTGCGCCCCGGCAATCCCGCCGGGGCGCAGGGCTGCGCGCATCATGCCCGCTCATACCGCGCTTTACTGGAAACAGTGCCTATCGGCATGCGGTACGATTGACAAGTAACGCTTGTCAGGCCTTTCCAACCGCATGCCCATGAAAAAACCAATCCATCCAGGTAAAATCGTCCGGCTCGATTGCCTCGAGCCACTCGGACTCACCGTCACCTCCGCCGCCAAAGTTCTGGGAGTAACCCGCCAGGCTCTCAATAACATCGTCAACGAGAAGGCCGCCATCTCTCCGGAGATGGCCATTCGCCTCTCCAAAGCCTTTGGCAGCACTCCTGAAACCTGGGTCCGCATGCAGGCTAACTACGATCTGTTCCGCGCACTCGAAAACGAAGCCGCGATCAACGTAAAGCGCTACATCCCAAAGACTGCTGCCTAGCCCCACAATGTCTGGCGATTCAAACAGAATGGAACCCACCGAAACAGATCACTACATCGTTCAAACTCCCGAAGTTCGGGGAGGTAATCCGATCGTTGCGGGCACCCGCATCGGCGTGCACGATGTCATCGGCCTACTCCAGAATGGCGAATCCGTCGACACGCTTTTGGAGACCTGCTTCCCTTCCCTCAACAGGTCCCAGGTCCACGCCTGTCTCGCCTACTATCAGACTCACCGCGGCGAAATCGATCCACTCATCGAGCTCCAGGCCTCTCCGTTCCGGCTAAACGCTCATCTGTGATAACTTGGTTACAAGCCAAAGATGAAGCAACCCTTAGTTCTCATCCTCTGTCTCTGCATGCTTCAAGCGGAACCACGGGTGGACCCCAAGGAAGAAGCCCTCGTCTCCAAACGCCGCAACTACTGGGCCTTCCAGCCGCCCACCCGCGCCGCCATCCCCGCCGGCACTCACCCCATCGACTTCCTCGAGCCCGCCAAACGCCCCGCCCTCGAACACCGCAGCCTCATCCGCCGCCTCGCCCTCGATGTCACCGGCCTGCCCCCCACCGACTTCAACGGCACCTACGATCAAATCCTCGACCGCCTCATGGCCAGCCCCCGCTACGGCGAACGCTGGGGTCAGAAGTGGCTCGACATCGTCCGCTATGCCGATACCAACGGCTTCGAACTCGACGCCGAGCGAACCCACGCCTGGCGCTTCCGCGATTACGTCATCCAGTCCTTCAACGCGAACAAGCCTTATAACCAGTTCCTCCGCGAACAGCTCGCCGGCGATGAACTCTACCCCGGCAACACCGACGCCCTCATCGCCACCGGCTTCCTCCGCTCCGGCCCCCGCCACGTCGTCGGCGGCAATCAGGACGAAGAGCAGAACCGCCAGGAAGACCTGATCGAGATGACCCACGCCATCTCCGCCACCTTCATGGGCATGACCATGAATTGCGCCCGCTGCCACAATCACAAATTCGATCCCATCCTCCAGGCCGATTACTACCGCCTCCAGGCCATCCTCGCCTCCACCGAATTCCGTGAAGTCCAGCTCGCCTCGGGCGACACCATGCTCGCCGCCGAAGCCCTCATCGCCACGCACCAGGCCAAAATCAAACCCATCCTCGACGAAATCAAAGTTATCGAGAAGCCCTTCCGCAAACAGTTCCGCGAAGAGAAAATCCCCACCCTCGACAAGCAATTCCGCGACGTCCTCGCCCTCGACAAAGACAAGCTCACCGAAGAACAACAGCGCCTCCGCAAAGACGCCGAGAAACAACTCTCCCCCACCTGGGATGAAGTCGTCGCCCTCATCCCGCCCGATCTTAAAGCCAAACGCGCCGCCCTCCGCCAGCGCATGCACCAGATCAACCTCGACGAACCCGACCCCGCCCCCGTCGCCTACTCCGTCTTCACCGTCGACAAGGCCCAGCCCACTCACATCCTCAAAGTCGGCGATCCCAAATACAAACAACAGCAGGTCGAGGCCGGTCTGCCCCTCGTCCTTTCAAAAGACCTCGGAAATTTCGCAACAGACCCACGCGGCCGCCGCGCCGCCCTCGCCAACTGGCTCGCCGACCCCGCCCACCCCCTCACCGCCCGCGTCATGGTCAACCGCCTCTGGCAGTTCCGCATGGGCAAAGGCATCGTCACCACCATGAACGATTTCGGTGCCCTCGGTGCCCGCCCCACCAACCTCAAACTCCTCGATTGGCTCGCCACCGAATTCATCGCCTCCGGCTGGAACATCAAACACATCGACCGTCTCATTCTCACCAGCGCCGCCTACAAACAACAGGCCGCCCAACGCCGCCGCATCGATTCCGACATGCTCCGCGATTCCATCCTTGCTGCCAGCGGCATGCTCAACCTCAAAATGTACGGCAAGCCCGTCAAGACTCCCATCGAGCAGGAAATCTACGACATCATCTTCACCGAAGGCGAACCCGACAACCTCTGGCCCCTCCCCAAGGACCGCTCCGAGATGTACCGCCGCACGGTTTACATTCTCAATCGCCGCACCATCCGCCTGCCGATGCTCATGAATTTCGATCAACCCGACACCATGTCCAGTTGCCCCGAGCGCCCCGCATCGATTCACGCCCTCCAGGGCCTCACCCTGCTCAACAGCGACTTCATGCAGGAGCAAGCCAAAGCCTTCGCCGCCCGCTTCAACGGCGACATCGAACGCGCCTACGACCTCGCCCTCGGCCGCAAGCCAACAAGTAAGGAACGAACCCAGGCCACAGAATTCTTCAAGAAGGGAGGCACGGCCGAGGATTTCGCCCTCGCCATGTTCAATCGCAATGACTTCCTCTATCTCCCGTAGAAACGTCCTCAAAGCCAGCGCCAACGGCTTCGGTGCCATCGCCGCCGAATGGCTCATGCAGCGCGACCTCCAGGCCGCCATCGCCCCCAAGGCGAAAAGCGTCATCTTCCTCTTCATGGTCGGAGCCCCGTCCAGCATGGACCTTTACGACCCCAAACCCGCCCTCAACAAATTCGACGGCCAACCGCTCCCCCCAAGCTACGGCAAAGTCGGCGGACAATTTACCGACGGATCGAACCCACTCCTCGGCTCACCCTGGGAATTCAAACGCTACGGCAAGAGCGGCCTCCCCGTCTCAAGCCTCATGCCGAACCTCGCCGAGTGTGTCGACGACATTTGCTTCGTCAAAAGCTTCTACACCGAAAGCGTCGTCCACGCCCCGGCCATGTACCAGGTCCACACCGGCCGCATCCTCATGGGCTACCCGAGCATGGGTTCCTGGGTCACTTACGGCCTCGGCGCTGCGACCGATAATCTCCCCGCTTACGTCGTCATGCCCCAGCCGGAAGGCACCCCCGAGGGCGGTACGCCCTGTTGGGGTTCTGCATTTTTGCCCGCTGTGAATCAGGGCACGCTTCTCCGCCCCGGCCCCAACCCGATCCTGCACTTGAAGCCCCCCGCCGGAGTCACCCCCGACCGCCAGCGCCGCACGATCGACCTCATCCAGGACATGAACCGGCTCGATGCGACGCCCGAAGACAACGAAATGGCCGCCCGCATCGCGAGTTACGAACTCGCCTTCAAGATGCAGTCCGCCGCCCCCGAAGCCGTCGACATCAACAAAGAACCCGAGCACATCCGCCGCATGTATGGCGTGGGCGAAAAACGCACTCACGATTTCGGCACCCGCTGCCTCCTCGCCCGCCGCATGGTCGAGCGTGGCGTACGCTTCGTGCAAATCTATTCCGGTGGCGGCCCCGTCAGCATGCAGTGGGACGCCCATAGCCACCTCAAAGCGAATCACGAAAAAATGTGCGGCCTCACCGACCAGCCCGTCGCCGCCCTCCTCAAAGACCTCAAGCAACGCGGCCTCCTCGACACAACCCTCGTCATCTGGGGCAGCGAATTCGGCCGGCTCCCCACTTCAGAGAGCGGCAACGGCCGCGACCACAACATGCACGGCTACACGATGTGGTTCGCCGGCGGCGGAGTCAAGGGCGGCCAGTCGATCGGCGAAACCGATGAGTTCGGCCTCCGTGCTGTGGGCGAGCGTTATCACATGCGCGATTTTCACGCCACCATTCTCCATCTCCTCGGCCTCGACCAGCACAAGCTCTGGTATCTCCACAACGGACGTCACGAGAAACTAACTGACTTTGGCGGCACCCCCATCGCCAAGGTCTACAGCTAATGCTCGCTTTACTGCTCGCCCTCTCCGTCACCGACCAGATGTGGGAGGCCGCGAAACCAAATTACGAGAAAACAATTTCCCACCCCTTCCTCCGCGAACTCGCCGATGGCCGGCTCGCCCCGGAGAAATTCGAACGCTACCTCATCGAAGACATCGCCTACCTGAAGGCTTACAGTGAAGTTCTCACCGCCCTCGCCGTCCAAGCCCCGCGCCCCGAATGGAAGAAATTCCTCCTCGACGGCGCCGCCGGTTGCGACACCGAAGTGAAGCACATCCACCAGACCTACCTCGGCGGCAAAGGCAAAGAGAAGGCTCCTTCTGAGGCGAATGCCGCCTACATTCGATTCCTCAAACAAAACGTCGAGCAACGCACTTTCGCCGAAGGCCTCGCCGCCGTCCTGCCCTGCTACTGGATCTACTGGGAAGTCGGCAAGACACTCAAAACGCGCGGCAGCAAGAACAAAGATTACCAACGCTGGATCGATTACTACTCCGATCCAAACTACGGCAAGACGGTCGCCCAGGTGCTCAAGATCATGAATGAAGCGGCGAAGGATTTACCGCCAGCCAAGCTGGTCGAACTCTTCGTCGAAGGTGCCGGGCACGAATACAGCTTCTGGGATTCCGCTTATCACCTGAGGCGATAGAGTCGGTCGCCCCTCCACTCGAAGCTGGCGAAATCGGCGGCTTCTGGATTACCTTTCGTGTGCACATTGTTGGGGCTTACAACAAGCAAATCAGTATTCTTGTAGAGCAATCGAACGATGAACGTACTCGCCCACGGGTAATCGGCAGTGAAGGGTTCGCTGACAAAACGGATCTGTACCTTCGGCGGCATCTGCGGGATTTGGCTTTGGAGGCTTTCGCGGAACTGGCGAATTTCAACAAACTCTTTGTCCCACCCATCCATGCCCCACTGGCTTGGGACGTAGCGCACCAACAGAGCAAAACAAACCGCCGCAAGCACCAATCTGTGATTCTCCTTCGGCAGCTTCAACAGCAAAGCTGAAAGTGCGAGTGGCAGGGAAATGCAGGCGATGTAAGCTCCTTCGAGTCCACGGTCGGGGACGAAGGCGAGGGGGAGAATGGCGATTGGAAAAAACGCCACCGCGAAGTAAGCCATCTTTTCTCGAAGTAGCAAGAGCAGAGCGATCCAAAGCCCAGATGCTTGTTTCGCGAGAATCATCGGCCCGAAGTAACCCTGAAAGCGGGCAAGATAAGTTGCGAGATTGTAAGTAGGTTGATATCCACCTACCGAGCTCAGACCCTCTGGGCCATAGACGCGGCCGATGATGAAGGCCAGCCCTGTAATTGCGGATAAGCCGCAGTACAACCAAGGGGTGCGCCGATTGTAGATCCACTCATAGAGCACAATGAGGACGGGGAGGACGATCGCACTTTCTTTCGCATTCAATCCGAGAATTAGCAAGAGAGTCGCGCCCCAGGGTTCTTCGAACTCGAGGTAGTAAGCAAAGCCGGCGTAAACAAACGTGCAAGCCATGATCTCGAAGATCGTGCCCGTGTTGAGGTAGAGATGAGTCCAAAGCGGGTGGTAACTCGCGATCGCGGTAGCGAGGAGGCCGACGCTGAGGCTCTTTGAGAGTTTCATCGCGATGTGACCCACGAGGAAGCCATTGCCGATCAGAAAGGCTGAGCAAGCCAGGCGCCAGGGCATCGGGGAGAAGCCGAATTGATCCCAGAATACTTTGTAGAACAATTCCCCCAGAGGCCGAAACAGCGAGGTCGGCTGCCAGAAGAATGCGATCAGTTTGAATAACTCCGCATAGGAAGTCGTCATCGCCCGGTAGGCGTTCATGAGGTCGTCATGGGACCACTCGGCGAGCCAGATGACTGGAGCTTTGTATTTGACGTAGGCCACCACGAGGATGGCCCAAACGGCGAGCTTGATTCTATCGGCCAAGGTGGCGCTCGAAGAAGTCGACCATCGCTTCGTTCAAGTGATTTCGGGCAGGGCCGGAGACGCCATGGGACTTCTGGGGATAAATGCTGAGTTCGAAATGTTTACCGGCCTTCTGCAGGGCGTCGGTCATCTGCAGCATGTTCTGGAACAAAACATTGTCGTCACCGATGTTGTGCACCAGCATGAGCTTACCTTCGAGATTCTTCGCCTTGTGGACAGGGCTTGAATCGCGGTAGCCTTTTTCATTTTCCTGCGGCGTGCCGAGATAACGTTCGGTGTAAATCGTGTCGTAGAGGAGCCAGTTCGTCACCGGTGCACCACTGATGCCAGCTTTGATCAGCTTGGGTTCGGTCAACATAGTGTTCAGCGTCATGTAACCGCCGTAGCTCCAGCCGGACATGCCGATGCGGGCGGGGTCGACGAAGCCCAGGGAGACGAGGTGTTCGACACCGGCTTTTTGATCCTGCACTTCGATTTCACCGAACTTGCGATAGAGCTTCGATTCCCAGAGGTGGCCACGACCGCCGGAGCCGCGGTTGTCGACCTGCCAGATCACATAACCTTTGTGGGCGAGAACCTGGTCGAGAGTGAGGCCGCCATTCCAGGAATTGCGCACCGTCTGAGCGTGAGGGCCCCCGTAGACCATGACGATGGCCGGGTATTTTTTCGCCGGATCAAAATTCTTCGGTTTGATGAGGCGAGCCATCAGAGTGGCACCGTCTTTGACTATGAAGCTTAAGTACTCGGTGGGCAGGATGTCGTATTCGCTGGGCTCGCTCTTTTTCAGTTCGACGAGTTGGGCACCGTCGGCGCTATGCAGAGTTTGCCGGGTGGGCTTGTCGATCGCCGAAAAAGTATCAGTGTAAAAGTCGGCGGTGGGGCTCATCGAGATGGAGTGGGTGCCGGGTTCGTTTGTGAGCTTGCGTTTGTTTTTCCCGTCGAATCCGATGACATAGAGGTGCCGCTCGAGGGGGCTGACTTCGGTGGAGGTGTAGTAGACAAGGCGCTTGTCCCAATTGACGCCGACGACATCGTTGACTTCCCAATCGCCCTTGGTGATTTGTGAAATCTCTTTGCCGTTGAAATCAATCAGCGACAGGTGGCGGCTACCGGACTTCTCACTGGCCCAGAGGATTTGTTTGCGGGCGCGGTCGATTTTCGTGAGCGAGTGCACGTTGATCCAGAAGGGGTCAGATTCAGAGAAAACTTTGCGAATTTGCCGGGTTTCCCAATTGGCGGCGAAGAACTCGAGCTTGTCCTGAATGCGCGTCATGCGCTGAACGCTGACTTCACTCGGGTCCATCCAGGCGACGCGGGCGAGGAGGTAATCGCGGGTTTCGCCAAGATCCATCCAGCGGGTCTTGGTGGTTTCGATATCGACAACACCGAGGCGGACATCGGCGTTGGCAGTGCCCGCCTGCGGGTAGCGCTCGGGCTCGGGGACGGCGGGGGTCTTGAGGAGGTCGACCTGCGGGTAAATCATCTCCTTTGAAACGTCGAACTGGAGGTAGGCGATACGGGCCGAGTCGGGGCTCCACCAGTAAGCGGTGTTAAGGTCGAGTTCTTCGGGGTAGACCCAATCGAGCTTGGCATTGAGAAGAGTCTCAGAACCGTCGCGGGTGAGGCGGGTGACTTTGCCGGAGGCGATGTCCTGCACGTAAAGGTCATTGTGGATGCGGTAGCTGACTTTCTTGCCGTCGGGGCTGAGCTTTGGGTCACTCTCGGTCGCTTCGGTCTTGGTGAGCTGTTTCGGTTCATTCTTGCCGGGTTCGATCCAGAACAGGTCGCCACCTTCCGTAATGAGAAGGGCGGAGGAATCGGGGGCCCACTGGTAGCGTTGTTCGGAGACGCGGCGGTTCTGCCAGGCGAAGGCGGCGTCGGGGTTGGAATCTTTGATGGCGAGCGCGGAAAGATCGGATAGCTTGGCGAAAAGGAGTTTTGTCGACTTGTCGCGGCAATCGTAGAGGTGGAGGGCACCGGAGCGGGAGTAGGCGAACTGGTAGCCGTTGGGAGCCCAGATGGCTCCGAGGGGGGCGTCGCCCATTTGGCGCTGCTTGAGAGTGTCGAGCGTGATGGGTTTCTTTTGCGCCAGCAGTGCGATGGCAAGAACGAATGGGGTGATGAGTCGCGAAAGCATCGTTAGGTTATAGTTTGACATTAACCATGGAACTTCATTTCTGGGGCGCCACACGCACGGTGACAGGATCGATGCATGAGATCCGGCATGGGAACCGGAGAATTCTACTCGATTGCGGATTGTTTCAAGGGCGGCGCAGCGAGTCGCGAGATCGGAATTGTTGTTTTCCTTTTCAGCCAGCAACGGTGGATCGGGTGGTAATGAGCCATGCACACATTGACCACTCGGGGAATTTGCCGAATCTGGTGAAGCAGGGGTTTGACGGGCCAATTCATGCGACAGCGGCGACGCAGGATCTATGCCGGGCGATGTTAAAGGACAGTGCGTATTTGCAGGAGCGTGACGCTGAGTACTTGATGCGGCGGCGAGACCGGCGCAAGCGGGTGATGGACAATTACGAAGAACCGACGGTAGAGCCGCTCTACAGAATTGAGGATGCGGAGAAGACGTTTCCATTGTTTGCTCCACTGCCGATGACGGGGCGGCAGGATCTTGGTGATGGGCTGAGCGTCGAGACTGTGGAGGCCGGGCACATGCTGGGGAGTGTGTCGATGGTGGTAACGGATGGCAAGGTGAGAGTGGGTTTCTCTGGCGATATCGGGCGGGCGAAGCTACCGATTATTCGGGACCCACAAGCAATGCCGGCTTGTGACTACCTGATTATGGAGTCGACCTATGGAGACCGGCTGCATCAGGACGAGGGAGCGGTGCTGGACAAGCTGGCCGATATCGTGAACCGGACAGCGGCGCGAGGTGGCAAGATCGTGGCGCCTGCATTTGCGGTAGGGCGCACGCAGCAACTGGTTTTGTTGCTGAATCAGTTAGTGATGGAAAAGCGGATTCCGAGTATTCCGGTGTTTGTGGATTCACCGCTGGCGGTGAATGTCACTGAGACCTTCCGTAAGTTCAGTAATCTGTTTGACGCCGAGACGGCGGCAATGCTCGACGACGATCACGAGGGGGATGTGTTTGGATTCTCGCGGTTGCGTTACATACGGGATGTAGCGGACAGCAAGGCGTTGAACGATCTGCGGGGGCCGATGTTGGTGATCTCAGCTTCGGGGATGTGCGAAGCCGGACGAGTGATCCATCATTTGAGGAACACAGTGTCGGACCCGCGGAATACGGTACTCATTACGGGCTTCCAGGCGGAGCATACTCTCGGGCGGAAGATTCTGGACAAGTGGCCGGAGGTGCCGATTTTTGGCGAGATGTATCGGCTGCGAGCCGAAGTGGCGAAGATCAATGAGTTATCAGGGCACGCGGACCAGCGGGAATTGATTGAGTGGATGCGGCCCATTGCACCTGGGTTGAAGAAAGTATTTCTGGTGCATGGTGAGGCGCGGCAGCAGGAAGCATTCAAGCGCGTGGCTGAGGCGACGTTTGATTTGGAAGTGGTGATTCCGTCGCGCGGGGATGGGTTTGATGCATCATGACAGCAAGTAGGCTGATGCTATGATTGCAATATGCGAACCACGGTAACGCTCGATCCGGACGTGGAAAGACTGCTTCGCGAAGCGATGCGAGAAAAATCGATTTCTTTCAAAGAAGCCTTGAATGAAGCAGCCCGAGCGGGGTTACGTAAACCCGGACAAGGTAAGGCAAAGCGGTTTGTGCAGACCACTTTTCGAATGGGCTGTGCTGGGGATTATCGGTGGGACAAGGCGATGGCAATAGCGGACGCTCTGGAGGACGAGGAGCTAGTAAGGAAGCTTGAGATTCTCAAATGATTGTGGTGGATACCAATCTCTTGATATACGCAGTGAATGTTCCGCTCCGGACGTGGTGGACAGCGCGTTGGGAGTGAATTATTGCCATTGAATCACGCAGCAATTTTGAATTCAACAGAAAAATCGCGACGAGCTTGAGTTGGCGTTTTGTAGCCGAGACGCTC
>VFZU01000141.1 GCA_016870995.1 Acidobacteriota bacterium
CGTTCTTGGATACACTCTGTCATAGCGAAGGCCTCTCTTCTTTGTGCGTTAACTGCTTGTAGACAAATCAGTTATGGCACGGATGGAGGCCTTTTGCTAGTTTTTTGTGAGAAATCCGGGTTAGATCTGGTATTTTTCGCGGAAGGTACTCGACTTCAAAGTGCGCTTCTTCATGGGAAGCCTGGCGATGGGGATCGGGGCGTTTGTGCTTTGGATCGCCCCCGACACTTTGTTTCCTGGGTGGCGGCAGCACTGGCTGTTCACCAATTCAATTATGGGCGAGGTTCGCGTCTCGCTGACTGCCGAGCAGCTATCGAGCCCGGTGCTGTTGTCCTTCAGGACGGTGAGTGCCTCGCTGATGGTGCCGATTCTCGAGGAGTTGTTCTGGCGCGCCTGGATGTTGCGGTGGTTAGTGAAGAACGACTTTGAGACGCTGCCGATGGGTACTGCCGACCGGCAGAGCTTCTGGATTGTAGCGGCGTTGTTTGCCGTCGAGCATGGGCCTTATTGGGAAGTGGGCTTGTTGACTGGCTTGCTTTGGAACTGGTGGATGACCCGCACGAAGAGTCTGGGCGATCTGATCTTCGTCCATGCGGTGACCAATCTGGTGCTGAGCTTATACGTGATCTGGACGAAGAAGTGGCACTTCTGGATGTAACTACTTCTTCTCGGTAGACTGCTTGTCGCTGGCGCCGATTTCCGGGTCCTGAGCGGTAGCGGGTTCGTTCGAGAAGCGGTTGCGGATCATTTGGGTTTGATCGGAATAAAAAGTGCGGCTGCCATTGGTGCCGAACTGTTTGGGCTGAGCCCCGACGACGTAGCCCTGTTGGTTGCTCTGGACGGTGAAGAGGTAGCCGCCTTTGCGGCCTTCGGAAAGTTCGCGGTCGAGGAGGTCGGCTCCAGTTGGGCCGGCGGTGCCGCTGGCGGGGGGGCCGAGTTCGGTGAGTGAGACCGCATAGCGACCGAACTGGGAGAAGTATTGCGTCTGGGCGGTGTGGATGACCGAGACGGCGCGGATGGCGGCCGTTTCTTCGGCGAACATGCGGGCGCGGGTGAGGCGAGGGAGTGCCGCAGCGACGATGATCAGGATGATCGCGATGACGATCAGGAGTTCCGTCAGGGAGAAGCCGCGACGGGAATTGCGCAAAATCCGGTTCCGCATAATATGTCTACTCACAGTATCTGACGATTTCAACTCAAGCATCGTGGAGAGCCTCGCGAATCTTGTTGAGCTGGAGCCAGAGGGGGGCGATTTGGGCGAGGGGGAGGGCATTGGCCCCGTCGCTGAGGGCTTTCGATGGGTTCTCGTGAGTTTCGATGAAGACTCCGTCGATGCCGGCGGCGGTGGCGGCGCGGGCGAGGGTTGGAATGAATTCGGGGTTGCCGCCGCTGGTCTTGCCCTGGCCGCCGGGCGTCTGGACGCTGTGGGTGGCGTCGAAGATGACCGGGACGCCGAAGCTGCGCATGATCTGGAGGCCGCGCATGTCGACGACGAGGTTGTTGTAGCCAAAAGATGAACCGCGCTCGGTGAGCATGATGTTGTTGTTGCCGGTGGAGCGGATCTTATCGACGACATTGGCCATGTCGGCGGGTGAGACGAACTGGCCCTTCTTGACGTTGACGATCTTGCCAGTGCGGCCGGCTTCGAGCAGAAGGTCGGTCTGGCGGCAGAGGAAGGCAGGGATCTGGAGGATGTCGACGACCTCGGCGGCAGGGCCGGCCTGCGATGGTTCATGGATGTCGGTGAGAACGGGGATGCCGAGCTTGCGAATGCCAGCGAGGATGCGCAGCCCTTCCTTGAGGCCAGGGCCGCGATAGGAGTGGATGCTGGAACGGTTCGCCTTATCAATGCTGGCTTTGAAGATGAAATCGCCAATCGCGTCGCGAATGGAATTGGCGAGGAAGTGGCAGTGCTCCTCGCTCTCGATGACGCAGGGGCCGGCGATCAGTTGGAAGCTCATGGTTGCGTGAACAGGGGTTGCGCGAGGCGGGTCAGACGCTTTTGCCTGTTGCCGTGTGAGGCTTGAACGAAGGCGCTGAAGAGCGGATGCGGCTCGAGAGGCTTCGATTTGAATTCGGGGTGGAACTGGCAGCCGAGGAACCAGGGATGTCCGGGGACTTCGCAGATCTCGACATAGGAGCCATCGGGGGATTCGCCGGTGATGCGCAGGCCGTTGTCTTCAAGGATCTTCTGGTATTCGCGGTTGAACTCGTAGCGGTGGCGGTGGCGTTCGCTGATGGTGGCTTCGCCGTAAGCCTGGCGCGCGAAAGAGTTCGAGGCGAGCTTGCAATCGTAAGCGCCGAGGCGCATGGTGCCGCCGAGTTCGTCGACGCCCTTGAGCTCGCGGAGTTTGTAGATGACGCGGTGGGCGGGGGCGGCATCGAATTCGGTCGAGTCCGCACCGGAGAGTCCGCAGACGTTGCGGGCGTACTCGATGACGAGGGTCTGCATGCCGAGGCAGATGCCGAAGTAAGGAACACGCTCTTCGCGCGCATAGCGGATGGCGTTGAGCATGCCATCGATGCCGCGGGGGCCGAAGCCGCCGGGGACGAGGATGCCGTCGTACTGCGAGAGAGATTCTTTGCAATCGGGCCAGACGAGGTCTTGCGCTTCAATCCATTTGAAGTTGATCTTGAGGCGATGGGCGGTGGCGCCGTGGAGGAGGGCTTCTTTGAGGCTCTTGTAGGAATCTTCGTATTCGACGTACTTACCGACGAGGGCGATGTCGACTTCGTCGACGGGGTTCTTCATGCGGTCGAGCATGTCGAGCCATTTGGACATGTCGGAAGGGCCGGGGTCGATGTTGAACATCTCGAGGATCTTCTCGTCGAGCTTCTGGTCGGCGAGGACGAGGGGGACTTCGTAGACGCTGGAGACGTCAGGGGCGGCGACGACGGCGTCGGCATCGACGTCGCAGAAGAGGGCGATCTTGGCTTTGAGGTCCTCGGAGAGGGGGCGCTCCGAGCGGCAGATCAGGACATCGGGCTGGATACCGATGGCGCGGAGTTCTTTGACGCTGTGCTGGGTTGGCTTCGTTTTGAGTTCCTGCGCGGCGGCGATCCAGGGGACCAGCGTGAGGTGGACGAAGATGCTGTTGTGACGGCCGAGTTCGTGGCGCAGTTGGCGGATGGCTTCGATGAAGGGAAGCGATTCGATGTCGCCGACGGTGCCGCCGATTTCGACGATGACTACGTCGACACCTTCGGCAACCTTGCGGGCATTGGTTTTGATTTCGTCGGTGACGTGGGGGATGACCTGGACGGTTTTGCCGAGGTAGTCGCCGCGGCGCTCGCGGGAGATGATGCGTTCATAGATGCGGCCGGAGGTGAGGTTATTGAGCTGGCTGAGTGGGGAGTGGGTGAAGCGTTCGTAGTGGCCGAGGTCGAGGTCGGTTTCGGCGCCGTCATCGGTGACGAAGACTTCGCCGTGCTGGAAGGGGCTCATCGTGCCGGGGTCAACGTTGAGGTAGGGATCGAATTTCTGCATGCAGACGCGCAGGCCGCGACTTTCGAGCAGACAGCCGATAGACGCGGCAGCGATGCCTTTGCCGAGAGAGGAAACGACGCCGCCGGTAACGAAGATGTACTTAGCCATTTGGAAGAAGGGTCCCCTGGGAGATGAGTTGGTTGACACGCGCGAGGTCTTCGGGGGTGTCGATGCCGAAAGACTCGTAGCTGGTTTCGATGACGCGGATGCGGTGGCCGTTTTCGAGGGCGCGAAGCTGTTCGAGAGATTCCGCGCGTTCGAGAGGGCCGACGGGCATTGCCGAATAGCCCAATAGAAATGCCTTGCGATAAACGTAGAGGCCGATGTGTTTGAAATAGGCCTCGTTTACGCCGCGATTGTAAGGAATGGGGCAACGCGAGAAATAGATGGCGTCGCCTGAGAACCCGGTGACGACTTTGACGCAATTTGGGTTCGTTATTTCGCTGGGTATATCGATGCGGCGCTTGAGGGTGGACATGACGAGGGAGGGGTCGTCGATGAGAGCCTGCGCGGCGAGATCGATGGCCGCGGGGTCGATGAGGGGTTCGTCTCCCTGAATGTTGACAACGATGTCGCAGGGTTGCGAAGCGGCGGCCTCAGAGACGCGATCGGTGCCAGAGAGATGGTCTTCGCGCGTCATCATGACCTCGGCCCCGAACGATTTAGCGGCATTGAAGATGCGCTGGTCGTCGGTGGCGATCAAAACAGCGGACAAATTGGTAGCTTTGATCGATTTTTCCCACACATGTTGCAGGATGGGTTTGTTTTTGAGGGTGACGAGGGCTTTACCGGGGAATCGGCTGGAGTCAAAGCGAGCAGGAATTACGCCAAGTACTCTTGGTGGAGCGCTATCGAGCGGCACACCCAAATGTAGCATGACGAGTTCTGGTTCTGGTTGCCTTTATCGCGATTTCGATTGGGTTCGTTTTGTCATGCGGCGTAGAGCTCCGGGGCGGGGTGGATTGGGTTCGTTTTTTCGTTCTGGAGTTTGAGGCCATGGTGGATGGCGAGGCCGAAGAAAAGGGCTTCTTCCTGCTTGAGCTCGTGGGCGCGGAGCTTGGCGCAAGGCAGGGCAGGGGAGATGTTTTCATCGAGTTCGACGTCCTTGAGTTCGGCGTGGATCTCGACGGCGGCAAGACGGTCGACCTGGAGCTGGGAGAGTTGCTTGAATGCCTTGAGGGCGCGACGCTCGAAGAGGGCTCCCTGTTTGACGATGCGTTCCATTTGGATGAAGAGGTTGTGGTTTTCGGGGTTCTGTGACCAGCGGTCTTGCGCTTCGGTTTCGAAGCGCTGGGCGCGGAGGGCCTGGAAAGTGGAGTAGGCGTATTGCTCGAAGATGACTTCTTCGGCAGGGCCGAAGGGGACGATTTGCTGGAAGAGCTGTTCGCGGAGCGCTTTGTATTGGGTTTGTTCTTGCGGATTGGCCGCGAAGAGGTTGTCCGCCGAGGCGTTGAGGCCGTGGCGGAGGGAGTTCTTTGACGATTGCTGCTTGCCTTCGACGGTGCGAGGACCTGTCGACTTCTGAGCATTGATTTGATTGGCGAGAATTTGCGATTTCGAGGCCATGATGAGTACATCCTTGTTGCTTAAGTTGAGATGGAATTGAATCCGGAATCAGCATAGAGGATGGGTTGGAGGAGTTGGGTGGGTAGATGTGGGAAGTGATTGAAACGGGAGGAGAAAATTCTTTCAAGAAATGTGTCAACGCCTTCCATGGAAGAGGGTATTTTCGGGCGGCGGCTGTGGGCTGAATGCCGAGATAGCGAATGAGGAGCAATACAGGCTCACATTTAATCGAGGAGCTGTGGCACCGGTTGCGGTAGCCAAGACGCGTGAGACTATCCGGCTGGATCAAGACGATTTGGGCTGGTTCCGCGACGAAGTCGGCAAAGCTGGGGGCGGTAACTATCAGAGCCTCAGCCACTCGACTGGATAGGCATCCACGTATTCGTCTCAAAACTATCCCTATGGGGAGCGAGGTGACCATTGCGCTGTAGGACCGCTAAGGCAGACAAGCACCTCATGGCAAAAAATGAGTACTTGGACCAGCTCTTGAAGGGGGCTGCTCATTGGAACGAATGGGTTAAAGCACACCATAGGCTGAATGAGAAAGACCTCGTTGGGGTGGATTTCGGCAAGGCCTACTTGCGCAAGGCGAACCTGAGCCTTGTGAACCTAAGTGGGGCGAATCTTCGCGATGCGAACCTCAATGATGCCAACCTCAGCGGCGCGGATCTCCGCAGGGCGGACCTCAGTGAGGCGAACCTTCGGGGAGCGAATCTCCGCAGCGCGCACCTCATTGACGCGAATCTCAGTTGGTCGCATCTTAGCGGCGCAGACCTTAGCATGGCGAGCCTTTACAAGGCGAACTTCGGCGAAGCAAACCTCAGTGGGGCGAACCTCTATGGGGCGAACCTCAGTGGGGCGAACCTCTATGGTGCCAACCTTTGCCAGGTGGACCTAAAGGGGGCGAACCTAGCCGAGGCGAGGCTTGGATCGACCGTTTTCGGAGCCGTTGATCTATCAATGGTAAGTAAATTGGAAACTGTACAGCACCGCGGTCCTTCGACAATCGGCATCGATACGCTCTACCAGTCTGGCGGCAAGATCCCTGAGGCATTTCTGCGAGGCGCTGGCGTGCCCGACAACCTTATAGCCTATGTTGGTTCTCTCGTCGGACAGCCGATAGACTTCTACTCCTGCTTCATCAGCTACAGCCACGCTGACAAGAGTTTCGCGCGGCGCCTTCATGACACCCTCCAAGGGCGTGGCATTCGCTGCTGGATGGACGAACACCAGATTCTTCCTGGTGACGATCTCTACGACCAAGTCGACCGGGGTATTCGGCTTTGGGACAAGGTGCTTCTTTGCTGTTCCGCTGCTTCGCTTTCCAGTTGGTGGGTCGACAGCGAGATCAATAAGGCATTCACGAAGGAACAGGCTCTGATGAAGGACCGTCGAAAGAAGACGCTCGCTCTGATTCCGCTAAATCTTGATGGAGAATTATTCCGATGGCAAGATGGCAAGGCCGATGAAGTCCGTCGTCGTGCGGCGGCCGACTTCACGAATTGGGAATCTGACAATGCCAAGTTTGAAGCTCAGCTAGAGCTTGTAGTGAAGGCTCTGCGAATTGATGATGGCGTGCGGGAAGTAGCTCCACCGCCGAGACTCTAACCGTCCCGAAACTTAACCTCTGTGGGCCTCCTCTAGTTTCGAAACGTAAGCTCGAACTCGACGCCTTCGCTCTTCTTCAGCGCACCGAGAATGCTCGATAGGTTCGCTAACGAAGGACTGCCGCTTGGCCCCAGCATGCGCATAAGGCTCTTGGCCGGGATTTTTGTGCGCTTCTCCAGTGTTGGAAAACCCACTGTTGCGTTCACATAGTCGCGTAGAACGGCTTTGCCCGTATCGAGGTCGCCGTTGAGAATGCACTCGACGCCTTCACGCAAGAGTGCTTTACGGAAAGCAGGATCGCGTTGCGCCCGCGCTCGGATCGTCGCTTTGAAATCGCTCGTTAGTGGCATGTCTTTGTTCCTTCCATTCGTTGTTGTCTCAAGGCGCGGATTTCTTCTTCCGGCGCTTGTAATCCGCCCATCGCTCCTTCGCCGTTGCGATGTCGTCCGATTGCTGCTTCTTGGTGCCTCCGCCCAAGAGTATGACAAGTTCTCGGCCGTCATACCCGAAGTAAATCCGGTAGCCACTCCCGAAGTCGATCTTGTATTCCAGCACGCCAGAGCCAACGCCCTTAACGTTGGAGATGTTGCCCTGCTCAAGACGCGTCAGCGCGACAGTCACCCTCGCGGCTGCGGCAGCGTCGAGGCTCTCAAACCACGTCGAGAATGGGTTTTTGTCGCTTTCATCGACGTAGGAGAGAAGCTCCGCCATTTTGCAATGGTGACATATTTGTTACTATGTGTCAACCCTGAACGATCGAGCGGCGGAAGCAGGCAAAAGGGCGAGTCCAAATCCTTTGCGCCGACGGTTTCGTTTTTGCCGTTGTCGCCGGGCAATTAGACTAGAATCCGGAAAACGCCACTGTGTAGAGCGTTCCACCTTCGTCCTGAAACTTACCCTTTGTGGGATGGGCCAGGCAGCGCGAGGCAGCATCCGGAAGTGCGACGATGGAACCCGTACCGGTTTCATCCACGCAGCGCGACTTTGTGGGTTCTATTGGCGAGCCGATTCGAAACTGCGCACGCTAATCATGACGCACGTCTCGTCATGAGCTGCCGCAGGTAAGCGTTAATCCTCGTCTGATACCCTTCGCCCGAGGCCTTCAGCCAAGCAAGAACATCTGCATCCAGGCGGAGTGTTACGCTTTGCTTCTTCGGCCGGTAGAACTTCCCGATCACCGCATCCAAAGGGAACTGGCGAATCTCAGGGATATCGGAGAGGTCAATCTCGCGGTCGGGCCTCTGGGCAAGACGGCGGAGGCCCGCTCGTTGCTTAGGCTTGAGTTGCTTCATAAAGCTTCCTTTCGTGACGAGTTGCTTGACGTGCTGAAATGATGCGAATGAATTCATCGGCACCCGCATCGCGATAGGTGTGCACCACAACCACCAAAATCAACCCTTCCACAAGGCCGATCGCGTGCCATCGCGGTTCACCTTCAATTGTTCGTTCGATGAACGTGACGCAGCCTGGGTCTTCGAAAATCAATTGCGCGGTCTGAAAGTCGATGCCGTGCTTCACCAGGTTGATGCGGTTCTTCTTCTCATCCCATTTAAAACGAACCATCAGTGTATGTACAGATTAGCACATACAAGCGCGGCGCCCCGGTTCAGAAATGAAGGCGCTCTATGTGTGCATGGTCCACCGGTGTCGCGCTGAGCTGCGTCCAATCGAGGTCGAGGCCGGGCTGGGGACAAAATAAGGAATGTTCGTCTTCGGAGGTAGTTTGTGAGTACAACGCAAGAAGAGAAGGCTACCCAGTTCCGCGCCCTTCATGAGAACCCCTCGACCTTCGTAATACCGAATCCTTGGGTCGCCGCTTGTGCTTTGGGTAAGGGCGACGGGGAGTTGTCTCGCGATGAGGCGCTCGCACATTCACGCATGATCGTCGACGCGACCGATTTGCCAGTGTCGGCGGATTTGGAGATGGGGTTCGGTGATAGCCCGGAAAGCGTTGCGGAGACAGTTCGGCTGGCAGCTGAGGTTGGCTTGGTTGGATGCACTATCGAAGATACAACCGGGGACCCGGATCGACCTTTGTATGACGTTACTCTGGCGGTGGAACGGATTGCGGCAGGTGCCGAGGCGGCTCGCTCGCTTGGCTTTCCTCTTCTTTTGACGGCGCGAGCTCACAATCTCATGTATGCCAACCCGAGCCTGGACGAAACGATCCAACGACTTCAGGCTTTCGAACGGACACAAGCCGACGTCTTGTTCGCGCCGTTTGCTCCGCAGTTTCCCGGCCGGTGAATTTCATGGTGGGCATCAAGGGGAAGTCCTTTTCGGTTGCCGAACTGTCGGCCGCAGGCGTGAAGCGCATCAGCCTGGCCACCTCGCTTTATCGGGCGGCGATGACCGGGTTCCTTCAGGCTGTCTCCGAAGTGAAGGACTCAGGCGAGTTCGGCTTTGTTGAGCGTTGCACGAGCACACAGGAGTTGCTCAAGCTCATGAAAGTCTGACCTGAGGAGTCTTGACGAGTTCCTGTCAGCTTGTGACGAGGCGCGCTGCGATGTCCGGTTACACAAAGGTGCTGTGGCTTTGTCTAAGAATATGAAATCCACTGAATCCTGTTTCCGGCCAGATTGTTTATTAGCGATTCAATCGTTCGACGCGGGTGATGCGGATTGGGCCGCGTTCGCCTTCGTAGAAGTAGCTGATGCGGAGCGTCATTCCGTCGCGGATCTCGATGGCGTAGGGTCCGTAGTTGTCGAACCAGTTCCCGGCTCCGCCGAGCTCGTAGACGAACGGCACACCGCCGACTTGAAAGCCTTCAGACTTCCGGGTCCGGTACTGGCTGACGCCGTCTGGATGGTTGCGTACCCGGTCAGTCTTCTCCCAGCGCCCGATCACAGGGCCCTCGACTGTATGCACAGTAAACCGCTGGGTCTGCACCCTGAGTTCGTAATAGGCAAGAATGCTCAACGCCAGCAGGATTACGCCGATTATGCCCAGGAACTTCACGCCGATGTGAAGACTGATCCCGCGGTACTTGCACCACCCCGCTCACAGCGCGGTGAGCGTGAGCGCCCCTGCCCCGGCCATCAACATCTCCTTGGATTCGGTCGACATCGTGAGTGCGTCGCAGACGAGGTGGGTCTGCATTTTGGGGCCTTCCGGGCGATCCTAACACACACCTAACGCCTCACACTCGTATCGGAGCGGATCAGATTGTCCTTGCCGCGCGTGGGCCAGAGCTTGCGGCTTCGGCCAGGTCATCAGAGAGAACTCCGCCGAGTGAATCCGAACCCGACTCAGGATTTGGAAGAATGATGAGGATGTAGTTGATTTCTTAAAAACTGAAGGAGGAATTCGGAGATGGATCTCGATCAAATGTTGAAAGTGGCGCAAGGCACGCTGGTGACGGTGGGGCTTCAAGTGTTGGGTGCGCTCGCCCTGTAAATCATTGGGCGGTGGTTGATTTCATTCGCGGTGGGATTAGTGCAGCGGGGCTTGGCTCAGCAAAAGCTGGAACCAACGTTGCTGCGGTTCATTGGCAACACGATCTCGGTGGTGCTGAACATCACGCTCGTGATCGCAATTTTGGGTTACTTTGGCGTCCAGACCACAAGCTTTGCTGCGTTGCTCGCTGGAGCTGGCCTTGCGATCGGAACCGCATGGGGCGGATTGTTGTCGAACTTTGCGGCAGGCATCTTTCTGGTTGTGCTGCGGCCGTTTAAGGTTGGAGACTTTATTGCGGCTGGCGGCGTGACCGGGACGGTAGAAGAAGTTGGGCTGTTTGTGACTTCGATCAATACGCCGGACAACGTGAGGACGTTTGTGGGGAACAACAAGCTGTTTTCCGACAGCATACAGAACTTCTCGACGAACGCCTACCGACGTGTGGAGCTGACGGCCCAGGTATCGGGAGCCGCAGACTTTAAGGCGATGAAGGCCGCGTTGAAGGCGAGGATCCATGCGATTCCGAACGTGCTGGCCGAGCCCGGTGTGGATGTGGTGATCTCGAAGTTCACGCTTGAGGGGCCGGTGCTGGCGATTCGACCATACACACACAATGACCACTACTGGCAGGTGACTTTCGATACGAATGCGGCGATTCGGGAAGTGCTGGGCAACGGCGTGTTCCCGGGACCGATGCCGGTGATCGGGGTGAAGCACTTGAACGATGCAGCCCCGCGAGCTTAGGGCGCGAGGCTGGCCGCGCGATCTGTCAAGAACTTCGATGCAAGCAGCATCGATGGATCGGCACAAGCACATCGATCAGCCTTGCCGTGTGAGCGGACTAGGTTAAGTATTAAGAGTTTTGCAAAAAGGAAATGGGTCATGCTAAACCTTTCACAAATCCGTTAGCGGCGGAGAAAGAGGAAAGGCAGATGACCCGAAAGCAGAATAGCGCAAAAGCGGACTGGAAGGCAGTGATGGGCCAGGACG
>VFZU01000142.1 GCA_016870995.1 Acidobacteriota bacterium
TAAGTGTGCGGAAACAAACAAAAGTCGATTTTTACGTTTTTTCAGAAGTCCGGAGCTTCGCCACACCTTCGCTGTTCCGGGCCAAAGTGGGGAGTGCGGAGAGCTGGTGAGAAATCCGGGTTAGAGGTGGAAGGATGATGGCACGGCGTGGAATCTTGATCGGAGCCGGTTACTTCAGCGAGTTTCATCTGGATGCGTGGGGCCGGCAGAAGGGAGCCGAGATCGTTTGCATTTGCGACCTCGACGAGGCCAAGGCGCGCGCGGCAGCCGAGCGGCATGGCATTGCTCGTGTGGTGACAGATCCGGTGGTGGCACTTGAAAATGAAGATGTCGATTTTGTCGATTTGGCGACGCCTCCGGTGGGGCGGTTGGATCTGGTGTCACGGGCTGTGAAGCGGGGATTGCCCATCCTTTGCCAGAAGCCGCTGGCGGCGGATTTTGCAGAAGCTCGACAAATTCTTGAAGTGGGCGCCTCCTCGTCCGCTCCGTTTATGGTGCATGAGAACTTTCGTTTTCAGCCCTGGTACCGGGAGATCAAGAAGCTGCTCAACGCGGGTGTGATCGGCACAAAGCTGCACACGATTACAATGCGGTCGCGGATGGGCGATGGCTGGGGCGAGCAGGCGTACCTTGGCCGGCAGCCGTACTTTCGGACGATGCCGCGATTGCTGGTGCATGAGACGGGTGTGCATTTTGTCGATACGTTTCGATATCTGGGCGGGGAAATCGCAGAGTGTTCCGCACGGCTGCGCCGGTTGAACGATGTGATCGTCGGCGAGGATACGGGTGTGCTCGAGTTTCGCTTTTCGAGCGGAGCCGAGGCGGTGTGGGATGCAAATCGCTACAACGAGGCTGCGGCAGAGGACTTCCGATATACGTTCGGCGAGATGCTGGTGGAAGGCGATGGCGGGAGCATCTGGCTGGGCAACGATGGGTCGCTACGGATCAAGAAGCTGGGTGGGCCGGTGGAGGTGCATCCGTATGCGCCGTCGCGAAGGGGCTTCGGCGGGGATTGCGTGTATGCAACGCAGAGCCATTTTCTCGAAGTGCTCGATGGGAAGTCGGAATGCGAAACGTCGCCGCGCGAGTATGAAAAGTCATTGCGGGTGGTTGAAGCGTTGTATGCGTCTGCGCGGCGAAATCGGCCCGTGAAGCTGGCGGGAAAGCGGCGGATTGTCGATCTGAGCCTGCCAGTGACGAACTCAATGCGTGGCGTTGAGATTCGCGTGGCCAAGACGATTGCGACAGATGGCTGGAATGCGAGCACGCTGAATTTGTATTCGCACGCTGGGACGCATATGGATGCGCCGCGGCATTTTCTGAATGAAGGCTCTTGCATGGAGGAGATGGACCTCAATGTGTGTTGCGGGCCCGCGCGGATCGTGAATCTCGCACCAGTGGTGGAACGGCAGCTTTTGACGGTGGCCGACATCGAGGGAGCGATTGGGGCTGTGCAAGAAGGGGACCGGCTGCTGCTCCGGACGGATTGGAGCAAGCGAGTGGGGACTCCGGAGTACCGCGATGCTCTGCCGAGGATTTCAGCGGAACTGGCGCGGTGGTTGGTAGAGAAGCGTGTGGCGCTGATTGGCGTTGAGCCGCCGTCGGTGGCGGATGTGAACAACATGCCGGAGCTGACGGAAGTCCACCAGACGTTGTTTCGTGGCAACGTTGTGATCGTGGAAGGGCTGGCGAATCTGGATCAGATTACGCAGGCGGAAGTGGAGTTCGTGGCGTTGCCGTTGCACCTAGTGGGTGGAGATGGCTGCCCGGTGCGCGCGATTGCGATCGAGAAGGGTGCATGATCCTCGGTTGCATCGCCGACGACATTACTGGGGCGACGGATTTATCGTCGATGCTCGCGCGGGCGGGGCTGCGAGTGCTGCAGGTGTTTGGCGCTGAAGCAAGTGTGACGCCGGGGGATGCCGAGGCGGTGGTGTTTGCTTTGAAGACGCGCTCGATTGCGAGCGATGAGGCGGTGAGGCAATCGTTGCGGGCCCTTCGAAGGCTTCAGGAGATGGGAGCGCAGAGGATCTTCTTCAAGTACTGCTCGACATTCGATTCAACGTCCAAAGGGAATATCGGGCCGGTGGCGGAGGCGTAGGCCGATGCACTGGGTGTGGAGCGGGTCTGGTATTGCCCGTCGTTCCCTGAAAACGGACGGACCGTGTATTGCGGGTACATGTTTGTGAACGGCGTGCCGCTGCACGAGAGCGGAATGAAGGATCATCCGTTGAACCCGATGCGAGACAGCAACCTGATGAGAGTGTTGGGTGCGCAGACGCGGGAGTCGGTTGGATTGCTGTCGCTCGAGAATGTTGATGCGGGGAACGCGCGGCACTGGATTGTGGACGCGATCTGCGATGAAGATTTGAGAAGGGTGGCGCGGTTAGCGCGCGATCAGGTGTTTTTGACGGGAGGGTCGGCGATCGCGCGTTTCTGGTGTGAGGAACTGCGTGGTGCTGCAGGGAGTGCTGCGGTGCGCCTAGCCCGGCCTGCTGTTGCAGGGCAGACCGTGATGTTGGCCGGGAGCTGCTCTGTGGCGACACGGGGCCAAATTGCAGCCTGGGCAGGCAGAGGCGGAAAGACGCTGCACGTAGACATGACGCATGGGGTTGCCACTGAGCTGGAGCGGGCTGTTGGCTATTGTGCCGAGCATGCGCCAGCGCCAGTCCTGATTGCCTCAGGGGCATCGGAGAGTGCGGTTCGAGCCGGTGCGGCGCAGGATTTCGAAGCTCTGTTTGGAGAGATCGCGCGAAGGGTAACCGTAGTCGGAGTTCGAGGGTTGATCGTGGCCGGAGGCGAGACATCTGGCGCGGTGATCGAAGCGCTGGGCGTGCAGGCGATCGAGATTGGCGAAGAGGTGTCGGCGGGCGTGCCCGTGGTGTATTCCAAAGGCGCGATGGAATTGTCGATGGTGCTAAAGTCAGGAAACTTTGGTGGTGCGGATTTCTTTCACGATGCACTGCGAAAGCTGGATCGAAAGGATACGGAATGAACGGCGAACGTGAGTTGCGAGAACAGATGGCGATGCACGGCAAGTCACTCTACGACAGAGGGCTGACGCCGGGTAGCTCAGGGAATATCAGCGTTCGGCTGCCGGATGGAATGTTGATTACGCCCACGAATTCCTGTCTGGGGCGATTGGACCCGGATGAAATCTCGCGGCTCGATTCGAATGGAAAGCTGCTATCGGGGAAGGCACCTTCGAAGGAATTGTTTCTGCACAAGGCCTATTACGAGTCGCGGTCGAAGGAGACGGCGGTGGTGCATCTGCACTCGACCTGGAGTGTTGCTGTGAGCT
This sequence comes from Acidobacteriota bacterium, assembly GCA_016870995.1. Classification (GTDB taxonomy): domain Bacteria; phylum Acidobacteriota; class Terriglobia; order Bryobacterales; family Bryobacteraceae; genus Bryobacter. The sequence goes on from VFZU01000142.1 coordinate 3,302, forward strand.
GTTTGGCTGATGTCGATCCTGACAACGTCCTGCCGGCGATCACGGCCTACTATGTGATGCGCGTGGGGCGCCTGCCATTGATTCCATATTTCGCACCGGGTGACAAGAATCTGGCTGCGGCGGTTGCTGAGGTTTCCAGAGCGGCGAAGGGTGTGCTGCTGGCGAATCACGGGCCTGTGATTGGAGGCAGTGAACTCGACTCGGCTGTGTATGCTGCGGAAGAGCTAGAGGAGACGGCGAAGTTGCATATGATTTTGAGAGCACTGCCGACGCGGTTTTTGACGGCGGAGCAGCAAACGGAATTGCAGCGGCTATTCCCGAGTTGAGAAGCTTGGGTGGCGCGTGTATTAGGGAGTGACGCCATGAATCGAAATCGGGTGATCGAAGCGCTGCGGCTGGCCATTGCCGCGGTGGAGCGTGTGGGCGGCGGCGAGGATTTGCTGGTGCGGTTGCGGGAGCAACTGGCCGGATTCGAGCAGGCTCCGGAAGATCTGCATCTGAGCGATGTGTCAGAAGAGTTGGATCGCGAACAAGCGAAATTGAGCGATCTCGATGCCAGCCTGGTGCTGGAGGCGGCCGAGGCGATCGGGGCGATCTCTCACGGAGCGACGCTGATGGCGGAGGCGTTCCCAGACAACTTTGGTTTGGAGATGGTGCAGGCTGAGCATGAGAACTACTCCGTGGTGCGGGTGTTCTATGCGACGGATCGGGCGGCAGAGCAGGGAGATGGCGGCAAGCTGGAGTTTGGAGGAGACCGGTCGCCAGGCGGCAAGTTGAATTATGGGGAGTGCCTGATCAGTATTCCGAAGGTGCGGAAGGTGGGTGAGCTGCCCTCGCCTTCGATCTGGCGGCTGGAGTTTCGGCCAGATCCGAACAAGCATGTGGTGCTGCTTGAGACACTGAGCCGCGAAGAAGAGGAGTATCTCAAGTTGGTGCGTCAGGCTGTCGAGAAGTCGGCCACGCGCGAGGTGTTCGTGTTCATTCATGGCTTCAACGTGTCGTTTGAAAACGCAGCCCGCAGGACAGGGCAGATTGCTTACGACCTTCAGTTTCAGGGCGCGCCGATTTTCTACAGCTGGCCGTCGAATGGAAGAACGGCGGACTACACGAGGGATGAGGCGGATATTGCCTGGTCGGCGCCGCATCTGGAGCGGTTCTTGAATTTGCTGGGTTCGCAATCTGGCGCGGAGCGGATTCATATCATTGCGCACAGCATGGGCAACCGGGCCGCGTGCGAGGCGCTGAAGGGGATCAGCCGGAATCCGATCCCCGGGCTCGAGTTCCGCCATCTCATTCTGGCGGCTCCCGATATCGATGCCGATACGTTTGCGGAATTGGCCGCGGCTTTGAAGGCCATCTCGCGCCGGGTAACCCTCTACGTTTCAGAAAACGACAAAGCGCTGAAGGCCTCGAAACTCGTGCACGGAAATTCGCGCGCGGGGCTAGCGGGTGAGGAGATTGTGGTGGTTCCTGGTGTGGACACGATTGACGTGACAGCGCTTGATACGGACTTCCTGGGGCATTCCTATTTCAGCGATAGCTGGCCGCTGCTTGCGGACATCGGTTCGCTATTCAGCGACGATAAAGTGCCGGAGCAGCGGTTCGGACTGGTTGAAGTGACGGTATCTGCCGGGCGCTACTTTACGTTCCGTGGCAATTAGCGAGGGATTCATGATCGGTCGTATTTCTCGGGCCGCACTTTTTTGGCTGTGGCCGGCTCTGGTGCCAATTACTGTTACACGCATCACGAAAAGGTGGAAACGCTGCGCTTTCGGGTGGTGGCCGCAAGCATCCTGTTGTGCATTGTATTCACCTTGTGTTGCATGAAAGCGGCGATGATCGCTCTGTCGCCGGATCTGCTTGAAGCAGAGCTGGCGGCGGGCAATCCGATGGTGAAGACGATTCTGCGGTTCCGGCACGATAGTGCTCGATTCCTGATGGTGGTGGGGTTGATGACAACGCTGGCGACGTTGTTCCTTGGGGATTTAACCGAGGCGGCGATGCCGAGTATTTGGGGCAAGATTGGCGTAGCTTTGACGATCGCGATCATCGCCGAAGTGGTAGCGGATTATGTGGGGATCAAGTTCAAGATGAAGATCGCGCATGGCCTCGCGCCGCTAGCGCAGTTGCTGTTTGATCTCCTGATTGTGGTGAAGCCGCTCAGCTGGCTGATCACGCGGCTGCTAGGGCATGAAGAGCAAGAACAGCTCAAGGAGGGAGTGCTGGCGCACATGGTGCGCAAGCAATGGGGGCGAACGGACGGGGAACTGGCCGACGATGAGGCGCATGGTTTGCTGCACATCATGACGACGGATCACCTGAAGATGAAGGAGTTGGGGAACCCGATCGACAGTACGTCGATGGTGAAATGGGCGCGCTTCGAGGATGGGTTGCCCGTGATTCCGGATCGGTCGAGCGAGGAGCACACTCGGCTGGTCGGGCAGATCGGCGCATCAATGAAGCGCTGGTTTGTCTTTTTGGACCAGACAGGGTAGCCGCGCGCCATTCTCGATTCGCGGCGGTTCGGAGCCGAGATCGGGTTTCGCAAAGATGAGGCGGCACCGATCTATCACTTTCTGCATCGCGCCAAGGTGGTGAGCGGCGAGATGGAGTTGGGTGACGCGATCCTTGGGTTCGAACTCGAGTCGGAACATCCACTCGAGAATGCAGTGAAGATCGACGCGTTGTTGATCACGTGCGAAGACGGGCTGCGGATCTACACTGCGGCGGATAACTTCGGCGATAAGGTGACAGGGCTCGTGAAGGTGCGCGGCGCTGTTAAGTAGCCTGAAATGGGCTTACGGGATTTCGCGAGCGGCAACGCCCTTGGTGTCGCCAAGAAAGGCGAAGCGCAGGTAGGCAATGATGTCCGCCAACTGCTGTTTGGTCAGGCCGCGGGATTCTGGCGGGTGCTTCCATAACGCGTTATCCCTGGCGCTCTTGATATCGCCGGCAGACAGTGTGATTGCGGCGGGTGGCGTCTTCGATAGGTCGTAGTAAATTTCGCTCGACTGAATCGACGGGAAAGACTTGCCGCTGGTCGTCGTGATCTCTCTCACGGAATGGGTACGGGATGCCATGATGCCCGTCATCACCGCACGTGGCGACAGACGCCCGAGAGTTTTGAGATCGGGGCCAATGGCAGTGCCCTCTCCGGCTACCTGGTGGCAGGAGCTGCACGCGACACCCGTAGCGCTTTTGAGGTGGAACAGCTCTTTGCCTCGCTTGGCTTGAGCAGTGGGCTCTGCGCAGAGCGACGCAAGGGGAAGCATCAAGATGTAGGAAAGATACCGCAAGGTAACCGTCTTCTTTTCGATTTCATCTTACACCTCGATGAGCGGCTTCCGAGCCTGTTATCCTGTGTCGCGGAGGGAATCTCATATGACTCGCAGAACGATACTCACGATGGGGATGGCGGTGAGCTTGGCCGGAGCCGCCGACACGATTGCAGGAACCTGGGACATGACGATGGAAACGCCGGGGGGAGAGCGCAAAGCAAGCCCGACCTTTACGCAGGATGGAGCAAAGGTGGGCGGCAAATGGGATGCCTCCGATGTGAAAGGGACGTTCGAAGGCGGAAAGCTGGAACTCGACTTTCCGTTGGCGTCGGGCGAGGCTGGGTACTCAGCAGCATTCAAGGTGTCAGCAAAGCTGGAAGAAGGCGTCTTGAAAGGGACGTGGAGCTGGGCGACTTACGGCGGCAGTCTGACCGGCAAGAAGAAAGCCTAGGCTGCCGTCTGGTGGGCGATGGCGATCGCCTGACGGAGACGATTCCAATCGGTATCGGCGGCAACAGTGCAATCCGCGCCGAGTATGAACTGCCGTCGACTGGAACGGATTACGGATTTGATTTCCGTTTCGAGTGCCGCGGGGCTGCCCGAGGCAATGAGGCCGTGGCGGTCGAGGCCACCCATGAAGGGCCGTTTGAATCGCTTTGAAATCTCGGCGGCGGTCAGGTGCTGGCTGGTGAGTTTCGCGTTGCAGTTGATGATGTGCCCGGGGTAGTCGTAGACGGCGTCGTAGTTGGCGTAAGGGGCGACGTAATCGCAGACATGAAGGATGTTGAACTGGCAGTTCTTCTGGATCTCGCGCATGGAGACCAGGTCGTAGGGCTTGATGTAGTTATTGAAAATCTGCGGGGAAGAGAAGCGCTTGGCCTCATAGCCCTGAGTGGACATGTAGAAGCCATCAATGCCTTCGGCGATGCAGGCGCGGACAAACAGGAGTTGGCTTTCGGTGAGGATTTCCAGGCCTTTTTTGACGGCTTCTGGGTTTTCTTCGAGGTGTTGCTTGAGCAGTGGGGATGAGCCGCAATGGCCGGCACACATAAAGGGGGAGTAGAGCGTCATCAAGAGCAGTGCATCCTTCTTGGCGGCTTTGACGAGTTGCCGGACGGTGACGAGAAGGGGCTCGTAGAAGTCGAGTTTGGCGAGTTTGAGTTTGGCCCAGTCGGCGGGAGTTTGGAGGAAGTCCTGACGGGAGTAGGTCTGTTCGAACTGGATCTTGAGCAGGTCCATACCGGTTTGGCGGAAGTACTCAAGGTGGCGAGTGGCGGCGGCGGGGCCGGCCTTGAAGTCCGCGCCAAAGTGAAGAAAGAAGGCAGCCGGAGTGTAGTTGGGCGTAGTCTTGTTGGCCAGCCAGTCGAGCATGAGCCTTCGTTTGTTGATGGGGACTGGGGCGGCGGCGAGTTGCGAGAACTGGAGGAAGTGGCGGCGCTGCCTGAGATGCATTGCATCGTGCTCAAAGGTAAGGCGCTGATAGCAACCTAAGGTGAATTTGCGGTTGGAACAGTACGGCGGGTGGAGAAGGCCAGCGCGAGGATTTGAGGAAAAAAGAGGGAAGCCCGGTGGGGCTCTCCTCTGAAGGAGCGCTTATCAATTCTTGCGGCGGCGCATCCAGCCAAGGCCGAGGAGGGCTGCGCCGAGCGTGGCATAGGTGGCGGGTTCGGGCGTCTGCACCTGGAACAGGATGTCCTGTTTATCTGCATTGGTATAGGCAATCAGGTTCATCGCCTTGGGGCCTGTGCCGTCGAGGGCATCGAGGTAGCTCTGGGCGAGGGCCTTCATGGGAAGGGATTCGTTTCGGTACTGGACCAAGCCCGCATTCACGTTAAACCCGTTGGCGGCTTTGTCTTCACGAATGATTTCCCAAAGTGCCATCTGCATGGCTCCGGCCGTCGTGTTGTCGAGCGCTACACCGACGACAGGGTAGAAACGGCCAATGAGCTCGCGGATGAATTCAGCTTTGGCGGGACCCATTCCGCCGATATTGGTGGTAGCTTGTTCGAGGGAAACGACGTTGTAGTCGAGGATCAAGGGCGAGACCGGCTGGAGTGGCTCGAGGCAAAAGGTCAGGTAGTCAAAACTTTCGGCGATGCGCATGTTGAGCATGGTGAAGCCGGGACTTGTCCAGGTGGTGCCACCGTCGATGGTGCGCTCGGCGAAACCGTTGTTGGGGCCATTGATGAACTGAACTTTAATGGTGGATGCCAAGGCAGTCGAGAGGGTAAGGAGGGCAATCGGGATGAGTTTCATGTAAGTCACACCCTGATGTTAGGAATAGGGTGGGACTAGTACGAAGGGGAAAAGTTTGGACAGTACTAGGGTCAAGTCCTCCATAAGTACCAGTACTGCTCAGTCAGGAGTTCTTGAGACCGACGATATTGGTGTACTTCCTGCCATGATACTGATTGATAAAGGCTTCAAAATCAACAATGGGATGGATGGCAGCCTGGGATCCGAGCGAGTAGAGGGTTAGGCCCCAGGATTGAAGAGTTTGCAGCAATTGCAGCGGGTTTGCCCCCGTACGGCATAGCCCGTTTGGCCAGAATTCCGATAGAAGAATGAGATTGGGGCTGGACCTAATCGTGTTTTCCAGACCGGCGAGCACTTGGGCCTCGAAACCCTGAACGTCGATTTTGATCAAATCGACTTCAGATACTTGCTGATTTTGCAGGTAGTTATCCATTTGAACGACTTCAACGTCGACAAAGCCATCGGAGAGTTCGTTTTGATAGAGGCGATTGTCCCCCCCCCGGTTCTGGGAAGACGTGAACAGGCGCATTGTGCCGGGCTGGGCGGCGGCCGCTGCTGGTACTACTTCAACGTGTGTGAACTGATTGGCGGCGACTGTCTTGCGGAGAAAAGTAAGGTTTTCGGGATCGGGTTCGAAGGCAAAGATCTTCCCCTAGGGCCCAATCGCTTTACCAAGGATTGCAGTGTGCAGGCCGATATTGGCACCGATGTCGAGAACCGTCATTTTGGGGCGACCCACACTGGCAAGGAAATCGATCTCGTCTTTTTCGTAGGCACGCAGCGCGAGTGCTCCGCAAACGACCGGGTCGCGGGGGTTGAGCATCACAATCGCGCCCTGGCAAAGGATGGACTGAGGGATGAGCATTCGGATATAGGCATTCGCCAACTGAGGAAGCGGCTTGGGTTTGAGGATGATGGTGTAAACGATTTCAGAGATTTTCAGTGTGGCCTCAGGCTCAAGGAAGAATACACTAACCGGAGGAGCCGATAATTGGCAAGCGAACAATACACAGTGGTGCCACTTGAGTTGGCTGTGATCATACCAACATTCAACGAAGCCGCCAACGTAGAGCCTTTGCTGAAGCGCCTTGCGGAAGCCCTGCAAGGCGTTGAGTATGAAACCATTTTTGTCGATGACGACTCTGTAGATGGTACGGCCGAGCTTGTCAGAAAGGCCGGCCTGGGAGACCGGAAAGTTCGGATCATTCACCGGGTCGGGAGAAAGGGGCTGGCTTCGGCCTGTCTTGAAGGGATGATGTCAACGGCTGCCCCCTATGTGGCTGTCATCGATGGGGACCAACAGCATGACGAGACCATTTTGCCGAAGATGCTTGAGGAGGCGCGCCGGGGTAAGCTGGACCTCGTTGTGGGGACGCGCAATGCGCAAGGCGGCAGCATGGGGGAGTTTTCGCGCGGAAGAGTGTTGCTGAGCCGGGCGGGTGCGAGGTTGAGCCGCTGGATCGCAAAGGTCAGTTTGAGCGATCCAATGAGCGGCTATTTTCTGGTGGATCGGACGTGGCTGAACGAGGTGATTCATCTCACTTCGGCCGTTGGTTTTAAGGTGTTGCTGGATCTGGTGGCGAGTTCACCACGACGGCCGAAAATCGCGGAAGTGCCATATACCTTCCGCAACCGGCAGCATGGGGAAAGCAAACTGGATGTTCTGGTAGGGCTCGAGTACTTTCAGCTATTGGTAGATAAAGTGATTGGGCATATTATCCCCGTGCGGTTTGTGTTGTTCAGTCTGGTGGGTTTGGTGGGGATGTTTGTGGCGTTGGGGCTGCTGTACTTTTGCACCCAGGTGATGCAGTTGCCGCTGAACTACTCACACGTCTGGGTGACGGTGGTGGTCATGGTGTTGAACTTTTATTTGAACAACGCGCTTACCTACAGAAGCCAAAGATTGCGGGGCTGGGCGGTTTGGATTGGATTGGGCTCATTTATGGCTGCGTGCAGCATTGGGATCTGGCTTAACCTACAGGCTCGTGGGAGTGCAGAGGCTGGCGGGTTGCCCTGGTATGCAGCGAGCGGGGTTGGTTTGCTGGTTGGGGGCTGCTGGAACTACTTTGCGGCGGGAGTTTTTACCTGGAAACGGCAACAGGTGCAGTTGTTTAAGCGCACTATGCGCGTGATTGGTGCCCGGGGCGGGACTTGAACCCGCACTCCTCTTTCGAGAAAACGGATTTTAAGTCCGTTGCGTCTGCCGATT
>VFZU01000143.1 GCA_016870995.1 Acidobacteriota bacterium
CTTGTTCGTGCTCGCCCCAGCTTCCAGGATCCGCGCGATCTCTTCATTGCTGTACCGCTTCTTCTTCATTGATCTCTCCTTTCCTCTTGAAAGATCCTATGATTTCCGCTGGTACGATTTTAGGGCGTCAGGTCAGAAACAGTGAAAGGCGGAGCAATCAATGTCCGTGATCTCACTGGCTCAGGTGTACATGCGGCTTCTCGTGTGCTGCGATTTATCTTTGCCAATGGGCGCTACTCAGATCACATATGGCGTTACCAATCTTCAGGAACGCCTGCGGTGTCGTTTCGAGTCACCCCAGAGGAAGCGCAGTTTGATGCCGGATTGTTATCGCCCGTGAAGATCGAGGGCCGCGTGCTGGGGGTGTATTTTGGAGACGAAGAAATTTGTGGCGAAACGGGTGCAAGCATCAAGAGCCGACACTCGCGGATTACCGAAATGATGCGTAAGGATTCAGAAGAAGCGTTGGGTGTGGCGAACGCACTACCGCAGAAGTTGTTTCAGGAGGCGGTAAAAAATGGCTTGCTTGATGCTGGACCGTACGCCCGCGAGTCCATCGCAAGCACAAATGCGCTGCTGAAGGCGAAGCTGATCGGAGCCGATGGAAAGCTAATTGGCGAATACAAGCAGTGGCTTAAGATGTGGCATGACTCGCTCAAGCCTGCCACATCGGCTCGCCCGAAACGATCGTCGCAACGGCCCGGCCAATAAAGTTATAACCGTCAAACGGTGAGTTGCGAGATTTTGAGGGGCTCTTGTTGACGTCGTAGGTCCATTTGGAATTGAGGTCAAGAATCGTCACGTCGGCGGGGAGGCCTGGCGACAGCGAGCCTCGATTGAGCTTGAGGATATTGGCAGGACCTGTAGTGAACAGCTCGATCATTCGTTGGATCGAAATATGGCCGGGTTGGACGAGGCGCTCCAGTGAGATGCTGATGGCGGTTTCCAGACCGAGGATGCCGAAAGGGCAGCGCTCGAATTCTTGTATCTTGTCGGTCACGCTGTGCGGCGCATGGTCTGTCGCAATAGCGTCAACTACACCGGACTTGATGCCTTCAATCATTGCTTCAACATCGTGAGAGCAGCGGATCGGAGGCTTCATTTTGAAGTTCGAATCGTAAGGAATGATCTGGCTGTCATGGATCGCGAAGTGGTGAGGTGAAACTTCGCAGGTTACCTTGAGGCCCCGACGTTTGGCTTCAGCCACCATTGCGACAGCATTTCTTGTCGAGAGGTGCGCAACGTGAAAGCGTGCACCCGTAACTTCAGCCAGCAAAATGTCGCGGGCGACCATCACATCTTCCGAACACGAAGGGATTCCGCGAAGGCCGTAACGAACCGAAACCTTACCTTCATGCATATCCCCACCGGCGGAGAGATTGATATCTTCGCAATGATCGATGACCGGGAGGTCAAAGCTGGAGGCGATCTCCATAGCGCGACGCATGACACGAGAGTTCATGACTGGGCGGCCATCGTCAGAAATGGCGACTGCACCGGCGGCCTGCATGGCCCCGATCGAGGCTAGCTCTTCACCGCCGCTGCCTTTGGTAATCGCGCCAATCGGGAAGACGTTCACTTTGGCCACTGCCTTGGCTCGCTCGATGATGTACCGAGTGAGGTGAGCGTTGTCATTGACCGGGTTGGTATTTGGCATACAGACGATGCTGGTGAAGCCGCCGACAGCGGCGGCGCGAGCACCAGTCTCAATCGTCTCGGAGCTTTCAAAACCGGGCTCGCGGAGATGGACGTGCATGTCGATGAAACCTGGGGCAACGATCAGGCCGGTGGCATCGAATTCTTCAGCGCCGCGGGAGGGAAGGTTTTCGCCCACGCCACGGACGATGCCGCTGGCAAGCAGGACGTCGGCCACACGGTCAATGCCGTTTGCAGGGTCGATGACGCGGCCGTTGCGGATGAGAAGCTTGGGCATTATTGCAGTACCTTTTCGAGAACAGCCATGCGGACGGCGATGCCGTTTTCAACCTGGCTCAAGATGACCGAGCGCGAGCTATCAGCAACTTCGGTTGAGATTTCGCGGCCGCGATTCATTGGGCCGGGGTGCATCACGATAGCGTCGGGCTTGGCAAGGGCGAGATTGTCGGCGCGAAGGCCATAGAAGCGTGAATACTCACCGGCGGGGAAGCTGGTTTCGTTCTGTCGTTCAAGCTGCACCCGAAGCATCATGATGATGTCGGTTTCGCGGAGGGCTTCGCGGATGTCGTGAGTGATCGTGACCCCAGGGGCCATGTGCTTCAGCTCCTGTGGGACCAGTGGAGCTGGGCCACAAAGAACAAGGTCGACCCCAAATTTAGAGAGCAAGTGAATGTTGGATCGGGCGACACGGCTGTGAAGGATATCGCCAATGATGGCGACTCGAAGGCCCTCAAGTGAGGGTCGGTTGTCGAGAATCGTTCGGGCGTCAAGCAGCGCCTGCGTGGGATGTTCATGTTGGCCATCGCCAGCGTTGATGATTGGGATCGGCAAGTGGCGAGCGAGGAAGTGGGGTGCACCAGAGGCGGCGTGGCGCATGACGATGGCGTCGGGGCGCATGGCACTGAGAGTAGAGACCGTGTCCAGCAGGGTCTCGCCCTTGGAGACGCTGGAGCCCTGAGAGCTGATGGACACAGCGTCGGCACCGAGGCGGCGAGCTGCGATTTCAAAGCTGATCCGGGTGCGCGTGGAAGATTCGAAGAAGAGATTGACAACGAGGCGGCCAACGTGGAGTTCGAGGCGCTTGTCGCGCATTTGCTGCAAAGGCTGAAAGTACTTGGCGCGCTCAAGGAGCGACTCAATCTCCGGTCTGGCGAGGGCCTCGATGTCGAGGAGGCCTTTGGTCATAGAGTTATACCTTTTCGACGAGAAGAACCTTTTCGAGGCCGTCGATTTCCTGAAGCTTTACTTCGATAATTTCGCTAGAGGTCGTAGGGACTTTCCGGCCTACATAACGAGCCTCGATGGGGAGTTCGCGATGGCCGCGGTCGATCAAGCAGAGCAGTTGCACGCGCGAGGGGCGGCCATGATCGAACAGCGCATCGAGGGAGGCGCGGATGGTGCGACCCGTATAAAGCACGTCATCGGTCAGAATGATATCCATCCCGGTAATGTCGAAGGGGATCTCGGTGGCGTTGACGACGGGCTTGGCACCGACTGTCGAAAGATCATCGCGGTACAGGTTGATGTCGAGAATGCCGACGGGGATTTCGCGCTTTTCCAGCTCTGAAATTTTCTTTGCCAGGCGCTGGGCGATCGGGACACCGCGGCGGCGGATACCGATGAAGGCGAGCCTCGAGAGGTCGTCAGATTTTTCCAGGATCTCGTGGGCCAGACGGACGAGGGTTCGATCCATCTCGGAGGCCGACATCAATTGTGCTTTTTCGCGAGTCGCGCTCATGGTTTTCTTCAAGCTAACATAGCGCGCTAGAATTGAGAGCCATGATTCGATTTTTGATTGCGGTTTTGTGGGTGGGTTTGCTGTTTGGGGCAGAGCCGGATGTTCGAAGTTTGGTGGAGGCGGCGCGCAAAGCGTGGGAGGTTCCTGGGGCGGCGGTGGCTGTAGTGAAGGACGACAAGGTGGTTTATCTTGCCGGCCATGGTGTCCGGGAATTGGGTAAGCCAGAGCCAGTCACAGAACACTCGACGTTCCAAATCGCTTCCACCACCAAGGCTTTCACAACGGCTGCGATCGCCATGTTGGTGGACGAGGGGAAGATGAAGTGGGATGACCCGGTGCGGAAGCACCTTGAGTACTTTCGATTGGCGGACCCGCACGCAGATGCCTTGGTGACCATCCGGGATCTGGTGACCCATCGAACAGGATTACCAAGACATGATGTGCTCTGGGTTCGGAATTCACATTTTTCTCGTGAGGAACTGATCAAGAAAATGGCGTATGCAAAGCCGAGCGCGCCATTCCGGAGTCTGTACCAGTATCAGAATCTGATGTTCACAAGCGCGGGGGAGGCGGTTGGGAAAACAAGCGGGATGGGGTGGGATGCTTTTTTGCAACAGAAGATCTTCTTGCCGTTGGGGATGAAGGACAGCTCTACGCTGTACGCGGACATGCTCCGTCACAACAATCTGGCGATGCCGCACGTAAAGCAAAAGGTTGGTGCTTGGGGAAATTACGATCACATTGGCGGGGCCGGGTGCATCTCTTCGAGTGCGCATGACTTGGCGCGCTGGTTGCGAATGCAGTTAGCGGGAGGTGTGTTTGAGGAACAGCGATTGATAAGCGAGAAGCAGTTAAGTGAAACCCATTCCCCGCAAATGGTGAATCGGCTGATTTCGCCGACTCGCGAACTGCAGCCTGAGTTTACGCAGACGACCTATGCGATGGGTTGGACCATCAATCACTACCGCGGCGAGATGCTAGTGATGCATGCAGGAGTGTTGAGCGGGTTTCGGGCTCTAATCACGATGGTGCCTCGCTTGAAGCTTGGGTTTGTGATTCTAACCAACCTGAATGGCACTAACATGAATGAGGCATTGACGAACACTCTGCTGGATGAGTATCGCGGGCTGCCGAAGACCCGGGACTGGAATGCGCACATGCTAAGTGTCGTTAAAGCGGGCGAGGAGAAAGAGGCTCGCGAGAAGCGAGAGAAAGAAGAGGCTCGCAAGAAGGATACAAAGCCAAGTTTGGGGTTGGATGGATATGCAGGTTTGTATCGCGAAGCCGCCTACGGCGATGTAAAAGTAAGCACGCTCGAAGGCAAATTGCGCATCGAGTGGATTCGTGCGAAGGGCGAGATGGAGCACTGGCAGTACGATACTTGGCGGGTGAAGGATGGGGGTAGCTTGAGCGATCAATTGGCTACTTTCCAACTGAACGAAAAGGGCGTAGCGGCAAAGCTACAACTTCTGGGTCAAGAATTTTTGCGCGTAGACTGAGGCCTTTAGTTCGGCTTAAGCTCAAGACGCAGGTTGCCGGTACGGGTTGTGAGACGGAGGTAAAGGCCGCCTTGATTGAGAGCTTCGCGATCAGGATCTGAAAGCGTGAGTGTCCCCTCGAAAGTCTTGGAACTCCGGCTGGCCAGTACGAAGAGAATCGGGCCGCTCGAAGCATTGCTTTTTCGGTGGATGGTGACGGCGAGAATTTCCTCTTTCGGCAAACCGGTGGTGAGTTTGTAAGAAAGCTGAGTATTGGAAAGAGTCAATCTTGCTTGGAGGCCATTAATACTGGATAGCCAGGTGATGGGGGCGAGCTTGCTGAGGGCGGGAGTACGGGCGGGTGCGCGGCGGTGGTGGGTGGCTTGTTCGTAGGCATGGGTGTAGGCGACGAGCTTCGCATCGTCCTCCGGGCGGCCAAAGAGTTCGAGTGCGACAGGGAGGCCGTCGGCGGTGAAGCCAGCGGGCATGGAGATGGCGGGGAAGCCGGTGGAAGCGCTGAGAGCGCAGGTGGAACCAATCTGGGGATCGTTGATGCGTGCGGGTTTGCGGCGCAGGGTGGGATAGGCCAGGGCATCGAGTTTGTTCTCTTCCATCACCTTGAGGATGAGGAGCCGGAGGGCTTCGCGTTTGGCGAGGGCGAGTTTGTAGTCGGCGGAATTGCGGCCTTTGCCGGTGACGCGGGTCTTCATGGTGGCTTCGAGGGCGCTGTGGATGAGGCCGTTGTTGACAATTTCGTCGAGGCTCTTGATGGGGGCTTGAGGTTGTGTGGCGAGGTAGGCGGCGAGGTCTTCTTTGAATTCCATCGCTATGACGGAAGCGCCATCGATGGCGGCCTGGAGTTCAGGGAGGGGAATGGGAACGACGATCGCGCCCTGCTTCTTCATGTCGTCGAGGGCAGCGCGGATGAGCTTGATGCCTTCTTGGTCGTCGGAACTGTCTCCGAAGAGGGGTTCGAGAGTGCCGATGCGGACATCCTTGAGGGTGGCGGTCTTCAGCGAGCTCGTGAAGGTGGCGTGTTTGGGTTGATCCATCGTTACGTCGAGAACAAGGGCAAGATCTTCGACGGTTCGCGCAAGCGGGCCGGCAGTGTCCTGGGTGACGGACAGCGGGATAATCCCATCGATACTCGATAGGCCTTTGGTGGGGCGGAGGCCGAAGAGATTGTTGACGGCGGCGGGGATGCGGATGGAGCCACAGGTGTCGGAGCCCATGCCAACTGCGGCATAGCTCGCGGCAATCGCGGCACCGGTGCCGCCGCTCGAGCCGCCAGGGTTGCGGGCAGGATCATATGGGTTCAGAGTTTGGCCGAACGCTGAACCAACCGTGGTGATCCCGGAGGCTAATTCGTGGAGGTTCGATTTGGCAACAATCACTGCGCCAGCCGCGCGGAGTCTGGCGACCTGGATGGAATCCCGATTGGGCGTGAAGTCAATCAGCGCGAGTGTTCCAGCTGTGGTCGGCATGTCGGCGGTGCCGTAATTGTCTTTCACGATCACCGGGATGCCGTGGAGTGGGCCGCGGGGGCCGCTCGCGATGCGTTCACGATCTAGAGCTTCTGCCTGTTCGATCGCCTTGGGGTTGATAGTGATGATAGCGTTCAGGCGGGGGCCCTGTTGGTCAAAAGCGGCTATGCGGGCGAGGTAAGCCTGTACGAGAGCCTTGGATGAAGTGCGGCCTTCAGACATCGCCTTTTGCTGACTGGCGATGGTGGATTCGGCTACTTCAAATTCTTGGCATTGGACAAGGAGGGCTGATAGCAGTGAGGCTGCAATGAGCTTCATTGGTGGATGGTAGCACCACGGCGCGTGAACAACGGGTAAAGGAGCGGAACGAGAAAGAGCGTTAGAAGTGTGGCACTGAAGAGGCCGCCCACCACAACCGAGGCGAGTGGGCGTTGGACTTCAGAGCCTGGCATGGTCGAGAAAGCCATGGGGAGAAAGCCGAAGGCGGCGACAAGTGCAGTCATGAGAACGGGGCGGAGTCTTTGGACACAAGCCTCTTCGATGTCGCCAATCTGGTTGATGGTGGAGACGAGAACAATGCCGTTGAGCACGGCAACACCAAACAGAGCAATGAATCCAACTGAAGCCGAGAGATTCAGGTTCATGCCTCGTACCCAGAGCATTCCGATCCCACCGATCGCCGAAAAAGGAACTGCGCAAAGGATAAGCAGAGACTGGCGCAGCGACTTGAAGGTGGCATAGAGCAGGCTCAGGATGAGCAAGATCGAGAGCGGAAGTACGAGGGCCAGGCGCTTGGTCGCGCGAGCCTGGTTTTCAAACTGGCCAACCCCAATCGATCCAGTAACCGGAGGGGAGATTGAGGACGGGTTTGATTCTTGCCTGGGCCTCAGCGACTACGCAGCCCAGATCGCGTCCGCGGACGTTGAACTGGGCAACGATACGTTTCATGCCGTTTTCGCGCTAATCACTTCCGCCCCACGGCCAGCTTCGATGCGGGCTATTTCGTTGAGGCGGACCTGCTCGCCGCCAGGGGCCTTGATGTAGATTTCCGCGAGGCGACTGGCGCCTTGCCGGTACTGGGCAGGGAAGCGCAGCATAATAGGGAACCGACGTTGGCCTTCGAAGAATTCAAAAACCTGCAGGCCTCCGCTAGAGGTGTCGATAGCAGATCGGACATCTTCGATAGTGAGTCCGTAGCGGGCTAGGGCGGGCCGATCCGGCTGAACATGGATCTCAGCCACGCCGGTGATGACTTCGGTTTGCAGGTCAGCAATGCCGGCGAGCCCGGTGAGGGCCTTCTCGGCGGACTCGGCAAGGCGTTCGAGCGTAGTCGTGTCCTCGCCGAAAATCTTGAGCGCGACGTCGGCCTTGACTCCGGAGATCGTTTCATCAAGGCGCATGGCCATCGGCATGGCGAAGTTGAACTCCATTCCGAGCATTTCTTTGAGGGCTTTCGCCATGCGATTGATGAGCGCTTCTTTTTCGTCGGGCTTGAGCCACTTCTTATCCTCTTTGAGGTTGACATAGAGGTCGGCTTCGTAAACGCCCATCGCTTTGGTGGCGACGTCGGGGCGGCCAAGTTTGGATGTGACACTCAAGACTTCGGGGAACCGCAGGAGAATGCGCTCGACCTGCTTGCTGCCCTCAACCGATAGAGGGACATTGATGCAAGGGAGCTTCTTGGTTTGAATAACCATCATACCTTCATCGAGGCGAGGCATGAATTCCGTGCCGATATAGCTGATGCTGATGAAGGCGCCCACGAGAACCAGCAGGGCTGCCGCAATGATGGCCCAGCGAAAGTTCATCGCGGTGCGAAGCATGCGTCGGTACAGGGATTGCAACTTATGCAGCCAAGCGGATTCCTTCTCTTCCACGCGTTTGGCCAGGGTCAAGCTAGCGATAACGGGGACCCCGAAGAGGGCCAGAAGAAGAGAGCCGAACAGGGCGGAGACGACTGAGATCGCCATGGGGCGGAACATACGGCCTTCAAGGTCTTCGAGAAAGAGGATGGGCGGGTAGACGGCAATGATAATGAGGACGCCGAAGAGGATCGGCTTGGAGACTTCCTGTGCGGATTCGCTGATCAATTCACTGCGGTCGCGGCGGTGGCCCTCCAGGTGAACACGGCGGATGATGTTCTCCATCATGACGACAGCACCGTCGACAATCATGCCGAAGTCGATTGCGCCGAGGCTCATCAAATTCGCGCTGATGCCAAAGAAGGCCATGCCCATGAAACCAAAGAGCATCGAGAAGGGAATCACCATCGCGACAATCATCGCGGCTCTGAATTCACCGAGGAACAAGAATAGGATGACTGAGACGAGTAAGCCGGCTTCGAGAAGGTTGCGCTGGACGGTGGCCAGGGTAATGTCGATAACTTCGCTCTGGTCGTAGAAAGGGACGAGGCGAACGCCCTTGGGCAATTGGATCCTGGCGAGGCGGGATTTCACTCGGGAAAGGGTTTCCATGGAGTTCTCGCGGCGGAGCATGATGGCCATGCCGCAGACCGTCTCATTGGTGTTGCGGATGATCGCCCCTTGACGAAGAGCACCCTCGATCCTGACTTTGGCAACGTCCTTGACGCGGGTGGAGACGCCGCCACGTTGAAGGAGAACGACCTGCTCGATGTCTTCGGGATTGCTGTAACGTCCCAGGCCCAAAATGTTGTTTTGCTCCGATTGGTGCTCAATGAAGCCACCGTCAAAATTCGTGTTGCTCATGGAGAGACGGGCCATGACATCGCGAACAGTGAGGCCATAGCGGACGAGGGCTTGGGGGTTGACCTCGACGGTGTATTGCTTCGAAAAGCCGCCCCAGGAGTTCACTTCGTTGATGCCAGGGACGGTGCGAAGCTGCGGACGAATGACCCAGTCTTGAAGAGTTTTGCGATCGAGCAGGGATAGATCGCCACCCTCAATGGTGAACTGGTAGATTTCGCCAAAGGCCGTAGCGACGGGGCCGAGCACTGGCTCAAGGCCTTGGGGCAAGCGTGAGCGAACTTCGCGGAGGCGCTCGTTGATCAGCTGGCGAGCGAAGTAGCGATCCACGCTGTCGTCCATGACGACAGTGACGAGGGAGAGGCCAAGCTTGGAGATGGAGCGAAGCTGGGTCATCCTGGGAACGCCCATCAACGAGGTTTCGATCGGAGATGTCACGAGGCGCTCGACTTCGTCAGGCGACATGGGGCCGCATTCCGTGATGACGGTGACCTGATTATTGGTTAGGTCGGGAAAGGCGTCGATTTGCAGATTTCTGGCCATGTAAAGGCCAGCGCCACTAACGATGGCAAGTGCAACGAGGATCAGCCAGCGGTTTGAGATCGAGGCTGCGATGAGCGCGCGCAGCATGCCTAGAGGCCGGCCTCGCGCAGAAGTTGGCCTTTGAGGAAATAGCTGCCGTTGGCGGCAACACGCTCACCTTCTTTAAGACCAGCAAGGATGACAGCGCGGCCGTTGATCACCTGGGCTTCAATCGAGCGAGGAAAGAACTTGCCGGGAGCGGATTCTACGAAGACGGTCGTCTTACCATCGACGACCTGGAGTGCAGATTCAGGAACAACCAGACTCGGTGCTGCCGGGAGCCTGAGACGGATCGTGGCGAGCATCTCGGGCTTGAGAACCCCTTGGGTATTTAAGTCGGCCCGAACAAGCAACGTGCGCGTGTTGGGGTCGATGGTTTCGCCGAGGCGCGTGATCCTGCCGGAAAAGCGGCGGCCGGGGTAGGCGCGCACTTCGATCTCAACAACTGCGCCGACATGAATTCGACTCAGGGAAACTTCGGGAAAGTTTGCGATGCACCAAAGCGAAGCAGGGTCGCTGACGATAAACGCCTCCTGCCCAAGAGTCACTACCGTTCCAGGTGTAATCTTGCGATCGACGATGATGCCGTCAGCAGTGGACTTGATAGGGACGAGTTCTTCCTCCTCGTCGTGCTTGTGCTTGGGGTCTTCTTCGTCCTCAGCGCCGATCTCGAGAGTCTCCGTCAGGTGTTGGATTTCTTTGTCGACGTCGGCATTGGCTTTGCGCAGCGCCGTCTCCGCTGTTTTGCGATCGAGTACGGCTTGCTCCAACTGAGAAGTGGATACGGCTTTGAGCTGGAGGAGGCGGCGCGTTCGTTCCTCGTTGCGTTTGGCCTGCTCGAGCGCGCTGGTGGCGCGGTCACGCTCAGCGCAGGCCGAACGCAGCAGTGCCTTAGTGTCGTGAACGTCGTGGGTATGCATCTTGGCGAGCATATGATTGTTTTTGACTTTGTCGCCGACTTTGGAATAAACGTGAATAACCTTGCCCGTAGCGACAACCCCGATTGAGACGGTGTGGTCTTCGTTCCAAGTCAGGGTCCGAACCGGGCACATGGGTAACAGAATAAACCGGGCACATAGGTAACACTTTTGGCTGGAGGGGGAAGCACCCGATGGCCTGGAAAGAGACTTGTGTGATCGAGCAAAGAGAAGAGTTCATCG
>VFZU01000144.1 GCA_016870995.1 Acidobacteriota bacterium
GAGCGTCTCGGCTACAAAACGCCAACTCAAGCTCGTCGCGATTTTTCTGTTGAATTCAAAATTGCTGCGTGATTCAATGGCAATAATTCACTCCCAACGCGCTGTCCACCACGTCCGGAGCGGAACATGCCCAAGCGAATTGCTTCTACGCAGAGTCGCATCGCGGGTTTGAGTTGGGGACCAGGCAGTAAGTTTGTGGTGGCTTCTCTAGAAAAGGGTGCAAGCGGCAGAAGTCTGTGGGCGGTGCCTCTCGATGGCAGCGAAATGAAAAGAATCGCCGCTGCAGGATTAGGAGCAACAGCGCCTGCAATGCCACGCCGAGCCACCGGATTGGCATTCGTGGTTCGGTTGGCGGATACCAATGTATGGTCAGCGGTTCCCGGCAAAACCGATGGAATTGCGATCACACCAGGAGGGGACGGAGATGGGGCCCCACAGTTGTCACCAGATGGGAAACGCATCGCCTGGCGGTCTTCCTCAAGTGGAGCCAACGAGATCTGGGTGGCCAATGCGGATGGTTCTGGGGCAAAGCAGTTGACTCGATTAGGTTCGATGGCGACTGGCTCTCCAGCATGGTCTGGAGATGGACGAACCATAGTGTTTGAGTCAAAGTCTCAAGGGCAAATGGACTTGTATGTCATCGGATCGAATGGCGGCGAGCCGAAGGTGTTGGCTGTCACTAGCGAAGATGAACTAGTGCCCAGTTTTTCGCGGGATGGCCGTTCGATTTACTACTCAGTGGAAATCGAGGGAACTTGGTCATTGATGCGAATGCCCATTGATGGGGGTAAGGCTAAACGAATTCAGGGTGAAGGCGCATTTGCTGGGCAAGAATCTCCGGATGGTTGCTGGGTTTACTTCACACGAAGAGGGCAGGAAGTGGGTGGCGTTTGGAGAATGCCGGTTGCTGGCGGAGCCGCTGAAATGCTGGTTGGCGAGTTGCCCAGCCGATTTTGGGGCCAATGGGCCGTTTCGGCTACTGGACTCTACTACGCCATTTTTCCAGGATCTGGGACGCAGTCGATCCGGCGATTAGATCTTGCCTCACGCCGGATCAGCGACGTCGTCACTTTGAATCATTTGCCGAGTACTTTTGAGCGCGGAATGTCGGTCACCCAAGATGAACGCCAACTGGTGTGGTCGCAGTTGGACTACTCCGGCATTGACATTTATGTCGTGGACGGATTCCGCGCTCCCTAATGCGGATTAGCGAAAGCGCCTGAATCCTCGGCCTCCACTCCAGAAGCCTACCTTGGGGCCCCAGCCGTGGACACGTCCCCAACCGCCGCCCCATCCAGGGCCCCAGAAGGGGTCATAATCCTCAGAGTAGAGTTCTGTAGCACGACCTTTGGTAGAGAAGACGCCAATCAGCGATGCTCCTGCTCCGGCAATCGCACCCAGGCCAGCGCCTGAGGCTCCGGCGGCGGCAGCACCAATTGCTGCTCCAACGCCTGTCGTGGTAGCGACAGCAGTTGCATCACGACCCTATGAGGTGCCTGCTCTCGATTCGACAAGTTGCGTCCGAACCGGTATGTTCTGGCCATCCACAAGGCTGAGTTCAACGATCTCGATGCCAAGCCTGGAGGTACCTTTGATTCTCCCGCCTTTGCTGGTTTCAGCGACACGGCCAGCGACTGTCTGGCCCCTGCGCGCAACGACGATCCCGTTTGCGATGATGGGCTCGGCAAGGGTCGCTGTAAATGAGTCTCCGGCTTGGTTGCGTTCGCTTGAGAGCTGTTGATTGACGCGGACACTGACCCAGGCACCAGCTGGTATTGTGACGACGTTTTGCGCTGACAGCGACTGAACTGCAAGAACAGAAATTTTAAGAATTGTTTTGATCATCATGCATTAGACGATTGCAAACGAATTGCCAAAGCCAAACGCATGTCAAATTAATCACTTGCGGGAAAGGAGCTGGCCAAGATGCGCCAGTGGTGGCTGTAAATCACCGCCTATGCGGTGGCGGTCATTGCGCTGAAGACACTCTCATTAAAACTGTAGCCGAATCCGCGAACGCTCCGAATAAAGTTTGGGGCGGTAGCATCGGCTTCGATCTTCTGGCGCAGGCGAAGGATATACACGTCTACCGTGCGGTCTGTTACAGCTCGATCATGTCCCCAGACGGCGTCGAGCAATTGCTCGCGGCTAAATACAACACCAGGGCGAGTCATCAGAAATTCAAGCAGGCGGAATTCAGTGGCGGTGAGTTTCAGATCTTCGTTGCTCAACTTGACACGGCAAGCGGTGCGGTCCAGTTCCAAATCGCCAGCCTTAAGAATCTTGGCGGAAGATTGTTGCCCTCGGAAGTGGACCTTGACGCGGGCGATCAACTCGCGGACAAAGAAGGGCTTGACGATGTAGTCGTTAGCGCCGAGTTCGAGGCCAAGGATGCGATCCGTTTCGCTGGCTCTTGCCGTGAGGAAGATCACCGGGATCGAAGCCAGTTCTGGATGGTTTCGGATGCCCTTGCAGATGTCCAGCCCATCCGAGTCAGGAAGCATGATGTCGAGCAGGATCAAGTCGGGTTTTTCGCGGCGACAAAGATCGATGGCCCCTTTGCCGGTTTGGGAGCCGACCAGGGCAAACCCCTCTTTTTCAAGGTTGTATTTCAATAGGGAAAACAGATCTGCGTCGTCTTCAATCAATACAATTTTTTTCATGCTGCCCTCTATGTGACGATTCTGCCTGAGAAAGATAGGCATT
Source organism: Acidobacteriota bacterium (assembly GCA_016870995.1). GTDB lineage: Bacteria > Acidobacteriota > Terriglobia > Bryobacterales > Bryobacteraceae > Bryobacter. Next base: position 2,707 of record VFZU01000144.1, read on the forward strand.
AGATTACAACTACGTTACGATTCGATGAATCCTCTTCGACTTTTCCAATTTTCTCATGATCGAATCGATCCTCCTATATCGCTGGTTCGTTTGGAGGTTCAACATGAATGCGCTTTTTGCCATCGGTATCGGGTTGATTGGGGGTGTGGCCCTGGGATTTGGATCTGGGTTCCTTGCAGCATTGGCCTACACGGAGTCGTTTGGCTCGAACAATGGTGGCAGCGCGATGGGAGGGTTCTTCTCCATTGCACCGATTGGATTTCTCTCCGGGTTCCTGCTGACATGCGGTTTTTTGTTGCGGCATAGCTCCCCGGATTGGGGAACAAAAATGGTGTGAGGTGGCGGCATTCTGTTTGCCTTTGGGTGCATGGCATTTGCTACGCCATGGATGATGAGCGGACCTGGGCGAACCCCGATGGCTTCCTTAAACCTTGAGATGGAATACTTAGTGGGGGCGAGTCAATCTTCGTCAGACCTGCGGTGGGGCTATCAGGGGCATGCAGTTGAAGGGAAGGCGGACTACAGTTTCATCGCGGAACGGATGGAAGCTGGCCAGAAGGTATTCACGGCAAAGATGAATATGAGCGACTATCCCGAGAAGCGATTCGCATTGATTTCAATCGGCGGTGCCCCGCAGAAATTTGAGATTCCCGTGGGTGGAAATGTGACGGCCGCCACGGAGTGGTCGAACTGGGAGAAGGGTGACCGTGTTCAATTTCGTTGGCGGATGCACTAGCGCTTTGGATAGCGGCTGTTGAGGCCGCGGACCGCATGCCAGATGATGCGATCAAGCTCATCGGCTGGGGCGGCGTCGGGTTCTGAAAAATCCATGCGCTGAGAAGCTCGGGCCATGTCTTCCGCTGGGCCTTTGAGGTTTCGCAGGTTTGGGTTCATTTCGTCGAGCGGGATACGATTCTTTTCTGCAGTGTAGGGAGTGAGATCGGGCTTGGAAGTGAACACTGTAAACATAGGTTCGGCGGCAAGGTCGAATTGATTCTGCGGCGGAAGTCCCAGCAAATGCTGAATGGTGCGGTACATGTGGATGGTTGTGTAGAACGTGGAGTCAACGATCTTGCGCCGGATGTGCGGTCCAATGGCCATTCCGATGGTGCGATGACCGTCGACGTGATCGAGGCCACTCTGTGCATCATCTTCGGTGACAAAGATCACAGAATCTTTCCAGTAGCGGCTTTTTGAGATCGCTTCAACGAGGCGGCCCAGAGCGAGATCGTTGTCGGCGACCATGGCGCGTGGCGTGGGAAAGCCCGGACTTGTGCCGCTGGTGTGGTCTTGCGGGAGCAGGATGACATTGAGGCGAGGAAGCGTGTCGTTCCGTTCGAACTCTTTAAACTCTTCAAGGAATCGATCCACACGGATTTGGTCAGGAACCTGGAGAGAATACGCGGGGACGCGAAGAGAATAAACGTCGCGAAGGCCAACAATCTGGGCTCGGGGCGAAATCGTTACGTTAGACGTACCATTTTTCCAATCGGTGTAAATGTCGTTCCAGGAGGCTTTGGCCGGCGAGATGGTGTTGAGCCCGCGTTCGCCATAGGAACGGACGGTGACACGATGGAGCTTTGCTGCGTCCCAGAGGAAATCATTGGGTGCGAAGAGCATGGGGTTCTGATCATTGCGGCCAATCCCATACTTGTGAACCCAGTCGCTTGCGTAGCCTTGAGTGCACCAGCGATGGCCTAAGGCAGACTGGTCGGCGGGTGTGTAGAAATTATCAAGGAGGACGAATTCTTCAGCCAGTTTGTGATGATTCGGGGTGACGTCGCGGCCGAACAGAACAAGTTTGGGATCACCATTGCCCTGGGGCATGTCGCCAAAGATCTGGTCATAAGTGCGGTTCTCTTTGATGACGTAAAAGACGTGCTGGATGGGGGCAATCCTGCCGGAGAGATTGCGATCCAGAAGACCTCGGTCATTGCGAACTACTTCAGCAGTTTGCCGGGCGAGCTCCTTCGATGTCGGTATGGGGACGAAGGATACGATCCCTTTACGATCACGATAGGAACGGCCGGTGGGATCAGCAGCTGGTGCGAGCGAGCCGAATCCATAGCCGCTTGAAACGATCAATTGTGTCGCGTCGTGAGTGAGAGCAACTGCAGTGGGGTACCAGCCAACTGGGATGAAGCCCGCAGGGGATTGCTTGTCGAGTGGAATGACTGCGACGGCGTTGTCCGCCCCGTTGGCAACGTAGAGAGTCTTGCCGTCGGGGCTGATGGTGAGAGCGTTCGGGGCGCTGCCGATTGGAGCTTTGGGCGTGATTCGAGCGTTGAGAGTAGTGCGAACCTGATTCCTTGCAGTGTCGATCACTGATACAGAATCGCTGTTGGCATTTGCAACATAAAGGGACTTCGCATCAGGACTGAGAACCATGGCGCTGGGGTGAAGACCGGTTGTGATTTCCGCGACAACCTTACGTTCGGTGATGTCGATGACCGAGACGCTACCGTGGCTGGGGATCCCTGTGCGAGGGTCTACGGCGACGGGGAAAACACCATCCGTGCGATCGTTGGGGCCGGGCCGGCGACCGCCCCAGTTTGATACCCAGGCCCGGTTGCCGTTGCGCACAACCGTGTAGGGATAAGAGCCGACAGCAATATGATCCACCTTGCTGGTTTCAAGGTCTACGATCGCAACTTCGTGTTTCTGATTCAGCGCGACAATGGCCTCGTTGCCAAACACGGAGAGACCAGAGGGGGCTCCGTCGAGAGCAATTGGGGCAGCTTCGACAAAGCGTTCATTTTCGAATCGAAATCGCAAGAGCTTTTGATCTTGTCCACCGCCAGCGTAGAGGTGGTTTCCGTCGGCGGAGAATGCCACGCCCACGAAGCTGTCGGCCAGCTTGACGGATTGTTTGAGTTGCTTTGAGGTGATGTCAATAAGATGAAGTGCTCGCGGTGCGAAGTTCGAACCTGTAACGACAGCGAGCCATTTACCGTTGGGGCTGAGGGTCATACCGAGCGGGCGGTCGTTGACCTCGATGGAGGTTCCCGCGGGGCTGAGAAATTGGCCAGTTGGCATTAGATAGGATCCATTCGGCTGGCGGCCCGGAACGATGAGAACGAAGGCTGCCGTCGAAGCAAGGGCAGCCAAAGCCAGCAGAAGGTTGCGCATCGAGGGCAGCGTAACACGGAAGGTATCAAAACAGAAAAAGGGCCACGCACGGCGCGGCCCTTTCGACTTTAAGGAGAAAAGCTAGTTCGATGCAGGCTTCTTTTCCATCTTGTCCATTTTGTCCTTGGACTTCTTTTTCTTCTCCATCTGATCCATCTTGTCCATTTTGTCTTTCTTCTCCATCTTGTTTTGGGCAACCAGGGAAGTGGTGAAAGCCAGAGTGGCGATGAGTGCAATTGTCTTAAGCATTGTTACGATTTCCTTTCGATTGATCAAAGACCGGCGAACCAGTCGTATCCACGTTCAGCCCAATAATCCGTGGGCCTTTCCGCGGTAAAGCGTATGCTGCCAATGCGCTTGATATTTTTGATTCCGTACTTGACGGGAATCACAAGTTGCAAAGGGGCACCATGTTCGGAAGTGAGCGGTGCTCCGTTCATCTTCCAGGCAAGAAGTGTTTGCGGATGCAAGGCACTTTCACGATCCAGGCCGACAAAGTAACTCTCATCCGGGGTGGTGAGACCTACGTACTCGGGCGCCGACGGAGGAGCGATGTGGCGGAGTGGTGTACCGCTCCAGTGAACCACTTCGCTCCAGCCCTTAACGCACATCAGCTCCGTGGTCATTTCGACGCGAGGCAATGACTTCACCTCATCGATCGTCATGATCCGCTGGCTTGCGCCTGGAGCGTCAATCTTCAACATCCAATCCTTGAGTTCGATTTCTTCATCAAGACCCACCAAGCCGTTCGCCTTCGGCATCACAGCGCGATTGCGGGCAAACTCTGGGCCAAGGCGGCCAGTGCCGATCACTCTGCGAGTGAGCTTTTCGTTGAACTCGTGCGGCGAGATCTTGAGGAGTTGATTCAGCCCGGCGAGTACGGCAGCGCCAGCAACACCGAACTTCAGAAAGGCACGACGGTTGTTATTCATGTCCAGTCACCATGGCTCTAAAATTGGCCCAGCCGGCGCGGACCACCTGTGTGACATGCCTCCCGAAAAAGCCGACATAGCCCAACGGCAGGCCGAAGTGGATCAGACGGGCAGTCTTGTATCCGCCCATAGCTTGAGCAATCCATGAGAATTGCACGGGCCGGTAAATGGCGAGGCTGCGGAGGAATGAGCCGAGCCCCATCAGCACAACTCCCGTGTAAGTGATCTGCTGGGCGGCGTTGAACTTGGCTGGTGGCAAAGGTTCTTTGCGGATGCCAAGGTCATGAAGTACAACTTGAAAGGCTTGCTTGAGTGCATCGCGGCCAGGAACGAGCTCTCTCCATTCGCCACTGAAAATCGTATAGCTGACATAGAGTGCGCTGTTGATAGCGAAGAACCACATCAGAAGAAAGTGGTAGCTCATCCCCTCAGCCAACCGGAACTGCAAGCCAGCTTTTTCGTAGAACCATTCCGGAAATTGGATGTAAGCATCGTTGGCCCAATAGATGATCATTCCGCTCGAGATCATGAGGCTGAGAATGGGAAAGTTCCGCCAGTGAAACCAACGGATGGCCAACGGATGCTTGGGTTTTGGTGAGGTTTGTGTCACGCGTTGTCCTATGCGCGAAACACTTCGCCGCAAGAAAGCGTTTCGTTACGGTTATATTTTTTCCACTTCGCGAAATTGTCGGTGCTGGCTAAAGATCCATTGCGAGAAGGCTGCGTCCTGGTAAGCGCGATCCCAGGAGTTATGGCCGACGCCCTCGTATTCGGAATAGCGGACGGGGTTGCCGATGGTCTTCAGTGCGGCAACGATTTGGCGGGATTGCTCAACGGGAACCGTCTTGTCTGCATCGCCATGATGAACCCAGATGGGAAGATCAGGACCGAGCAGCTTGGCGGCCTGATCGAATGTGACAGTTTCGATACCTGACCAGGGAGCGGTGGAGTTTGTTGAAGGTTCAATACGGCCACAGATAGGAGCCAGGGCTGCAAATCGATCTTTCGCTCGCATTGCCAGATACCAGGCACCGGCGGCACCTTTGGATAAACCTGTCAGGTAGACCCGGTCTTGGTCAACGCTAAATTCCTTAAGAGTTGCATCGAGGGCTTGGAGTGCATTCGCTTGCCAGACGGGGTCGACCCATGGGCGATTGAGCACCGACTGAGGCATAACGACTATTGCGGGAAAGCGTTCGGGGAATAGACGAATCGCTTGAGGCAGACCGATCGCAGTTTGCTTGACTCCATCAGAGCCAGATTCGCCGCTTCCATGAAGGAAAAGAATCACTGGCCAACGGGAGATTGTCGAGTAATTCGAAGGTACGTAAACCGAATAGGGAGCCCCGGCGTTGCGATTGAGAAATCCTGTTTCCATTGAATTACTTTTTGCCTCTCGAAGAGATTACAAACCAGACGAGGCCGACTGCGAGCCAGGCTGCACCGTAGAGCTTGGAGGCAGAGGAAAGATTCCACCACAGGAAGGCGCAAACAGAAAAGCCCGCAGCTGCCATCAGTTTGGCGATGATGCCTTCACCACGTTTTAGGGCGGCGAGGTTTACTCCCATAAAACCGATGAAGGCTCCAAAGTTGAGGAGCTCGGCACCACTTTGGTAGCTCAGAACAAAGCTGCCGATGAGGGCCGCGGTGCCGATGAGTGCAACGTTGCGAGCGGGGATGCCGCTTGAGGGGTGAATGTAGGAAAAGAAGCCACGGGGCAATGTGCCTTCGCGGCCCATCCCGTACATCAGCCTCGCTCCAGCCAGCACGCCGCCCGAACCAGAGCCGACCGTGGCGAGGATCAACGTCAGGTTGATGATCTGGAACAGCCAGGGCCCACCAGCCTTGCCAGCGATATGTACGTAGGCCGTGTCGATATCGGGAAGCTTCTCGCCGTAGGGCCAAACAATTTGTGCCGCATAGGATTCGACGGCACTGAGAATTCCGATGATGAGGCAGACCAGCACGGTGCCTCGAAGGATGTTTTTGCGTGCGTCGATCACTTCCTCACCCAAAGTGGAAATGCCATCAAAGCCAATATAGGTCAGCACCGCCAAGCTTGTGCCGGCTGAAACAGCTGCGAACGAAAATGTTTGCGGGTCGTAGAAGGGGCGAGTCAGATCGGCAATGCCAGCAGAGGCGAGGTTGAAATAATAGCGAGCTGAGAAATAAAGCATGGCGGCAATCACCAGCCCCATGGCGATGGTGAGGAGCTGGTTGGTGCGCGCCGTGGCCTGGATGTTCCGCAGATTGAACCAGGTAAACAGGGCGGCAAACGCAATACGCCATAATTCTTCTGGGACTCCGGCAAAAACGTTGGTCATCGCACGGGCACACCAAATGGTGCATATGACCGGGTTCAAGATGTAATCCATGAGCATCGACCAGCCTGCGAGAAAGCCGAGCGTGGGATGCAGTTCCTGACTGACATAGGTGTAAGCGGAGCCGGAGTTTGGATGGATCGCAGCCATACGGCCATACGAGAATGCGGTGAGCATCATGCCAAACATGGCAATGAGGATCGCCGTCACTATGTGGCCTTTGGCTGTTTCATGAACTACACCGAACAAGGGCATCGGCGCAGTGGGCTGAATCATGATGATGCCGGTGAAGATGAGGGCAGGAAGGGTGAGGGTGCGGCGTAGGCTCGGTTCAGGCATGCGAAGTGACCAGCATATCGCGTCGGCTAGAATCGAGGAGTGCCAAATGCGGCGGTAAATTCGGGCGGACGGCCCACTTGGCGGCAAAGGCTTGAGGAGCGGTGGCGCGAGGGAATTCGCCACAAGGTGACTGCGCTAGGGGCCATGATGCTTGGGCTTTTGTTTACTAGCGGCATCCTGGCATTCACCACTACCCAGAACGTCTTCTTTCTGTTGTTCAGCCTTTTGATGACCTCGATTCTAATTTCGAGTTTTGTCAACCGCCTGATGCTGGCTGGCCTCGAGATCCGATTGGAATTGCCTCCGCATGCGATGGCGGGCGATCCCGTCGCCTGTACGCTCGGCATCGAGAATTCGAAATCCTGGTTGTCGAGCTTTGCTCTCGAACTGGTCGCTCCGGTGGGCCGACGATTCCCGGTTCCGATTGTGCCTGCAGCGGGATCCGCGAAGGTTCCGGTCGAGGTAATTTGGGCCCGTCGCGGGGTGCCCGATCCCGTGGTTGTCGAACTTTCAACACGGTTTCCTTTTGGCTTTAGCGTCAGGCGGACGCGCGTGGCAGTGAGGGTGAGTACGCCGCTGTATCCCTCGATCCGGGAGCAGCCTGGTTTTCGCGAAATTCTCGAAACGGCAAGGCAAAGGGCGGCGAGCGCGAAGGGCGTGAATGATCCCGAGTTCAACCAGTTGAGGGGCTATCAGGCTGGCGATGACTGGCGGATGATTGCTTGGGGAAAGAGTGCACTCGGTACGGATTGGGTAGTGAAAGAGACGAAGTCGAACGGGGAAGGACACTTTGTTCTTGCGTTGAATGGTACGAGCGCGCAGTTTGAAAGGACCGTGGAGTTGGCGGCGTTCTTGATTTGGGAACTACATTTTCAGGGAGTGGACTTTCAATTTGACTGCGAGGGTGTTTTGAAGTTGGTTCGCACGAAAGGCGATGCATATGATGTACTTTCCTGGCTTGCCGAGATCGAGCCGTCGCAAGTGGTGATGTTACATCAGCGGCCAGAAGTATTTCTCATCGATTCTCATTCCATATCTGGGTAAGCTATGTGTTTTGTGCCATTTGTGGCCAAGAGAAGTAGAGTTGTGAGAGTTGCTTGCTTGACTGTGTTTTGTGGGTGGAAAATAACTGACCGGAAGTCCTCGAGTCGCTTTGCTCCTTTTTTCAGTGAAAGGCGATCGTCACATTCCTAACCCTTAGCCAGAACTCTAACGTCACGGATCTTCATCTCGAATGCGGTCTGCCCGTAAGGGCTGCTGCAACTAAGCAACTGCAGTTGTCCAATCGCCCAGATCGCATCAAACAATCTGATCGGTTGCGGAAAATCCGCATGCGCATGGACGATTTGATTCGGAGGTGGAGGAGGCGCATGAATGCAGGCACCAGAGTAG
>VFZU01000145.1 GCA_016870995.1 Acidobacteriota bacterium
CGATGAACTCTTCTCTTTGCTCGATCACACAAGTCTCTTTCCAGGCCATCGGGTGCTTCCCCCTCCAGCCAAAAGTGTTACCTATGTGCCCGGTTTATTCCGTTACCCATGTGCCCGGTTCGGACCATAGCGACCACGACAAAAATTTTTCGTTGATTATCTTGGACTTATTGAGCTCCATGCCGAAGCCGGGGCGGGTTGGCATCGGTATTTTACCTGAGACGGGAACTAAGGGGTGTAAGTCAAAGTGATAGTAAGAAGCCATCTTGAGTACCAAGAATTCGCTTAAGGGGCAAGTGGTGGGTGGTTCGCTGGCGACGACGTGGAGGGCGGCGTGGAGGTTGTGGCCGTGCGGGATGACGGGGACGTCGTAGAGGGAGGCGAGGGTGCAGATCTTTTTGAGTTCGGAGACGCCGCCGCACCATTCGGGGTCGGCCTGGACGACGCGAATGGCGTCGGCCTTGAGGAAACGATGGACTTCCCAGCGGCCGTAGAAGTGTTCGCCGGTGGCGATGGGGATGCTGGTGGAAGAGCTGAGCCGGGTGTAGGCATCGATTTTTTCACTGGAGAAGGGTTCTTCGAGCCAGCGGGGTTTGAGGGGTTCGACTTCTTTGCACCACTGGAGGGCGTAGGGGAGATCCCAGCCGTTGAAGACGTCGAACATGATGTTGGCTGAGGGACCGAGGGCTTCGCGGAGGAGCTGGACTGCCTTTACGTTGCGGGCGAAGCCTTCAGGACCGCCGCCGGGGCCGTCGGGGAGGAACCACTTCTGATTGCGGAAGCCCTGGGCGAAGAGCTCTTTGGCGCGGGGGGCGATTTTGTCGGGTTCGAGGGAGGAGCCGAGGGTGCTTGAGTAGACTTCGACTTCTTTGCGGGAGGGGCCGCCGAGAAGTTGGTAGACGGGGGCGTTGAAGGCACGGCCGCGGAGGTCCCAGAGAGCGTTGTCGACGGCGCTGATGGCCATCATGAAGATGCCTGTGCGGGCGTGGCGGTTGAGACGCCAGAGCTGGTCCCAGGCGGTGTCGCCGGCGAGGGCGTCTTTACCGATGAGGAAGGGGCGGATTTGTTGGTCAATGACGATGGCGGCTTCTTTGTCGACCGGGCCATAGAGGCCTTCAAGGCCTTTGGAACATTTGAGCTTGAGGTAGATGGCGGTGATGGGTTCGGTGCCATTCTTTGGGGTCGAGTCTTTGTAGACGGGCGGGCGGAGGGCATCGTAGATGTGGAGGGGTTGGACCTGGTATTGGGCGTTGATGCCGCGGGTGGCTTCGCGGGTACCCTGGTATTGCCAGAGTTCGACGGCTTCGATTTTGATGTTGCATTGCTGGGCCTGGGCGGCGAAAGCACCGGTGAGGAGAGAGAGGGCATGGCGGCGATTCATGCGGGCGATTGTATACAATAGCGGCTGGGATGAGAAGTCAAACTTGGCTAGTTTTGCTTTGGGTTGTGACGGCGGGGATGGCGGCGACGCCGGAGGAGCTGTTCCGGGATGTGGTGCAGCCGGTGCTGGTGAGAGATTGCCAGGGATGTCATGGGAAGACGCAGGCATTTTCGAAGCTGGATTTGTCGTCGCGTGAGGCGATGATGCGGGGTGGGGCGCGCGGGTTGGCTGTTGTGGCTGGGAAGCCGGAGGAGAGCTTGCTGGTGCAGATGCTGGAGGGGAAGAATGGGTTGCAGATGCCGCCTGGAGGGCCAGGGAAGAAGCTGGCACCAGAGACGGTTGCAGCGTTCCAGGAATGGGTGCGGGGTGGGGCGGTTTGGCCTGCTGTCGGGGAGTTGAAGACCAAGTGGAATCTGAGCGAGGAGGATGTGTGGGCGTTGCGGCCGGTGAGGAAGTTGGAGGCGGGGCAATCGATCGATGCGTTTCTGCTCGCGAAGATGAAAGAGAAGGGGGTTGCACCCGCGGGCAAGGCCGACAAGCGGACGTTGATTCGGCGAGCGACGATTGATTTGACCGGGTTGCCGCCGACACCTGAGGAGGTAGAGGCGTTTGTGGGGGATTCGTCGGCAAAGGCCTGGGAGAAACTGGTGGAACGGTTGCTTGCTTCGCCACGGTATGGAGAGCGTTGGGGAAGGCATTGGCTCGATGTGGTGCGGTATGCGGATTCGAATGGATACTCGAATGATTTCGAGAGGCCGAATGCGTGGCGCTACCGGGATTATGTGATACGGGCATTCAATCAGGACAAGCCGTATGACCGGTTTGTGATGGAACAGATTGCCGGGGATGAGATTGCACCGGGGGATGCCGAGGGGATGATTGCGACGGGCTTCCTGCGAAGCGGGCCGTGGGAGCATACGGGAATGTCGGTCGAGGCAGTGACGCGGCAGTTGTTTCTGGATGACGTGACGCATTCGACGGTGAATGTGTTCCTAGGGCTGACGGCCGGGTGTGCGCGGTGTCATGACCATAAGTTCGATCCGATCCCGACGAAGGATTATTACCGAGTGCAGGCGGTGTTTGGCTCGACGGAGTTTGCGCGGCCTAAGGTGCCGTTTTTACCTGGTGAGAATGTGTCGGGACTCGATGCTGGAGCAAAGCAGATCCGGGCGCGGTATGACGAGTCGAAGGCGAAGATGGAGCTCTACAAGCGCAGGGCAGTTGAGAAGCTGATGGCGCGCTACAAGGTGACGCGGGCCGAGGATCTGCCGAAGGGAGAATTGCAGCGGGCGATGAATACCGGGGAGGGATTGGACCCGGAAGAGTTCGAAGAGTACAAGCTGTTTCAGAAGCACTCGCAGATCTTTGAGGATTCGCTGTTGCGATATGAGGCACGGGCCTTTGCGGCATCGAGTGGGCCCAGGGATGGGGAAACGGATGGAGGGATTGCGCTGAAGTATCCGAAGCGTGTGGACTACAAGCCGGCGGTGGTTTCGGTGCTGCCTGGCGGGAACATACAAGCTCCGGCCGAGGCCGTGGAGCCAGGCGTATTGAGCGCGATTGATCAGTATGGCGGGTTGCCTGCCCCGACAGTGACGACACAGGTGGAAGGCCGAAGGAGTGCGCTCGCCAAGTGGATTGTCGATGCGCGGAATCCGCTAACGGCGCGGGTGATGGTGAACCGGATTTGGCAATATCACTTCGGACGCGGGATTGCGGGAGATACGAGCAACTTCGGGAAGATGGGCAAGAAGCCGACGCATCCGGAGTTACTGGATTATCTGGCGGCGAGCTTTGTGAAGAATGGGTGGAGCGTGAAGAGCGTACACCGAATGATTCTGATGTCGGAGGCGTATCAGAGGGCGAGCCGTCATGCGGAGGCGAAGGATCCGGAGAATCTGCTGCTGAGTTCGTACCCGGCGAGGCGCGTCGAAGCGGAGGTGATTCGGGATGGAATTCTGGCGGTGAGCGGGGAGTTGAATCTGGAGGCGGGAGGACCGGGAGTGTTTCCGCAGATCAATGAGGATGTGGCGCGACAACCGCAACACCGGATGGGATCGCTCGCGCCTGCTTATGAAGCGAGCCCGCGAAGGAGCCAGCGGAACCGCAGGACGATTTATGCTTTCCAGCAGCGGAGTATGGTCGACCCGTTCGTGGAGGTGTTCAATGGGCCAAGTCTCGATTTGAGTTGTGAGAGGAGAGAGACCTCGACGGTACCGACGCAGGCGTTTGGGTTGTTGAACAGCCAGTTTGTCAACGATATGGCGCTAGCAATGGCGGCGCGGTTGGGGAGAGAGGCTACGAGCGTGGAAGGGCAAATTCGCAAGGCGTTTCTGCTGGTGTTTTCGCGGGAGCCAAGCGCACAAGAGATGGCGACGAGCCTGAAGCACTATCGACGGATGGTGGCGTTGCACCGGCAGCAGCCGGTGGCTGCACGGGAGCCGGAGAAGCCGCTCGTGCATAAGATTACAAGCGAGCTGACGGGGCAGGTGTTTGAGTTCACGCAGCCACGGGACAAGGCGGTGTATGAGCATAATCTGCACCCTTCCGAAGCGAGTGTGGAGACGCGGGCGATGGCCGATGTGACGTTGGTGTTGATGAATTCAAGCGAGTTTGTACATGTTTACTAAGTTGATGCCGGCAAGGATTTCGAGGCGGGAGCTGCTGTATCGCGGCGGGATGGGACTGGGGACGGTCGCGCTGAATACGCTGATGGCGGAGAGCGTGCTGTCGCCAAAGAAACCGCATCACGCGGCGAAGGCGAAGCGGTGCATCTTTCTTCTGATGGAGGGCGGACCGAGCCACATCGATACGTTTGACCCGAAGCCAAAGCTGGAGTCGCTGCATATGACGCGCTTTCAGAAGGAGCGGTCGAAGTTTGAGGCGAACATGAATACGGGCGAGCGGTATTACGTGAAGAGCCCGTTTGAGTTTAAACGCGCGGGGAAGATGGGGATTGAGATGAATTCGCTGATGCCGAACTTCGCCGAGGTTGTGGATGATGTCTGTTTCTATCGGGGGTTGAAGGTGGAGAGCGTGAATCATCCGACGGCGCTGTATCACCTGAACACGGGGACGCAGTTTGGCGGGGACCCGGCGATCGGGGCTTGGGTGTCCTATGGGCTGGGGACGATCAACCAGAACCTGCCGGCGTTTGTGGTGTTACCGGATGTTGCTTATCCGCAGGGTGGAGCGGCGAACTGGAGTAATGGGTATTTGCCGGCGCATTATCAAGGGACGACGCTGCGGTCTGGCGGGTCACCGGTGCTCGATATGGCGCCGCCGAAGACGGTGAGCCGCGAGCAGCAGGCGGCGAATCTGGAGTACTTGAAAGAGCTTTCGGCGATGCATCAGGCGCGGTATCCAGATCAGGCGGAACTGGCGGCGCGGATCGAGACCTATGAGCTGGCCTTTAGGATGCAGACGGAGATGCCGGGCGTGGTGGATCTGAGTAAGGAGTCCCAGGCGACGCAAGAGATGTACGGGATTGGTGGGCCGGATCGGGACGCGGATGCGCTGGGGAGGAGGATGCTGCTGGCACGCAAGTTGATTGAGAGTGGCGTGCGGTTTGTGCAGGTGGTGGCGATGGGGTGGGATTCGCATGACTACATCGATAAGGCGCATGGGGCGAGGATTCGGGCGATCGATAAGCCGGTGAGTGCGTTGTTGAAGGACCTAAAGAGGATGGGTCTGCTGGAGGATACGCTCGTGGTTTGGGCTGGAGAGTTTGGGCGGACGCCGGATAACGGGATTCGTCGCGGGAGTACGAGCTGGGGGCGGGATCATAACCCGAATGCGATGGCGGTCTGGATGGCGGGTGGTGGCGTGAAGGCTGGGTCAATTGTGGGGGCGACGGATGAGGTGGGAGGGACGGCAGTGGAGACGGTTCGTCCGCTGCGGGACTTTCATGTGACGTTGCTGCATTTGTTGGGGCTTGATGATGCGAAGCTGCGGTACTTCCATGCGGGGCGGGATAAGCAGTTGAGCCAGACGGGCGGAATGGTGATTCGGGAGTTGTTGGCTTAGGGGGGAGTGCGGCTGGGGCAACTCAAGCTCAATCTCAGGGCGGACACTTTACTGGACGGGAAGAAACCTTCGTGCGCAGCAGTGGCGGTTCGGAAGCTGGGTGTTTCTTCAGACTGAGCGAAGTGCTTTGCGCGCGTCACTCAATGCGGAGATGAAGCGATCCAGCTCTTCCTTTGTGTTTGAGAGGCCTGCTGACACGCGAATGCCGGAGAACTCTTTTGTTCGGCGCGTGATGTCCATCGTGAGGATGCCGCGCTTCTCGAGTAGCCAGTTGCGCAGGACCGTTGTGTTCACGCCTTCAAGCTCGACGCAGGCGATACCGCAACTTGTCTGGGGGGAAGTGTGGAAGCGGATGCCTGGAATCCTGGCTACGGCGCTGGTCCAGTGATTCGTCAAGTGGCGGTGGCGTTGTTCCTTGCGCTGAGAGCCGAGAGCCTGGTGGAACTCGATCGCGTTCTGGATGCCGAGAATTGTTTCGGGCCAGGTGCCGTAGAGTTCGAACTTGCGAATGTCGTCCTTGGGGCGGGTCGTGCCTGAGGCGAAAAGCGGCCAGACTTTGCTGATCTTGTCGCGCTTCACGTAGAGCATGCCAGTGCCTTTGGGTGCCTGTAGCCATTTGTGAAGACTGGTGCCGAGATAGTCGCATTCGAGGTCGGCCATGGTGTGGGTTGTCAATGCGAAGCTCTGGGCGGCGTCGACGACGACCTCCACACCTCTTCTGTGGGCCATGCGGCAGATGTCGCGAACGGGGAACAATTGGCCATTGAGGTTGATGGGGTGCGAGATCAGGATCAGCTTTGTGCGTTTTGAGATGGCTGCTTCGAATCGGTTCACGATTTCGCCAAGGTTTTCACAAGGGACGGGGATCGAGATTTTGCGAACGGCGACACCGTCGCGTTCCCGACGCTGATCGAGTGCGTCGAGCATCGCCCAGTAATCGAGCGTTGTGGTGAGGACTTCATCGCCTGCGCGCAGAGGAAGGCCCAGCAGGATGGCCTGCAAGGATTCAGTAGCGTTGCGAGTGATCGCGATCTCTTCGGCGTTGACGCCGAGCATAGAGGCTAGTTGAGTGCGGATGGGTTCGAGTTTCGGGCCGTAACTGAAGATGGAACCGGGAGCTGCTTTCTCACCGTTTCGCATGAGGCGATCTACGGCTTCGACCACAGGCGCAGGGCAGGTTCCAATGCCTGCATGGTTGAGGTTGAGAATTGTGCGATCCACAGGGAAGGTTTGGCTGAGCTTTTCCCAGGTTGCTTCGTCATCTTGGGCTTGCAATTGTGCGGCCAGGCCGATGGCTCCGGCGAGCCATGTGCGTCTCGATTGTGACAAAAGACACTCCTGCTTCCTGGTTGGATTCCCCATTGTAGTCGGTGGGCGATTGGGAGACTGGATCGCCTTCGCTCGATCGGACTAAACGGGAACTCCGGCCATGCGGGCGATTGCGATGGCGTTTGTTTCTGGCGTGATGCCTGGCTTGAGGCGGTAGTCGAGGTCGAGGGGATCGCGACCAATGCTGGCCATGTGGACGTTGGTTCCACCATGATCTGCGATGGAGGCAAGGGCGATGTCGTGAGTGGAAATTGCGCCGATGGCGCCGCGTTGTAGGAGAGTGCGTACGACCGCGTCGGCGGCTAAGAGTCGGTCTTTGGAGTTTGTCCCGCTGAAGATTTCATCGATCAAGAAAATCACGGGCTGTTGCAGCGAGGCTTCGAGCGTCATCCGCAGGCGCTGAACCTCGGCCAGGAAACGGGATCTTCCTTTCTGTAAGGCATCGTTGATCGAGATGGAGGCGCAGACATTCAAGACCGCCAATCGAGCTGACTTCGCGCGGACCGGAGCACCAGCCAAGGCGAGGACCGCCGCGAGCCCGATGGATCGCAAGAGCGTGCTTTTGCCGGACATGTTCGATCCGCTGATCACCCAGAATTGGTGATTGGAACCGAGAGAGACTTCATTGCCTAAGCAAGCTTCGTGAAGCATGAGCGGGTGACGCAGCTCTGCGGCTTCAAAGAAGACTTGGCTCGCTGAGATCTCGGGCCAACAGTCTTCCGGATTTTCATGGGCGTCACAGGCAAGCGCGCTGAGGGCCGCAAATTCGCTCCAGGTGTCGAGCCACAGGAGAAGTGCGGTTTTGTGCCTTGCGCGCCACGCGTCCAGGGCCAGCGCTGTTTGTGTGCCCAGTGCAAACCAGAGGGAGAGCTGATACAGCCAGTCCTTGTTGCGCTCGCGGAGGATCATGAACCACGGATCCAGTTCCGCCAGAGATCGATTGGCACCCTGAGATTGTTGGTGGAGGGATGAGAGCTTGGGGGTGGAGAACTCAAGCGCAGCAAGCATGGCCAGCCCTTCGCGCATGACTGCGATTTCATTCGCGACCGGTCGAGCAGCGGCGAGGGTGGCACGGACGCTACGAAGCAGGAAAACTGACAGAAGTGCTTGAACGGCTGCAATGGTGCAAATCGGAGCCCAGAGGAGGGTCCAAAGAGCCGAGGGCGCGACAAGCACTGGTATCGAAAGAGCCAGCAACAGTTAGCTGCTAATGCAGAAACACAGCCGCAGCAGTTTTGCGTTTTGAATTGAGGGGGAATCCAACCACTCGGCGAAGGTGCTCCACTTTGACTCTTCGAAATCGTGGCGGCCCAGGAGCGCGATCTGCTCGCGGAGATCGGTCCGGGACGCCAACTCGCGGACGGCTTCCTGTCGCTGCTGTGCTTCCTTGTGTTTGGTGGGCTCGATGAGGTACGACGCCAGGCGTTGGCGGCCGAGATGAGTTCTTGCGGTGCAGATACGCTCGAAAAGAGAGCCTTCGCCGAAGATGCCAAGGTCGGATGCATAGGGATGATCGTCTGGTTGAAACTCCGAGCCCTGGTGGCCCTTGCCCATCCAGTTGCCCTGAAGCCGCGCTTTTCCGTTTTTCGTAGAAGGCGGCGAGGCGATTCAGCTTTTCGGATTGGATGCGCGAACGTCCGTACTGGCGTAACGAGATCAGAATTGGCGGGATGGAGAGGGGCGGGCACCATGTTGGAATCGACTTTCGATAGTAGGCCAAAACGCCGAGCCCGAACAGCATGACGAGGGAAGAGCAGTGATCGAGAGGAGCCCCGATTGCTTGCTTTGAATACTGGCTAGCCCCGCCTGCTATTCGAGGGACCGCTGTTGGTATTGAAGAAGAATTTCACCTGTCGTCACAAGGACAGGTTATCAATTGCCGGTGGCAAGTCTTTGTACCAGAGCAGCTGCGTTTCTTCCGGAAAATCGGGGTAGGCGTGGGGGTTGGACTCACCGAGGTAGCAGCCTTGGCGGGCGTAGAAGGTACATGCACCGACGTTGATGTTCTGGGTTTCGACTTTGAGTTGTCGGCAGGCTTTGCGGATTGACCAGGTCTCGGCCACTTTCCAGAGAGCAGAGCCAATGCCTTGGCCGCGATACTCGGGGGCGACTCTCAGGTCCCAGAGGATTGCGAGATCGGTGCGGCCCTCGAGCATGTCGACGTCAAGGGTGTTGTGGGCGACAATTGCGCCCCCGACAAGCTTGCCGTTTAGACGGGCGGAGAAGAGTCCCCAAGATGCCATGTTGAATCGATTGGGCCAGTCTGTAGGGGCGTTTCCGGGAATCGAGTCATAGTCCTTTGTCCGCAGAAGATGTTGAATCTCGAATGCGATGGAGACGGTGGCGTATTCGGTGAGATTGAGCGCAGGTTCTGCGGAGATTTCCAGGTCTTCGAGGTGGAGGCCCATGGGATTTAGTGGGGATCAGGTTCAGGAGTTGGCGTGCGGCGGGACTTCATCTCTTCGGCGGACAGGTGAGGGGCGGCGAAGGTGAAGGCGAGCCCGAGGAGCGTAACAGCGGCGGCGACGGCGAAGGTGGTTTCAATGCCGGCGGCCATGCCGGCTTGCTGAGCGCGCCAGTTGAGAAAGACACCCATGACGCCGACGCCGATTGCGCCGCCGATGCTTCTGGCGAATTGGAGTGCGGCGGTGGCGGCACCCATCGATTGGCGCTCGACCATCATCTGGACTGCGATCAGAAGTGCGGGGACTGTGAAGCCAAAGCCGGTACCGAGGGAGAACATGCTGCCGGAGAGGAGGAGTTTGCCGGAGGATTGTTCGAGTTGGGTGAGGAGTGCACCGCCGATGACGACGAGGGCCATGCCGAAGAGGGCCGGGAGGCGGTAGCCGACGCGGAGCATGACGCGAGCGCAGATGGCGCTAGAGATGACCCAGGACAGGAGCATCGGAGTGAGACTTGCGCCCGCTTCTGTTGCCGATTTCTTCTGGATCTCCTGAACGAAGAGAGGGACGTAGGCGGTGACGCCGTTGAGGGTCCAGCCGATGGCGAGGGAGTGAAGAATGGAGATCTTGTAGAGAGGCCAGCTGAAGAGTGCGAGGGGGAGGACAGGATCGGGGCTGGTTTTCTCGACGCGCCAAAGGACGTAGGAGAGGACGATCGAGAGGGCGACGAGGGATTGCCCCCACCAGGCAGTGATGTCTGTGAGGCCGAGCAGGAGGGCGACGGCGGCGGCGGTGACAAGGATGGCGCCGGGGTAATCGATGTGGGGCTTGCCGGAAGTGAGTTCGTGATGGTCGCGCCACCAGTGCCAGACCATCCAGGCCGAGAGGATGCCGAAGGGGATGTTGCAGTAGAAGACGCTGGGCCAGCCGATCGAGTCGACGAGGAAGCCGCCGAGGAGAGGGCCGGCGATGGAGGACAAGCCCCAGACGGCGCTGAAGAGGGCCTGGACGCGGGCACGCTCTTCAAAGGTGAACATGTCACCGATCATGACGAGGGCGAGAGGGAGGAGGCCGGCTGCGCCGAGGCCCTGGAGGCCGCGGAAGACGATGAGCCAGATCATGGAGGGGGTGAGGGCGCAGAGGAGGCTGGCGACAAGGAAGAGGGCCATGGACCAGGCGTAGACGAGGCGGCGGCCAAGGATGTCGCTGAGTTTGCCGGCGACGGGGATGCCGGCACTCGAGGCGAGGACGTAGATCGAGAAAGACCAGCCGTAGATGCTGAGGCCGCCCATTTTGCCGACAATGGTGGGCATGGCCGTGGCAACGACGGTGGCCTCCATGGAACCCATGAAGGAGCCGATCATGAGCCCGAGAGTCACGAGGCGGCGTGGGGAGGAAAAGGGGTTCAAGATATTAGGGTAAAACGGGATGCGCTCTATGGGGAATGAAGTGGAGAAATGCGAAGAGGCCCGGCATATGCCGGGCCTCTTCGAAGGGTTTGAACGGAGCGGTTATGCCTTCTTTCGGCGGAAGTAAGCGACGGCGAGGAGGCCGGTGCCGAGCATAGCGTAGGTGGAAGGTTCGGGCACGCCGGGTTCGTTGGGAGGAGTTATGGGATCCGAAGGAGCGTTGATTTCAATTCCGCGGATCTTAAAGAAGTCG
>VFZU01000146.1 GCA_016870995.1 Acidobacteriota bacterium
AGAAACAAAGCCATTTGATGTCCACACGGAATTGGCCAAACTCCTCGCCAAACGGGTCCTCGAACGCCGCTCCTCAGTCGCGGCTGAGCCCCAACCAAATCCAGAATTCAAAAACGAACCCATTCCGCCGGACAAAAGCCATGAAGAATAGCCACTTACCGGCCAGCCAGCTTCAGCGCCTCACGAATCAGGATCTCCCCAGTCTGCTCACCCAGCGACACCCGCGACACATACTGATACCGCTCAAAGCTCTGATAGTCCACCGCCGACAGAATGTACCCAAACGCATCGTTCGTCAGCCCAAACAGCATCACGGAGGGGCCACCCAACTTGCGCTTCAAATAGAACCCAACGTTCGGCAGCGCCTCGCCCGGAATCGTCAACACCTCCGCGCTCCCGATCTTCAGATAGTTCATCTGCGTCGTAATCGCACGCCCCGGCCCATGCGGATACCGCAGCGGCGAGCCCGTCACGACAGCCCACATCTCCGCGCTTTCCACCGGAAACACCACTCGCGCAGCCCGGCACACCAGCTCTGGCGTGGTCTCAACCTTAGCCCCCGCCAATACACGCAAAGCCTCCGACGCCAGCAGTCCGCCAATCCGCTCACACTCTTCCCAAGTCCCCGAATCGTTCCAATACCCGCGCAACGCATCGCGCGGACCTGCCGACAGGTCGCGATTGTCGGCCGTCACCATGCCGCCCTGAGCTCCATTGACAAACAAACCCACGCCGCCCTCGCGAGCCTCCAGCGTGTCGCACAGCGGCCCCACCAGATCAGGACTCAGAACCCCACGGCTATTCCCAATCACTTCCGGATGCACCGCGTAATTCACAAGCGTCGCAATCCCCTTGCCCGCCTTCGTCCGCAGCGACATCACGCTCACCCGCCGGTCATACAAATCCGGCGCGTAGTAGTTGTAAGCAATCTTTCCCTTGGCTTCTCCGGTCGCCACTCTCAGCTCGGCCAGCTCCAGCCGGTCAAACGCCTCATTCAGTGCCGCCGCAACTTGTGTCACGACGTGATCCAGATAAGGCAACGATGCCGTATGTCCGCCCCGCCCATCCGGGAAAGCATAGCTGTCCGGCGCACTATGCGTGTGAGTCGCAGAAATCAGAATATGATCGGCGGCAATCCTCGGTACCAGTTTGCGAATCCGGTCGCCCAATACGGACGGAAATCCGATCAGGTCCACCGTCGCGATGCCAACAACAGTGCCGTTGCTGCGCAAAACCACCGCCCGCGCCATCAGCTCGCCCAGCTTTCGCGTCGCCGGCTTCGGAGCTCCCATCCCGCCGCTCACCGGCAACAATGGGTCCGGCGTGATCAGCCGCTTCCCTGCCCCCGCCTCAAACCCACCTTGACCAGACAACCTGCTCGCAGCGAGCAGCGGCAAAAACGTTCTACGGTTCATCGTCTAGTGCTTCTCCGCGCCTTCCGTCGGCGCCACGCCCTTCTTGCCTTCGCTACCGCCGCCTTCTCCCAGACTCACCTTCACGCCCATCTTGATCAGAGATGTCTCGCTCGGTGCTTGAAAGAAATGGTATCCCTCCCGAACGCCCTTCCATGCCAGCGGCCCGGCCACCTTCTTGCCGGCCTTCAATACCGCGTCGCGGGTCTTCGACACGAGAGCCTCATAAGCTGGGTCGCCCTGCTTCAAGCCGGTAAACGAACTCAAATCCGTGCTCGCGATAAACACCACATCCACTCCCGGAATCGCGGCCATCTCCGCAGCCAGTTCCGCTCCCTTCGGAGATTCCACCATCGCCACAATCATGATGTTGTCGTTGGCAATCTGGCGGTAGTCCGGCCCCCAAATTGCACCATAGTTTCCGCCACCAAGACTGCGCTTGCCAATCGGAGGATACTTGGCGAACTTCACCGCATTCCTCACCTTTTGCAGATCTTCCACCATCGGAACAATGATGCCCACCGCGCCCATATCGACGGCCTTCTGGATGTCCCCCTCAGTGGCATCCGGCACCCGAACAAATGGCATCGCAGGCGAACCCTTACAGGCAAAGATCATGTTTGCCGCATCCTGATACGACATCGGGCTGTGCTGCATCTCGATCCAGGTAAAGTCATACCCGGAATTCGCCATGGCGCAGTACGTGTCGGGGTTTCCCACCTGCACAGTACCCCCAACCACCTGCTTACCCGCGGCAAGCTTCGTCTTAACCGTATTGAAAATTCTTGGCGTACCCTGCCCAACCAGGCTGAAGCTGGCGATCAATGTCAGTGCAATGAACTTAGTCATGTCCGCGAAATCATATCAACGACCAGCCCACAACACAATGCAAACGAATGGGGAGACCTATGGAATCGGAGGATTCTGCGGCATGGCAGCGCTGTCCGTCCGCGGATCGGCACCCGCAAAGTTCACGTTGCGCTTGGCATCGTGCATCACCGCTTCACCGTTACCCATCGAACTCGAGTAGCCATTCATCAGGGTCACCACGTGTCCGCGCTTGCCAAGCTCAAGCCGCACCGATTCCGGAATGCCGCTTTCGATCTGCAAGTCGCAGCCCTCAAAGGTGCCCTTGGTGAAGCGCGGCACTTCCATTGCACGTTGCACATTCATACCGAAATCCACGATGTTGGCGACGAACTGCGCGTGAGCCTGGGACTGATTCCAGCCGCCCATAATCCCGAAGCCGATCGCGACATCATCCTTCTGCATGAACGCCGGGATGATCGTATGCAGCGGCCGCTTGCGGCCCTCAAGCGTATTTGGCATGCCAGGCTTCAGGTCAAAGCCAGCCCCGCGGTTGTGGAACGAGAATCCCGCTCCGGGCGCCACCATCCCAGTGCCATAGCCAGCATAGTTGCTCTGAATCAAAGAGACGATGTTGCCATCCTTGTCGACCGTCGAAAGATAAATCGTCTCGCGGCCCCTTGCGTTCAGCGCCTGGCTGATCTCGCTGGGCAACACCTTGCAGGCCGCCTTCTTCATATCGATCTGCTGGGCGCGCTTGGCGGCCAGATCCTTCGAGAGCATCTCAGTCACCGGCACAGCGGTAAACCGCGGGTCACCCACATAGCGCGCCATATCGGCATAGGCAAGTTTCTTCGCCTCGATCATCACATGCAAAGCCGCCGCCGAATTGTGTCCATAATCGGCGATCGGAAAATTCTCCATGATGTTCAGCATCGACAGCGCCGCAATCCCCTGCCCGTTCGGTGGCAACTCAAAAACCTTCCAGCCACGGTAGGTCGTAGAAATCGGCTCCACCCATTCCGGCTCATATTCCGCAAAATCAGCCAGCGTATGGGTGCCTCCCTGCTCTTGCAGGAACTTCACCAGGTTGGAGGCAATGCTGCCTTTGTAGTAAGCGTCCTTGCCATTGGCCGCAATTTGCCGCAACGATTCGGCCAGCGCAGGATTCTTGAAGGTGTCGCCAACCTCAGGCCGCTTGCCCGAAGGCGAATAGGTATTGGCATAGCCGGGCTGCTTCATCAGCTTCTGGCTCAGCCATGACCGAGCACCCCATTCAGGAAACGCGAATCCGTTCTCGGCATACCAGATCGTCGGCGCGAGCAGCTTGCTGAAGGGCATCGTGCCAAAGCGCTTGCGCAATGCATCCCATCCGGCGACCGCGCCAGGCACCGTGATCGTGTGCACGCCGACCGGGTCCAGCTTCTCGATGTTCTTGCTCTTGAGGTACTCAATGGTGAGTGCCTTCGGAGTCCATCCGCTGGCATTCAGGCCATACAACTTGCCCGTCTTGGCTTCGTAATAGATGGCGAACAGATCGCCGCCGATGCCGTTCACGTATGGCTGCGTCAAGCCGACAAGCGCGTTGGCCGCGATCGCAGCGTCAATCGCGTTGCCGCCTTGCTCGAGGATGCGCACACCCGCTTGCGATGCCAGAAACTGGGGCGCCGCCACAATGCCAAACTTCGATACGATCATGGAACGGTGCTGTTCCCGCCCAACCGGAGGCGTGACTGCTGGCGAATCCTGAGCTGGCAAAAGCGCAAGAGAGGCAAAGAACAAAAGAGAGAGTCGCATGGGATTTCTTCAAAGTGTATCGCTACTAGCCTTCCTGCTGCAGGCGCCCGCCCCACTGGATTTGCTGGTCATCGGAAGTCCCGAAGCTGCGGCCGAGGCAGCCCGGCTCAAGGTAGAGCGCATCGCCCTGGTTCACGATTCTGCTGTCAAAGACTTGCCGCCCCGCGTTCGCCAGTACATCGGCTACCGTCTGAAAGATCCTCAAATCCCTCCTGCGGTTACGCTCGTTCGAGGGCAGTCATCGCTGGCACTTCGGCCCAGGCTGATCCTGGTTCCTACCCGCGACGACTCAACCAACTCCGCAGCCTGCGGCTCATCTCTTTGCCTCAAGGCCGAAGGCAACACCATTCAGGGTCGAGGCAAACTGGCAGCCTGGTTCGCCTCCGCCGTCTTGCAGTCTGGTCTCGAGCCAAGGGCATTGCTGGCCGACCCAGTGCGCCTGGCAGCACTTCAGCGGGCCATCGTTGAAACTGGCCGAATTGCCTTATGGCCTTACACGGATGTCTCACCGGCAGACCCCTGGTTTGAGGCGGTAAATCTGCTAGCCGCCCGCGGCATTGTACTCGGTGATTCGAACTTCGAGGCGAACCAGCCCATCACTCGCGGAGAGATGTACATGGCCCTGCTCAATGCAAGACTGCCTTTTACTGCGGGCCGAGGCGAGGGCGCAAAGCCAGCCACCGCGCGAGACTTGTATGAGGCTCTCAAAGAGGCGGGAAAACAACCCGCAGCAGAGCTGGCCAGTCTGGAATCTCCCGTCCTCCGTCGTCACGAACTCGCCACTCACCTTTGGAACGCGATTAAAGACTTGCCTCAATCTCCGCAGCCGAACCGTCCCTGAGCCAAGTGTCCAGCTGGGCCACTTCTTTCAGTTGTTGGCCTCTGCGGCGCGGCACTTCCACGTAACTGCACGGCACCTCTTCAAGTGCCGTCATGTCGCCCCCAGAGCTTTTCGAATTGAGCCACCGGGTACACGTCTTCCTGCCCGCGGCCCCAACGCTTCTTAACGTCTTTGATCGTGATGTAGCTGGGCACGCGTTGCGCGGTTCGGCGAACTGCCTCATCCACAACAGCGGGTTGCTGCAGAGAATCCCGGGTCAGGCCGAACGCGGCCAGCATCCGATCAATCGTGATCCAGTAAGTGCTGGCGTTGTAGTAGCTCAGTGAGGATTCGACGTCTTCCCCTGGCAATGCTAAACCTTCGACAAGGCGAACCTTGCCGTCTACACGCGCCAGGCTTCCGCCATGGTCGCCAAACTGCTTTCTGACAACTTCGACAGTGAAGGCCGAACCGCTCTCAATGTGAGTCCCCAACAGGGCTTCATCGAGTGTAGCCCCCAGAGTATCGACATTGTGCATCAGCAGGTACTGCAACTGAGGTCGCTCTTGAAGCAATCGGCTCAACAGTCCGTTGCGTAACAGGTTGGGAATCTCAAACCAATGCCCGACCGGATGGATGCATTGATGAGGAAGGTTGGCACGATAGTCGCTGGCCTCGCGCATTTGCTCCACCCAACGCATCAATCCAGCCCGGCCGCTGGCCCGCACCTTCTGCTTCTGCTCATCGAGCTGCTGCTGCGGCTGCACTTCCCAGAGGTAACGCAGGTCCGCGATGGTGGGGATCAACCGCAGCCCGATACTGCGGCCTCGCGAGACATACACGTCCTTCAGGTTCAAGCTCTTCTCGATCGGCTCAGCCGTCAGATAGCTGGTGGTCACAATATGAGGAATGGCAACTCCGAACCGCTGTCGGGCGGCTGCCGTCTTCGCCAGGTGGACTTCGAGAAAGTGGAAGTACTTGCCCTGAAACCGGTGAAAAGGAATCAGCGCCTTGACCGTTCCCGCACCTTTGGTCCAACGGCTGCCGACACCGCCAGCGAGGGTGACAACCGCAACTTCGCCGTGATGCAGGGCGCGCAAGCCAGTTGCTGCCTTCTTGGGATCCACAGGCGTCAAGTCGCCAGGCCGGGCATTCTGTATCGAAACGTTGGATGGCAAGATGTTCTTGGCCAACCCGATCCGGTTCGTCAAATAGTCTGCTCGCAGTCGTTCATGGACGAGCGGATCAAAGCCCAATGTCGCGAGGAGCTGATCCAAATCTTCTCCGGACTTTGTGTTGCTTTGTTCTTTCGGGAACAACCGCTCAAAGAGCCCGGCAGTGAGATCGGGATAACTCTCGGCTACGCGACCCAATTCGCTGCGCCGTTCTTCCGGCAACTGAGCAGCCGGAACACGAAGCAAAGACGGCACGGTAAAGAGATGATACTTGCGGCTCACTAGCGCCTTGTCTTGCTTCTTCAGAGTCGCATTGGTGCCATCGCGGTTGATCGCAAACTCATAAACCACAGGAGTAATGGCGAATGGAATCGCGTGTTCGAATCGCTTCTTGACCGTTGCCAGAATCTCAACCATCGCCGAGGCCGCCGCGTCTCGAATCGATGGATCAAACACGAAACCCATGCCGCCGCCGCTCATCCCGCCAAGCATCCAGAAACCCCAAAACTGCTCTCCGAATTGATCACGGCAAGCTGTGATCAATGCCTCAGTGTAGGCATTGGCAGCCCATGGAATGATCGTTTGGATCGGACCGTCGTAGTTCGCTTGTGTCAATCTCGCCAACTCACGGATGTTGCCTTGCCGCAACGCGGCAAGCAGTTCGTCGAAGATCCGCATCGCTTCCTGTCGGCCTTGCCATTCTTTCGGAGTGCGCAGCAAGTACCGCTCTGTGCACATTTCCAAAATTGGCCCAACGTCCTGACTCATTCCGCCATGCACCAAAACGAGGGAGGCCTCAAGGCTGCTCTGGGCCGCAGCATCAATGCCTGATTCAAGCAGAGTATGGCGCGGCAGGAGCTGTCCTCGGCTCACGCTGTCAAGCGGTTCAAGAACGCCTTCAATCAGCTTGATGCCTGGCCAAACTCCTCCAGAATCCTGCCAACCTCCGCCCGAACCACCAAGCCACTCACCCAGAATCGCGCGTGCCGCAACTTGACGTCGGTCCGATTCTTCAAGCGGACCGGTGAGATTGCGAATCTGACCGGTGGCGCGCATTAGCGCCGTGATCAGCGAGCCTAGCAAATTGGTCGAAACGGCAAGGCGACTCCCCTTCGGGATGTCATTCACCTGGCTAACCACTTCGAGTCCTAGTTCCCAGCTACCCGTCAGCTGATGGAGGATTTCGCCAAGAGATTGCCGACTTCCTTCAAATCCAGATGGAATCAATCCACTGGCAATAACGGCCGCTTTGAGAAGGCCAAGATAATCTGCGCCGAAATCGAAGATTTCGTCGATTGTGGAAATATCGGCACGAGCTTCAAGATCCACACTGGCAAGTCGGAGAACGGGCTCATCAATAACGCGGATAAACGCCTCAACCGGCGGCTTGGGGTCTTGCCCACTGCCGCGATTGGCGAGATCGACCGAAATGTTGATCACGCGCGCACCTTCCGGGTAATCCATTGCAAGAAAGAAGATGTCGCTCCAGGCACTGTGGCTCAGGTCCATGCGGACAGGAGTCTTTTCGTGCAGAACAGGATAGGGTTGCCCTTCAAGGAGTTCCCGTCGGAGTCGCATCGGATAGTCACTGTAATGCCCTGTTCGGAACATCCACTGGTTCCCGGGAAAACTACGCACACTGCGACGAACTTGTTCGGCAAGGGTTTGAAAGGCGAGGCCGCGATAAGCAGCGGCAAGTCCGCTCGAAATGGCAGGGCTGAAACTTTCCATGCGCAGGAGATCGGCAACCGCACCTTCAAAGTGTCGATTACGGATCTTCTCAATCGCGTCGTAGGGAAGCGGTTCAGTACCTGTAGCAAGTGGCACCAGATGATACTGATGCAGATTGCTCAGGAACATCAGGGCCCGAACTTTGTCATAAAGATTGCTGGTGGATTGCCGCAGGTTCTCCAGTCGGTTTGCTTCAGTCTTTAGCTCAGACAGTGACTTGCCTGCGACCAGTTCTTCAAAAACCGTCGTTATCGCGCAAGCAACTCCAGAATCAAGGCCAGAATTTCTTCACGATCACGCCCCTTCAGTGCCAGCGCCAATTGAGCTTGAAGAATGCCGTAGCGCGCACCCAGGTCGAAGCGAGTGCCGGGGAGGATTGTGGCAAGCAGCGCCTAGCGGCTTGCCAGAGTTTGAAGAGCATCGGACAAAGTGGCAGGTGGATTGCCGGAATCGAAGCCTTCTTTCAAGATCTGCATCAACGTGGGCGTGAACACATGCAGCCCAAAGAAGCAAAGGTAATGTCCGGCCCGCAAGCTCGGAACGATGAGCCGCTGCTCAGCTTCAGTCGGTGTGGGCTTTTCGACAACCGTATCGATCGAGTAAAGTGGCAAGGCTGATTTGCCAACTTTGGGAGCACCGGCAACCGCCCCGAAGTATGGCAGGAGCGATTCGCGTGTGGGCTGTACGGCAGAAACGCTGGAGCCTTCCTGGCGAAACACCTCAATCAATGCTTCGGCCAATGTCCAGGCAGGCCCTTGATTGGCCAGGTAAAAGTGGTCCCCGACGACATGAACAAATGGAGCGTCCCCGACGAATTCGCGCGCCTGGTAGAGAGCTTGGACATAGCCTAATGGCGGTTCCTGCTCGATCAAAGTGATGTTGCGATGCTCGGGAAACCTCTCGCGATCTCCCTTTGGGATGATGATCGCGACGCGATCCACCAAGGGCTCGTGATCGCCAGGCATCAACAACTGAATCGCAAACTGCGCAATGGTCTCCAGTTGAGCATCTTCTTTGGCCAGTGTTTGATGCAACAGATGCCGCTGTTTCGGCGCGGCAGCGGTGATCACCGCGGAAAAGGACATAACATACAGAGTAACGCCATTGGAATATACTTTCCGCATGCGTAGACGTGAACTGCTGGCATTGCCGGCACTAGGATGGGCTCAGGAGAAATCCAAACTCAAGATCACCGGCATCCGGCTGGTCAATGTCACACCGAAGAAGCCTTACCCGGCCTTTAAGCCGGCTCCGGGAGCTTGGTCGACGCAGTTCGCGGAAGTTGCCAATCCGATGTCGGTGTACGGGGAGTTTAAAGCGCGGCGGGAACTCTTCTTTCCAGATGCTGGCAAGGTTCCGAGCTTCACTGTGGAGATTACGACCGACAAGGGGATTGTCGGTTACGGCAACGGAGGACCAGGCGGCGGGCCCATTGTTGTGGACCATCTGGCAAAGTTGCTCATGGGGCGCGACCCTTTCGACATCGAGCGGAACTGGGATATCTGTTGGCGGTCAACGATGCACTATGGGCGGATGGGCGTGACGATGAACGCCATTAGTGCCGTAGATCTGGCGCTCTGGGACATCGTTGGCAAGGCCTTGAATGTGCCCGTGTACAAGCTGCTTGGTGGAGAAACCAAAGAGCGGATTCCGGCCTATTGCACTGGCAATGACATCGAGCAGCACATTGAGTTTGGCTATACAAAGCTGAAGCTCGCAATCCCGCACGGGCCGGCGGATGGACGCGAGGGAATGGCCAAAAACCTTGAGTTGGTGAAGCGGGCACGCAAGGCCCTGGGGCCGAATGGCGAAATCATGCTGGATTGCTGGATGGCATGGACAGAGCGATACACCATCGAGATGGCCGAGATGATGGCGCCCTACAGGATTTACTGGATGGAAGAGGTCTTGCAACCTCACGACTACGCCGGCTTTGGGCGGCTTAAGGCGGGAGTTAAATCAACCCGAATTGCAACCGGGGAGCATGAGTATGGCCGCTACGGATTCAGGCAATTGCTTGAACATAATGGCGCCGAAATCTGGCAGCCTGATATGAACTGGTGCGGCGGCTTGACAGAGATGAGACGGATCGCAGCGATGGCTGCGGCGTACGATATACCGGTCATTCCGCATGGTGGCGGACTGAATGGGTCGAGCCATTTCATCCTCTCGACTGTGAATTCCCCTTGGGCGGAGTTGTTCCTGCCTCCTCCTGGAGCCCCTAAAGAAGTGCTGGATATCTTCGAAGAAAACTACGCGATTTCCCGCGGCCCCGAAGGGATCTACATGAGGCCGCTTGATAAGCCCGGCTTCGGCTGGGACTATGTCGTCAAACCTGCCTAGTCGTGGGGATTGGTGGCAAATACCGTTAGTTCGGTGGTGAAGCCGCGATCGTCCATCTCGAGAATCGATTTGACAGCATGGGCAATTTCTTCCCCGCGTAGCTTGGAATCGTTGGCGTGCTGAGGTAGGCCAGCGGTATCGAAAAAGCCCGTGACCACTTCACTGGGGTTGACCAGCATGACGCGAACGTTGTGCTTGCGTAGTTTAGCGCGCCAACACTCCGTCATGCCGCGCAGGGCAAACTTGCTCGCATAGTAGGCAGTGCCGCGAGGCGCGCCTCGAAGAGCGGCAGTGGAAGCCATGTTGATCAGGTTGCCTTGATTGCGTTCGACAAAATGGCGGGCAGCCTCGCGTGCCATCAGCATCGCCCCGGTGACATTGGTTGCCATGACCGCTTCGAAACTCGCGAGATCCTGGTCGAGCAGCTCATGGAAAACACCAAAGCCAGCGTTGTTGACAAGAATATCGAGATGACCAAATTCAGCGAGAGTTTCCTCCATGGTGCGCTTGACGTCGTCTTCCTTCGATACATCCGCATGAATGGCATAGACGCCTAGCCCGGATTTCTCACAAATAACTGGGAAAAGGCCTCCAACCGTGGCATAACTGATTTGTCTAGAGTCAGTTAGAGCATCAGGAAGAGAGGCCTTCGCTATGACAGAGTGTATCCAAGAACGCTTC
>VFZU01000147.1 GCA_016870995.1 Acidobacteriota bacterium
CGTCCTGGCCCATCACTGCCTTCCAGTCCGCTTTTGCGCTATTCTGCTTTCGGGTCATCTGCCTTTCCTCTTTCTCCGCCGCTAACGGATTTGTGAAAGGTTTAGCATGACCCATTTCCTTTTTGCAGAACTCTTAATACTTAACCGAAGTTGATTTTGAAGTCTTGAGAATGTTACGTCTTCAAAAACAGCGATTGTGGCCCCATCCCTGTTTTTCCATTGGCATTTTAGGTAGCGCCTAAGACCGGATTGGCTGAAATCGAGTTCGGACGGTTGTGTTTGCAGTGAGGGTTCGAATTCTGCAAGGGACATGCCGAGGGCTAAATTGGGCCAGAGCCTCGAAGCCGCCGAATTAAATTGGGCAAAAGTGAAAACACCGGGTTTACCCGACAAAATCAATGCAGGTTAGGACAGAAATTCTAGAGAAACCGATTTTGAAAGTTCAGGCACGGACGAGACTCAGTGCCAAATAGTTTTGGCACTTCTTGTCTCATCGTCCCGATGTCGCTGAGATGAGAACTTTAATGTGCGGTTTCCTTTGGGTCTTCTGCTTGAGCCGGCGGCAGAAGGCTGACCGCATCGGTAACCAACTTCCGCTCCTCTTCACTGAAGCGTTCGCGGAAGGCGCGCGAGCTTGTCTTGCGCTGCTGCATTTCAGCGGTTTGCTGCCGAAGATGATGAATGGCTGCACGGACCGCTTTTCGCCGATCTTCTGGAAGATCAGAGATTTGCCGGAGGGTGCGGCGGGCGGCGTCTTGTCGCTCGGGAGGCAGCTGCTGGAGGAGTGCAAACTCTCTTCGCAGCTTTTCCTTGGCGGCCGGATCGATCTTGTTCCAGTTGTTGATCCGTCGCTCCAGCATTTCGCGGCGAGCGCGTGGCATGCAATTGAGAACGCGCTGACGTTCCGATGGAGTCATGTCGTTGAGGCGCTCAATCAAGCTTGCCGCCTCTTGGGCATTGGCAATTGAAATGCTAAACAGAATTAGAAGGAGCGGTTTCACAAGGCTTCCTTAGCAGGCGCTTCCGAGATGGCGTGGAGGGCCTCAAAGTCTTCGAGAGCCTGTTCAACCTTTTCAATTTGTTCTGTCGGAATTGCTTCCACCACAGCGGTGGGTTCTGGCTTACGAACGAGGAATACGATCAGCAGAGTGGCGGCCAGGGCCGCAGGCACCAGAAGCTTCCAGCCAAACAGTGCCTGCCACCAAGGCGTCGCATTGACTTGTTCCGCACGGATTTGAGCGAACAGTTTCGCAT
Source organism: Acidobacteriota bacterium (assembly GCA_016870995.1). Classification (GTDB taxonomy): domain Bacteria; phylum Acidobacteriota; class Terriglobia; order Bryobacterales; family Bryobacteraceae; genus Bryobacter. Next base: position 1,255 of record VFZU01000147.1, read on the forward strand.
CGAAGTTCGGACTGGGATCCGGAGCCGTCCAGTCTTCAAAGGTGCTGTTGAGCATCAGTTGAAGTTCAACAAGTTTCTGACACTGCGGGCAGGATTTCAGGTGGCGTTCGTAGGTCCGTGCCGTATCCGCGTCAAGGTGTGCGCAGGTGTAGCCGAGGAGTAGTTCTTCCTGTTCTTCTTGGTTCAATACACAGTTCATGGGGTGCCTCCTCAATTGACCTTCTGTCCAGTCCCGCCGGGGCTGAAATGTCTCAGCCGGGAGCGGAGCGATTCATAAGCGCGGAACAACAAACTCTTAACAGCGGATTCGGAGATGCCAAGGACCGCGGCGATCTGCGAGTAGTCCATTTCTTGATACTTGTGCATCAGAACAGCGCCTCGTTGCTTTTCGGGCAACTCGTCGACGGCTGCTTTGATTTGGCCGAGGCGGGCTTGACGGAGCATTTGCTGCTCAACGTTCGCCTCGCGGTCGGCTAATTGCCGGGGGGCACCTTCTTCCACCTTTTCGTCGATGGAATCGTGGAGCTTGTCCTTGCGGCGATCCCGAACGTGGTTGAGAGCCAGATGCGTGGTGATACGGAAAAGCCAGGTAGTGAACTTGGCCGTCGGCTCGTAAGACTCCCGGCTCCGGTAGACCCGCAGAAAGACTTCCTGAGCGAGTTCTTCGGCGACGGCTTGATTCTGTACCATTCGGTATAAAAAATGGATGACAGGCTTGCGGTGTTTCTCAAGCAGAAGGGCGAACGAGGTTTCGTCGCCTTCGCGGACGCGGAGCATTAATTCGGCATCGCGTTCGAGGCTCATCGCGGGCGTCACAATCATTTTAACCCCTTTAGAAAACAAAGGTTTCGCGAAAAATGAATTGTCTTAACCAACATCGCGGGGGCGGAGGTAGGCGTCGAGGGTGAGGCCGGGTTCAGGGTGAGTGGCGAGAAATTTCTGCTCTAGTTTGTGGGTCAGGGTTTGAACCAGAGCGGGGTGTTTCGAGGCGACATTGGTGAACTCGTCGGGGTCTTGCTTGCGGTCATAGAGGCGGACGATTTTGCCGGGGGTAGGGTTGTCGGTCAGGTAACCGTCATCGCGCTTTCGTTGACCGGTGGTGTAGATCAGTTTCCAGCGATCCCAGAGAAGGCAAGCCTCTTCGTTTTCGAGATATACGCTGAATATTTCATCTCTTGCAGGAGCCGTGAAGAGGTCGCGACCGTGGGTTACGGGCAGCCGGTCTTTCAGGTTGAGCAGCCGGGAGATGGTAGTAGCCACGTCTACCGATTCCGTGTAGTGACGGACGGTTTTGTTCGTCGCGATTTTGCCTGGGAAGCGGAAGATGAGCGGGACATGCATGGCGGGTTGGTAAAAGCAGTGTTTTTCAAAGCGGCCATGGTGGCCAAGGGAGTAACCGTGGTCGGCCATGTAGACGACGAGGGTGTTTTCCGCAAGGTTGAGCTGGTCGAGATGAGCGAGCATGCGGCCCATGGTGCGGTCGAGGTAGTGGGCGCTGGTGTAGTAGGCGGCGATGATGCCTTGCTTCTGCTCGGTGTTGAGGGAGCGGAAAATGTTAGGGATCTGCCAGGCGTCCTCAGGGCCTACTTTGGGGACCTTGACCCGGCGCGGATCGTAGAGTTGCTGGTCTTCGGTGGGGAAGTCGAAGGGGGAGTGGGGTTCCTGAATGCTGAACCACATGGCGAAGGGGGCGTTTTTATGATTGGTGTCGAGCCAGCGCTTGGCCTGAGTGAGTTGCCAGGAGGAGCGCATTTCCTCGTCGTTATAGGGAAGGGCTTGTTTCGCCGAGTTGAGCCATTGGCTGGCGGGATCCCGGAAGGGACGCCAGGGTGGGCGGGGCCGGGTGACGGATTGCTGCCAGCCCCGATTGATTCGATCTTCGGTCATGGCGTGGGAGAAGCCGTGCATGCCGTCTTTGCCGGGCGCGTTGAAGTGCATCTTGCCGAAGGTGGCGGTTTGATAGCCGTCATTTTGGAGCAGCTTGGCGAGGGTTGGCTTCGTTTCGCTCAGGGGAGTTTTGAGGGTTGTGACGCCGACTGCGTGTGGGTACAGGCCTGTGAGGATGGATTGGCGCGAGGGCGTGCAGACGGGGGAATTGCAAATATTGTTGGCGAAGCGAGTGCCTTGCGTGGCGAGGCGCTCCAGGTTGGGCGTGTGGCGGCCCATGACGTAGCCGGCATGATCGTCTGCGATGAGGAAGAGGAGGTTCGGTTTTGAGGGCGCCATCTGTTGATATAGATCGTACATGAAGACGCTGCGGATTGGGCTGCTGAGTTGCTGGTCCGCTATCCGCGGTTCAGGCCCGGGACGCAGGTGTGGCGTTGGGCCTGAAGGCGGGCAGGGCGCGTGCGAAGTATGGGTGCTGTCAAAGATCTTGCGAGGAGTGGGTACCTCTCCGGAGTTTTTCTGGCTGACCGTCTGTTACTCGGACGGGTCGGGCGGGGCGTCTTGTGTTGGAATGGGTTCGTTTTTGAATTCTGGATTTGGTTGGGGCTCAGCCGCGACTGAGGAGCGGCGTTCGAGGACCCGTTTGGCGAGGAGTTTGGCCAATTCCGTGTGGACATCAAATGGCTTTGTTTCTTCCGGTTGGGGCATTGGATCGTGATCGGGGATGGGTTCGATTTCGAAATCCATTGAATCGGCTTCGACCTGTTCCGGGCGGCGGGCGATCTCGGCGTGGAGTGCCTTGATGGCGCGCTGGATGCGGGTGGGGAGGTTGTTGAGCTCGCGCAAGAGTTGGGGCAGTATGGCGGGTGCTTTTTTCAGGATGGCGTCGGGGCCAGGCTGCATGGCCTTGCTGTAGAGAGCTTCTATCTGGAAGAAGCGGAGCTGGAGGTGGAAGATTTGCTGAGTGAGCAGGTGCTCAGAGGGGGTGATGGGGCCGAACTGCTTGAGCAGGTTGCAGAGCAGTTCGCGGGCGACATCTTTGTTTTCGATGAAGTGCTTGAAGCGGGCGAAGCTGTAGAGGCCGTGCTGGAGAGCGTTGGAGGCGGACCTGAGTTTACCGGCGTCCGTGCGGGGGCCGGTGGACTTTTTGGCATTGGCGCGATTGGCGGCAAGCGCCGCATCGGACATGGTCTTCTTGCGGGGTGGCAGCGCACCCTGGTTCGTGTTGGGAGTTGAGTTTTCCACGGACACAGGGTGGCATGGGGGTGGGGCGGCTTAATGTTTGAGGGAAGGGGATTTGTTGAGGGGAAAGGAAATAAAAAGTTTAGAGGGTTGTGAATCCCGTTGGGCTTAATGTTCGGGACGATGGCGGAGGGTTGCCGCTTTAGGATGAAATCATCGATTTTGAGCATTGGGTGGCCCGAGCGTCACGGGATCATCCCAACCTTCTTTGTAAGTGATGGTGCCAGTTGCCGAACCGAGAACGCGCTTGGGTTTGGGCCTAATGGGAACCAGCCTTACCATGGGTTTTCCCGCTTTGGCGATGATGACTTCCTCACCCGCGATTGCGCACTCCACGAGTTGAGATAGCTTGGTTCTGGCCACATGGAGATTGACTTCCATAGGCGGAGGCTACCACATCAGATCACCCCATGAGCTTCCTGCTCTGAAGGGAATCTTCCTCAGTCAACGCAAGATGACGCAATATCAGGTGCTCTGGGGCGTGGCGAAACAGCGATGGATGTCATGCTTGGGCCCCTTGGCGGTGCGAGCTGTCGGTAGTTGCTGGTGTGAGAAGGTGAAGCTTGTATTCGCCTGGCTCTAACGTAGTCTCTGCAATTGCTGTTTGATGGGCATGGTGGGTGAAAATCAGGACCTGAGTTTTGCGTGACAAGTCTCTGATCGCCCGCAGTGCGGCGGCAGTGCGGGCGTCGTCGAAAGCCATCAGGACATCATCCAGAATTACAGGGCATGGCATTCCCTTATCGCATTGGGTTTCGATGTAGGCGAGGCGCAGGGCGAGGAAGAGTTGGTCTCGCGTGCCATCGCTCATCGCGTCCAGATCGAGGTGTTCTCCGGTCGCGGAGCGAACGCCGCGAAGGGATCGCTGATCTCCCTCGTGATCGATGAGGAGCGCCGAAAACGCTCCGCAGGTCAGTGTGGAGAAATACTCTCCTGCGAGCTTCAGCAGCGGATCCTGATTCTTTTCCCGGTAAAGCGCAATGGCCTTCGTCAATAGCGTCGCGCCAATTTGCAGTTCGAGATATTCAGTTGTGAGTGCATCAATTCTGGCGGCGGCCGAGGATTTCTGGAATGCCGCCGCATTCAGCGCGGTGGCGGCTTCGCGTATCTGGAACTCCCGGTCGATGCCGTCCCTGTCGCTCACGCACTTTGCCTTTGAATCTTCCAGCTTGTTGATCTCCGCGCGAATGCGATCCAGCTCCATTGGGAGGAGGTCCAGATTGACGGACTGGACCTGCGCGACAAAAGCGGCTAACCCATCGTTGCCACAGGAGTCGGCCAGAGCGTTCCTGTGCCCCGAAACTTTGTCCCGCAGCTCATGATGAGTCTTGCTCGATTGGATCACTTCCGGCAGAGCGCTCACGGTCGGAGCCTGGGCCTCCTGCCGGACCGATTCCAAGGCCGCCTCCTGTCGCGCGATGACTTTTTGTGCCTCCTCCAGTTTTTGCTTTTCTCTACCAAGGTTTTCGGTGAAGCCCGCAGCCTTTGTTTCGTTCTCCTGAGCGGCTCGCGCCAACTTTTGAAGTTCGCCTATGGCGATCAAAGCGTCGGACTCGGCCAAATCGTGTCGGCCAGCTGACACCGCAAGACCACGAACCGCCTCCACGTAATCGGTTTCATCTTTTCTCATCGCGCCGATACGATACTCCAGTGCTCCCATTTCCACTGACTTGGAATGCACCTCGTCGATGAGCTTCATCACCTCTTGGACCGCGGCAGGATCAGCGGAACTGGTGACTGGTAGACCTAACAAAGCCTCCGCCCAGGCGACGCTCCAGCTTTCCAGTTCACCGGTATTGCGCCGTTGCTCATCCAGCGCCGCTTCCAGACTGGACTTGAACTGGCGGATCTTCCCATTGGCCTCGATGCGCGTCTTGCGATTCTCTGTTTCTTCGCGCACGCGTGCCTCTGCCCGATTCATCAAGTGCGTTAAGCCCAGTTGCGGGTTCTCGCCCAATGCCGCAGCCAAGAGCTCCTCGCACTGAATTACCTCGGATTCCGTCTCCGTCACCTTCGCATTCAGCCGGTTCAGATCTCTCAACTGTTCGATGAGCTTGATGCGCTCGGCCAACCATTCCTGCATCTCCTTGGGAGTTCTCGGTTGGATCTGTGCATCTGCCCAGATGGCTTTCCATTCCGATTCGAGGCTCACGAACTCGCTGTTTTGACGGTCGACCTCTAGCCCCTTGGCGGCGAGTGATTGCTTAGCCGCTTGCAGTGCAGAAATGGCGCTGCGCTTTTGTTCGACACGTTCCGCCTCAAGGCGCAGCTGATCCGCCAAAGAGTCCGCACTTACCACTGCCTGTTCATAGGCTTCCGGTAGAGCCTTTGCAGAGCCTTTGAGGAAAGTGGCCTCAGCCGAGTCGCTTATTAATCCGTTGATCCAACGGTCTTTGATGGCAGTCCAGCCATGATCGCGGTGTGCCCGCGCATCGAGGAGTTCCGACTCCGTTGGTATCGACTGCTGCTGCTCCAACTGGTCCAACTTCCTTGCGCAGTTTTCAACTCCAGCGGTCAGGGTACGATGATCCTCCATCAATTGCTGGGATCGCATTTGATGCCGACTAAATCGATCCGCGAATTCAGTAACCGAAGCATTCAAAGGTACGCGCAAAGTTTCCAGCTCTTCTGCGGTACCATTCCAAAGCTGCAGCGCCGTAACAGCACTTTGCAATCGATCCGCCAAATCGTCGCGTTCTGTGCGCCAACGTTTTGCTTCGAGTTCTGTCTGCTTCTTCGCGCGAACTTGGCCTAACAGGTCGGCCAGTCCGGTAGTATCGACTTCCGGCGGAAGGTTGTTGAATCGGTTCTGAGATTCGGCAAGGCTCAACTCGAAGCTGGAGACTTTGTTCGGCAATTCGGCTTGCTTCGCATCGAGCACAAGCTTTTTGCTGGCTAGCAACTCAATCCGTTTGCGTTGCTCCACGAGCAATCGCGGAGTAGCCTCTGCCGGGATGCCAAGCCGTGCGGACAAAGCTTCGCGGGCAATGGACAGAGTCTTCCATTCCGCCTCGCGTTTGGGGCAATCGATTCGGGCGGCAGAAATCATGCCGGACAAGTCCTTATAGCGATCGATCTCCGCAACCAGCCCCGCCAGAACAGGGTCACGGGGAATGTTGTTGAGTTCGCGGTTCAACCGTTCCAATTCGGACGTCGCGTCCTCGCGCCGCTCTTCAGCATTCTTCAAGCCCGCGAGGGCGTTGGTATAACGTTTTTCAAAATCCACAGCCAGCAGAACGCCACCAGCAAAAGCTTCCATTGCTTTCTCGTCCTCTAGAAGTCTGCGCACATGGGGTGCCGCGGTTTGCAGGCGGGTGAGCCTGTTTAAATCTTCGGTTAGGCAGATTCGCTCGGAGCCGATCTGTTTAAGCTCTTCTTCCAATTCCTCCCGTCGAGTGACTGCATCTTTGTATTCGCGGGATGTGTAGCGTTCAGCGCGGAAGGCCCTGTCGGCTTCCTGGTAGGCGGTGAATGCTTTCCGCAATTTTGAAGATGTTGCCCGCGGGCTGTAGATTGCTTCTGCGCGATCCTTCCCCTCCTGCATTTGCGAGACGGTTTGGCCGAGATCTCCCGCCGCCGCTAGAAGGGCCTTGCCGACATCGTTCTTGCCCTCGGCAAGCTGCCTTCCGCCTTCGAGCAGTCGCTCGTAGTTCAGCCCAAACATCTGCTCGAATAGTTCCGCACTTTCAACTGGCAGAACCCGCGCCCATTCTTCAACCGGCACCGGCTTTTCCGAATCGACAAAAACCAGACTCCTGGCACCCTTTCCTTTACTGCGTTCTACATTCAGGACTTCGCCGCTCCCTGTTCGCAGCTTGAGCCCCACCCGCAGCATATCCATGCGATGAAGATGTGCGTCACGCTTTTCTGTCATGCCGAAGAGCACGGCCCGCAGCGCCCGTAGCGTAGTGCTTTTACCCGCTTCGTTCGCCCCAAGCACGATGTGCAGCCCGGGACGTCCAAGTTCTGCGACGCCATCGAACTCGATGACTTTGTTTGTGAACGGGCCATAGGCCCGAAGATTCAGTTGAATGAGTTTCATGCCAGTTGCCCTCCCACCTTTTTGAGCAGGTCGCGAAACGCCTGCTTTTCGCTCAATGCTTGCATTGCCTCGGTTTCGCCGAGTTCACCAGAGAAGCGTCCACGCAGTTCGGCAAAGTCAGCCATCCATTCAGCGACGGCGCTATCGTCTGTTTGCAAAGTTTCGACAATCCTTTGGATTTCATCGGCGACTAGTGGCGGCAACGCGCCGGTCATGGATGTTTCGCTGTCGCGTGCGGGCGGAGTAACTAGAATCTTTTCGAGCCAAACGTCTCCGACTTCGACCGCAACGCCATCCAGTCTGTCTCGAAGGGACTGGCCACTGTTTAAGTTGCCGATCAGTTGAAGGCGGACTGCGAGAAGTCGGCCTTCGCATTTCGCGACCGTGCACTCCAGCGCCTCACGGACGTCACGTTCCAGCCCTGCGTCATCGGTAGCGATAGTGAGTTCCTGCCAACGAACCACGTCAAGCTCCTCAAACTGCGAAGTCACCGTGTGGTCGTCTTCCACGGTCACCAGAGAGCATCCCTTGGGGCCTGTCTCCCGAATCGACCGTCCCTGCGAGTTGCCAGGGAATGAGATGTGAACGCCGACACGGCTGAAGTCCTGGCGCTGGTGGATGTGTCCGAGCGCCCAATACTCATACCCATGCGCGGCCAATCTGTCGACACGGGCCGGAGCGTAAGTTGTAGTCCCGTCCTCCAGACAGGTGTGGAGAAGCCCGATATTGAAGGCACCAGCCACTGGGGCTGAGAACTTTTCCGAAAGATCTTGCGTGACCTGCGGCTCGCCATAGCTTTGGCCATGGATTGCGACGTTCCACCGGTCCAGATTTGCCGTGTGCGGCTTCTTGTGGCCGAAGAAAGTCACATTCTCGGGCCAATGGCGAATGGCGCTCGTCACCTTGCTCTCGGCATCGTGATTGCCTTTCACGACGAAGATCGGAATGCCAGCCTTGCCGAGCCGGGCAGCTTGTTGGATGAAGAATAGCCCCGGGGCGGAGTCGGGCCAATCTCCATCCCAGAGATCGCCAGCGATCAAGACGAAGGCGACCTGTTCTTGGATGGCGAGTTGAACGAGGTTGCGGAAAGCTTCACGAGTGGCGGATCGAATTCGCTCGACGGGAGCGCCTTCAAAAGTTGCAAGGCCGCGTAATGGACTGTCGATGTGAATGTCGGCTGCGTGGATGAACTTGAACATGCAGCTAAGATAGAAGCATGTGACGCGCCAAACGATAAGCTATTGAAAACAATAAACTGCTCTTGTGGGCTGATCGTCGTATCTTAAACTCAGGTTGTCTGCCGACAACTTGAGTTGGATGACTCGAAAGTCGCGGAACAACCCCACCTTGCGGATTAGTGGAGGAGGACATAAGAAGCGACGAGTAGTCACGCCTTCAGCGGAAGAAGGAATTAACCAAGCTTCGCCGGAGACAATCGGCATCTTCCGCAAGGCTGTTCAAGCGTTCTCTTTGAGCTAGCGCAGCAGCCCTGCAGGCAGAAAACTGCGCCTGCAGTTCTAAGGGCGGCTGGATTATCGGAAGTGGACGCAGAGTTTCCAAGTTAATGTTTTTCTGTGCGGTCTCCGGCGCGCTGGCAAGGAGTCGAGGTCGCTGGAACAGCAACCACTCAGCTACGAAGCCGGCGCTACCTAAGTCTGGATTGACCTGAACTCCTACTACGCTGTCCGGAAAGCAAGAATCAAAGGAAAGAACTGCAGAGTCACCTATGTTGGCTGCTATGGCAATCGCGATGGTCCCGCGAGGAAACAGTCGGCTAACCCTACGTCTGTTCCGCTCCGGACGTGGTGGACAGCGCGTTGGGAGTGAATTATTGCCATTGAATCACGCAGCAATTTTGAATTCAACAGAAAAATCGCGACG
>VFZU01000148.1 GCA_016870995.1 Acidobacteriota bacterium
TAGACTCGACCTTGGCGCGTGGGCGATAGGTTTGGTTTTGATTGACCCACCAATACCGCATAGCTGATGCGCGCCTAGAATGCCTTTAAGGCTAGCATTGTGGAAAGCTATTTTGAGAGCATCAGGAAGAAGCGATGACAATTCAAGAGCTTACGGCCAAGATCAAAGCCTTTCGCGACGAGCGCGACTGGGCTCAATTCCACAACCACAAGGATATGGCCACTGCCTTGGCGATCGAAGCCGCAGAACTCCAAGAACTGTTCCTATGGAAGAATACCACGGAGATGGAGGAAGTCGCAGCTGCGAAGCAAGAGCGGCTGGCTGAGGAACTCGCTGATGTGGCCATGTACTTATTTGAACTAGCCGACAACGTTGGCGTTAACTTGACGGATGCGATTGAGCAGAAGCTCCAGAAGAACGCGGTGAAGTATCCGGTGGCGCAAGCCCGAGGCTCGAACAAGAAATACACCGAACTATGAGACTCTACTCGGGCAGCACCAAAGGCCTGATCGACGATTCGGTCCACAACCGGATCGCTGGCAAGCTCAGTGACGCGTTCTTCGCTCATTTCCGCTATCAACCCCAGCCGCCAGAAGTCAACTCGTGGCGCAACTCGCTGCGAGCGATGTGTCAGGTCTTCGAGCATGCTGATCTTCAGGATCACGGCGTGCTGTTGGAATACCAGCTTCCACAAACGAGCAAGCGATTGGATTGCTTGATTAGCGGAAGAGACGGGCAGGGTCGAGATGGTGCCGTCATTGTCGAATTGAAGCAGTGGGAAACGTGTCGGGAGGCGTACGGCGACAAAGTCGTCGCGTTCGTTGGCGGCGGCAATCGAGATGTGCTTCATCCCTCAGCGCAGGTCTACCAGTATCAGTGCTACCTCCAGGACGGCCACACCGCTTTTCACGAAGATGAAAAATCCATTTCACTGGCGAGCTGTGCATACCTGCACAACTATGAACCAGTTCCAGGAGACAGCTTGTTCGCTCAGAGATACAAGACGGTGCTCGATCTTGCTCCGACGTTTGCGGCAACGCACGTCAAGGAGTTGACTTCGTTTCTTAGAAACCGCCTGGAGAGAGGGCACGGCGAGGAAGTTCTCGAGCGAATTGAAAAGAGCAAGTACAAGGCAAGCAAAAAGCTACTGGAACATGTGTCTGGAATCTTGGCGGAAAAACCGGAGTACACATTGTTGGACGAGCAGCTTGTGGTCTTCGAATCAGTTCTCAACTGCTTATCAGAAGGTTTTCGCGAGCGGGAGAAGAGAACAGTCATCATCAAAGGCGGACCCGGGACGGGTAAGTCAGTCATTGCCTTGAACCTCATGTCCAGGTTGGCTGCGTTGGGCTTAAACGCTCACTACGCAACGGGATCGCGGGCGTTCACGACAACCCTACGTGAAATCGTTGGGCGTAGGGCAGCGCAACAGTTCCGCTACTTCAATGGATATATGAGAGCGGAGAGGGATGCTGTCGATGTGATCATCGGCGATGAGGCGCACCGTGTCCGGCTTGCTTCCTACAATCAGTGGACACCGGCAGCAGAGCGTACGGGCAAGCCCCAGATCGATGAACTTCTCGACGCTGGGAAGGTGACAGTGTTTTTTGTGGATGATCGCCAGGTGGTCAAGCCCGGCGAGATCGGTTCGTCTCAGTACATCAGGGATGCCGCGCAAGGGCGCGGCGCTTCTGTTGTCGAGTACCAACTTGAAGCGCAGTTTCGGTGCTCGGGCAGTGATGGATTCATCAACTGGGTCAACAACACACTGGAAATCGAACGAACGGCAAACGTGCTGTGGAATCTTGAGGAGCCGTTCGAATTTCGAATCGCTGATAGCCCTGAGCAGTTGGATGAATGGATAAGGGGCAAAGGCCAAGAGGGCAAGAAGGCTCGACTCAGTGCGGGATTCTGCTGGCCTTGGTCGAAGCCCAGATCGGATGGAACGCTGGTACACGACGTTCAAGTTGGCTCCTTTACGCGACCCTGGAACGCGCGACCGAATGCGGGGCATCTCGCGGATGGAATCCCTGAGTCCAACTTGTGGGCGTACGATCCGGGTGGGGTCGAGCAGGTCGGCTGCGTCTATACCGCACAGGGGTTTGAGTTTGACTTCATCGGTGTCATCTTCGGGACCGATCTTGTTTATAGGCCAGCAAAAGGATGGGTCGGGCAACCAACTGCATCCCAAGACCGTGATGTCCGGCGTTCCCGTGAGCGATTCGTCGATCTAGTAAAAAATACTTATCGCGTTCTTCTTACCCGTGGCATGCTCGGGTGCTATGTCTACTTTCAGGACAAGGAGACGGAGAACTTCTTCCGAAGCCGCCTAGAAAAGATGAACCTCCCACAGTAAGGGAATGACGTGCTCCCAAAAACCGCGCACTTAAACCTACAACATTTGGCCTTCCGCGGAAGTGCTCTACGACTGACGTAGAAGGTCGGTTCGCAATATGCTTCGAAGTGGCACTTCCGAAAAGGCAGGTAGGCGATCAGCCGCCGAGGGCTTTGGAGCGTTACCGTACATTGCCGGGTGTCCCGCTGATGCGTGACGAAGAAGTGCTGGAGCGTGATCCTGACCAGACGCAGCTCACAGCCCGCTACACGACCGAGGCTACGTGCGCTTGGCCTTGACCGCTGCGCGCCTTGGGCAAAGCAACCTTATATCGAGGCGAAGGGCTTAACTGAAGGTCGAGATACTATGAATCCGCTGGACGAAGTTTGGACGTCTTGACACTCCGTCCTCTCTCAGGCCTACAGGATCTCAAACGATTAGATCTGACTTTTTGCGAAAAGGTGGAAGATCTCAAACCTCTCTCCAGTTTCATTTCGCTGCAGCGTTTGTCGCTCAAAGGCTGTCTCAAAGTGACTGCTGAGAAAGCTGCTGCCGACAAGGCTACCGCCGAGAAAGCTGCTGCCGACAAAGTTGCTTCTGAAAAAGCCGCTGCTGCTAAGCAAGATGCCGTAAAAAAAGAAGCCGCAGAAAAGGCCGTGGCGGAAGCAGCGTGGCAAAACTATGCTGCGAGGAAGAAAACCGTACTGGAACAAGTGATGAACTATACAGTCAAAGCCGATGTAGAAGGTGATAGGAACTATTATTGGGTTTCAGGAGCGAACGGGAAGAACAAGTGTGTGATGTCAAGTGTTCTGTTGAAAGGAGCGGACAAAGGTCTGAGAGGCTTTGCCGCTTTCATTGGACTAGTGCCACTATCAATTGATATTCGCAATTTCAGTAAGACTGGCTTCAGAATCTCTTCAGACTGGGTTGGCGATGAAAACTTTAAGCTGCCTCGTTCTAAATCAGCAGTTGATGAGCGTTTACAGAATGCTTGGCGTTTGGCCTTCAGTGAATGTCCGAGTAATGAAAAAGCACCTTTTTGACAGTGTGTTTCTTCAATGGATCAGATAGCAATCTCTTTAGCTCATCTCTGGAATAGCCTTGCTTTACAGCTTGGCGCGAACTCTCTAGTCGTCACAGAGACAGCTGGAAACGCGTGTGAACCTGACGCGCTGGCGGTCGATTCCTTTTCAGGTATCGCGGAGGTGGCTATATGGCTACGCAGCCCACTAAGGTTCGTTCATTCGATGGGGCCGAGTATATTGAGGGCGACGAGTTGCAGCACTGGCGTGCGGAAGTGCTGGAGGAATTCTTCCGGCAATTCCCTGACGCCTTTGGTGAGTTGACGGGCCAAATACGCTTCGAGATAAAGGCGCTAAGAGGCACTGCACTTGTGGCGGCGGAAGATGAAGCATTTCGCGAAGAACTACTACAGCGGTTTGCCGTCCGGGAACGGAAGGTTTCATTAGCGGTATTCGCCTGCTTTCAGCGAGATGGTGAAGGGCGCATGGTCCATCGCATAAGCGCTTCCCACTTGCGGCTCTGTGACGAAGATTACCTTCCCGACCTAAAGCCATTCCGCGATGCGTTCTTGGCTTGGCTGGGGCGGTACAACCTAGCTATAGATTGGGTGGTCGATGAGCTATTGGATTGCCTGCGATCCTTCGAGAGACACCCTGAGCTGTACCGAAATGGATACCACGGTGATCGGGACAGAGCAGGCTGGGTGGTTGAGTCTCCCCCCTTCCGATTCGAGTATCGTGGCTTTGAGTTGACAGGGGAGTACCTGGGTGACTATTTAGCAGCTTTGGAAACGTCGTATAAGCGGGCAATCACGGAGCACTTGGCGGGCATTGAAGCGAAAGCAAAACAGCACGGACTAACCAAAGCGCGGAACGTGGAGGTTATCCACGCGCGGTGGCTAGTTATGCGCTTCTGCCGAGGATTGAGTTATCGAGACATCAGCGCGGATGGCATCGGGGGTAGGGTTACCGAGGATGCAGTAAAGAAGGCTGTGCAACGGCTAGCGGCAGCGCTAGATCTGGAGTTGCCCGAACTTCGTAAAAGGCGGAAGCAAAGCAACGGGGACAAATGAGCACACCCGGAGTTTGTCCCGTGCTATTCAAGGAAAACTAGGCCACTATCGCTACATAGAGCCATTGCTAATTGGCTCTCAGAGAGGCGAAAAATGGACCATAGCTTAAATCTGTTGAACGAACGCGAGGCCGCGAGGCAGCTTGGCGTTTCTGTTGCGACCATCCGGCGGTGGCGCTGGCTGAAGCAGGGCGGACCGATTTATCGAAAGATCGGTGCACGTGTCCTGTACGATCCGGGGGACTTGCGGGCCTTTGTTGACGCGCGGCGGGTTGTGCCTGCGGAGGTCGTGTAGAGTGGTGGCGTCGAGCGTCGCGAGGACGCACGAAGCCGGGGCGAACTTCCGGCTAGATGCGGGGCAGGTTAAGCGGCAATCGAACATTGTCGAGTTAGTCCGGCGCACTGCTGGTGAGCGGGTAAAGCTCAAGAGTGGGCAGCGCGGCGAATACATTGGGCTTTGCCCCATCCACGGCGACAAGAACCCATCTCTCAGCGTCAATGAGCCAAAGGGAGTATTTAACTGCTTCGCTTGTGGCGCGTCGGGCGATGTGTTTGATTGGGTGGGCCAGCTTGAGGGTATCGGGCCGTTTCAGGACCGCGTTCAGCGGGTTGCCGAGGTCTTCGGCTGTGCCGAGGTTGAGCCAGTAAAGCCGAGGGGTGAGCCCAGGCCCGTTGCTTTTTATGACTACGAGAGCGAAGACGGCGAAGTGGTGTACCGCGTCGTTCGCAAAGAACCGGGCTACAAGGGACGCGATAAGACCTTCGTGATGGAGCGACCAAACGGGCGCGGCGGATGGGCTGATGGCGTCGAGGATATTGAGCGCGTACCTTTCCATTTGCCCAGACTGTTAGCCGCTGATCCGAACGAACCCGTTTTTGTTGTCGAGGGCGAAAAAGACGTCTTAACGGTCGAGAGATTGGGATTCGTTGCGACGTGCAAAGCTGGCGGCGCGTCGAAGGCTGACCAGTTTGCCGATTGGCTGGACGGCTTCGCGAACCATAAGATTGTGATTTTGTCCGATAACGACATGGCAGGCCGGAAATTTGCGGCGGAAGTGGCGGCGATCTTGAAGCCGATTGCGGCGTCAGTGAAGCTAGTTGAATTGCCGGACCTGCCGGAGAAAGGCGACATCACTGATTGGGTTGAGGCTGGCGGCACACGGGAGCAACTTGATGCGTTGGTAGCGGAAACTCCGACGTGGACACCGTCAACTGCGCTAGCAAAGGTCGAAGAGTCACAAGGCACAATTGCCGAATTTACCGAGCTAGATTTTACCGACGCTGGCTTGGCGGCACTGGTGGCGAAGATCCACGGCGACGGGATACGGCGAGCGCTTGATACAGGCGAGTTTCTGGCCTTCGACGGGCGGCGGTGGATACGCGGCGAGGCGGCTAACAAAATCGTCGAGCGCCTTATTCTGGACGTGGGCCGCGATATCTATGAGCGAGCGCCGGGGATGCCTGCCGGACACTCCAAGCATGCGATGAAGGCGGGCTGGCGTGTCCAACTGGACCCAGGTACGAAGGCCGTATTGTCGCGTCTGGCGGCGGTGGAATCTATAGGCACAACCTCCGACAAATTCGACACCGATGGCGAGCTTCTCAACGTCGCAAACGGTACGCTAAACCTCCGCACTGGTGAGCTTCACCCGCACCGGGCCGGAGACTTCATAACGCGGCTCATCGACATCCCCTATTCGGCATCGGCACCCGCACGGATCTGGACCAATACCATCGGCCAGATTTTCGCACCGAATCCCGAGTTGGTTGAATATCTTCATCGCGTGATGGGCTATGCTTCGACGGGCTTAATCCGCGAGCATGTTTTTCACATGCTGATTGGCACCGGGCGCAACGGCAAAAGTTTGGTTATCGAAGCGTTGGCCGAAGTGTTCGGTGAGTATGGTCTAGCCATCGCGGCAGAGACGCTGGCAAAGGCTCACGATCCGCAAAGGCCGCGTCCTGATGTGGCGCTAATGCGGGGCAAGCGTTTCGTCTTCAGTCAGGAGGCGAACCGGAACACGCCATTTGATGAGGCGTTGGTGAAGCGTCTGAGCGGTGGCGACACCATTTCCGCCAGAGTGCTCCATCAAAACCCGATCACGTTTAAGAGCGTGGCGAAGTTGGTCTTGAGTACCAACCACGCGCCGGAAATTAGTGGCACGGAAACGGCGATTTGGCGGCGTATGCGGCTGATACCCTTCAAGGTCTCGTTTGCGGGCCGGGAAGACGTGACGCTCCCGCAAAAGCTGAAGGCCGAGCGGGAGGGGATTCTAGCGTGGGTTGTGGCTGGCGCAAAGCGTTACTTCGAGATGGGCCTTGATGCACCGGAGGTCGTAACCGAGGCCACCGACGAATACAGGCGACAAAGCGATCAGTTGGGCCGATTTGTCGAGGATCGCCTCATATTCACCGACGGCGCAACCGTTGCGGCGAAGCGGCTTCAGGATGCTTACCGGGCGTGGTGTGCAGAATCCGGCGAGAAGGAGCGGTCTGCGGCAATTGTGGCCGAATACTTCGCCTCCAGAGGCATCGAGAAACGCAAGGGAAGGCTTGGTGCAACCTACCACGGAATTAGCCTTTTGCCCGATGCGGAAGGGGGCGGAAATGATTACGTGTGACGGACGTGACGGGTATTTCACAACTTTCCATAGGAATCGAAATATAGAAATAAGTGGTAGACCCGTCACAGCCGTCACAGCCGTCACACTTCACCCACTCAAACAAACTCAAAGGAACTCACTCGCAATGGGACAAAGATCTACCCTTGAGGGGCCTAAAACGCTAGCCGGGGAGTGTGGAGAATGACCCCGCGCGGGCCGGAGCTACCCGGCGACATCACGAAGTGGCCGTCCTATGCCGTGGAGTTTTTGATCTGCCAGAACCGGATGCAAAGGGCGGCGGCGGTGGAAGTCGGCAATGTCATGAGATTCGCTGAAACCTCTACTACTCGCACGCGGCAATGGTGGCGGGTCTCGACGGCTCACGAATGGCCGCAGAGTGGCAAGCGTGCCGACAGTAAGCGTGCTGGCATTGAACCGGGCTTATTGGCCTTGCAACGGCTCAAGGTGCGCCTAAGGATCACCGACGACGGCGGGGCCATCATCGCACCCTCTACGGCATCGTCTGAAGAATTGTCCGAGGCGCTGGCAGCGCTGGGGCTGGCGCATCTGGAACGGCGAAGCACTGAGGCCGGGGCGGTGGCCGCATGAACCGTGCAGCAAAGGGCCGACGTTGCGAGTACAAGAGCATACAGCTACTTCGAGATGAGGGCTTCGAGGTAATTCGCGCGGCGGCATCGAAAGGCGTTTTCGACCTTGTGGGCATCGGGGCGGCGGGCTTGGCATTGATTCAGGTCAAGGCAAACGCATGGCCGGGGCGTGCCGAGGTTGAGCGCATGAGGGCGTTTCCAGTGCCACCGGGAGCGCGGCGGCTCATTCATCGCTGGGATGACGGCGAGCGCGAGCCAAGAATCAAAGAGCTTTGACGAAGAGCGGCACCAATGGGTCGCACCAAATACACACCGCCGAGACGGCGGAGAAAGCACAAAACACATGCAATTTGAAAAAGAAATTTTGGCGGCTCTCAAAGCTTGCCCAATTGAACGACAAGCAATGGTCGACGCCATCAACAAGGTCGATGAACTCAACGCAGAGCGCGGGCACATCATAGCGGCTATCGAGAGGCTGCAGAGCGAACCTGACGCAATTGAGACGCGCGTTATTCACGGCGTCGAGCTGAAGATGCAATCGAACAGCCGACAGGACGCTATTGCAGCACTTGCCAAGCGGCGGGATCAACTGCCCAG
The DNA here is from genome assembly GCA_016870995.1 of Acidobacteriota bacterium. Lineage (GTDB taxonomy): Bacteria > Acidobacteriota > Terriglobia > Bryobacterales > Bryobacteraceae > Bryobacter. Next base: position 8,241 of record VFZU01000148.1, read on the forward strand.
ACTGGCGCAGGCGGCAAGCCATGAAAGCGAAAAGGCGAAGAAGCAGCTATCGCGGGCGGTGGCTGGGAGGCTGACGGGCGTTACTTCCGAGCTTCAGCGGAAAACTATGGACCTGCTTGAATCGGCTACCGAGCTTTGCAAGCAAGGCGACGCGCTGGAGTTGGCGATGCAGACGGCGGGGCTTGATGCGGATGTAGTTTACGCGTGCCGCTATGAGCTTATCCAAAACCTGAGGCTGGACCAATATAGCGACGGGGCCGACGTAGCGAACCGTTTGAAGGAGGCCGCATGATGCTGAAATCGACGATACCGTTTAGCAGGCGAGAGCGGGCAGCGAACGCAACGCGGCGATTGCTGAGCATGGCGCGTGATCCTGAGCTGGATGGGGCCACAGCCGATATGTGCCGGGGGCTTGCGAATGTGGCGATGGATATTGGCACTCGCGAGATCCCGGCGGAAGAGCGCGAAAAATTGAAGACGGCAATGCAACAGATTCAACAGGCCATTCAACAAATGGAGGTGAAGGCATGAACGAACTGAAACAGTTATCACTTGAAATCAAGCTGGCCGACGGTGCCAGCGGCGTATTTGAAGGCATTGCCAGCGTATACGGCAATGTCGATAGCTATGGCGATATCGTCGAGCCGGGAGCGTTTACCAAGACGATAAGCGAACGCGGCGCGAATGTGCCGATCCTCTGGCAACACGACCAGAAGCAACCCATCGGTAGCGGCGAAGTTTTCGAGACAAGCAAGGGGCTAGCTATCCGTGGCCGCATCCTTGACACCGTGACGCAAGGCCGTGAGGCGTTGGCGCTGCTTCGTGCTGGCGTAGTAAAGGGCCTTTCGATTGGCTACAGGACCATCAAGGACGAATGGGACGCGACGCGAAAAGTCAAACTGCTGAAGGAAATCAAGCTGTATGAGGTGTCCGTCGTCACATTCCCCGCGAATGAGGCAGCAACCATTGAAGCCGTGGTGCCGAATAGTAGCAGCGGTAAGGGCGACACTGGCGGCGATGTGCTGAAGGCACTCCGCGAGATCCGCGACGGGCAACACGTCACAGCGGCGCTGCGTGACATTCGCGCGGAGCGCAGGCGGTAAGGGCGCGGACGTCGGCAGCGATGCAATGGCGAGCGTTTGTGGCTCAATAGCGGGCATCTGCAAGGCGACGGGGAGGGGCGCGGGGAAAGTTCAGGCCTAACTCCCAAAAACCGCGCGATGAAGCCGGAAAACGCCGCCGCAGTTGCATGACTTCCCCTCAATCAATTGAAAGGTACATATGAATTCACCAAAACAACCTCAACCAATCCCGATTCCGGAGAGTCTCTCAAAGGCATCACAACAACTCTGGAATGACCTAGCAGCGACACAGGCGCGTAGTCCTGAGCGGCGGCAAATGTTCATTCAGGCACTCAGGGCGCTGGATCGCGCCGAGGCTTGCCGTGAAGCTATCGACCGTGAAGGAATGATGATTGGCGGCGAAGGGAAGATTGCCCACATCAACCCGCTACTCAAAGCCGAAAAGGACGCACGCGGGCAGTTTGCGGCCATGTGGAAGGCTCTGCATTTGACCTACAACGGGGCCGTAGACGGGAGGCGGCTAGGGGCGGGAGTTTGACAGCGGCGGGGCCGTGGCGTTATCGTCGAAGGCGAGAGGCGGCAGGACG
>VFZU01000149.1 GCA_016870995.1 Acidobacteriota bacterium
CGTCTCGGCTACAAAACGCCAACTCAAGCTCGTCGCGATTTTTCTGTTGAATTCAAAATTGCTGCGTGATTCAATGGCAATAATTCACTCCCAACGCGCTGTCCACCACGTCCGGAGCGGAACAGATGCTGCGAGAACTTCGCACTCCGGCGCTCCATTTCTTCAAGTAGCGCCGCCGACCACGCCGCCGCATGGATGCCGCCCCCACTCGCACAGATCACAACCGCCTTGCCACCCTCCACTCGTTTGAGCACATCAGCTGGCTTCGGCCTCACTACGTTCGCCCAGTGTTCCCGCGCAGGAAAAGCCCGGTAAGTGTGTGGCTCAATGAACAATCGCCCCAGCATCGTGTAAAACAAAGCCCCCACTCCCAGCATCACTGGCAAAAGAGCCACATGAAATTTATCCAGAAAGAAGCTCAGCGCATTCAACACCAACGCGCTCAACAGCAGCAAGGCCATCACCCACCCCAAGGCCGGAATCGGTACGGGCTTCTTCAGCGTCTCGAATTTCTTGATCCGGTTGCCCATCCACAACCCCACCACTAGATACGCCAACAGATAGGACAACCCGACATACACCAGCATCGAGTGCGCACTGAAGATCTGCCCCCCCATATCGAGATAACCATCCTTCGAGAATCGGAAGGCTGCCGTCAGCAAATCCTGACAAGGGAGAAAGTCCTTCACATAATCCACGCCCCACGCCACGCCCACGGCAAACACGATGCCCAACGAAACCCAGATTGCATTCGCCAGCGGTCGAAAGCCTTCGCGTACCAGCCTCACCGCCAAGCCCAACACTCCCAGGCTGGCAATGCTCGCGATGACATAGAACGGCCACTCCGGCACCTCTTCGATCCCAAACCGCAGTGGTGCAAACTGCAACACCATATCCGACATCAACACCAACTCGCAGGCGAACATCGCGGCACCAGCCGTAACCGCACCCGCCCTCCTGGGCGTCAGTTCAAACATCCCCCGGATCATCGGCGCTAGCGGCGACGAAGGCTTTAAGCTCAGCCATACGATCGCGTGAAACACCACCAGCAGCAAGAGGTTGTATCGAAGTAGAAACAAATACTCGAGCGCATTCAACATAGGCCTCCATCATGAATGAATTATTGAAAAATTCCAAGGCCTCGATTGCTTGTATAGGATTTCCCCGGGCACCAGCTTCGCCAAAGACGGCACACCCGGCCACGTCAACGACTTGCGCAGTAGAGTTGACCAACGAAACGCCGGCAGCAGCATTTTGCGGCAGGCCGCAATGTGTTGCTCGCTGCTGAACCCTTCAACAACAGACCGTGCCGCCAACTGTCCTGTCGCTACGGCGCACAACATCCCCGAGCCGGTAAACGGATCGACAAAGCTCAACGCATCCCCGCACGGGTATCCGATGGTCGCCTCCGTCGGTCCATAAAAGAGAGGCCCGGTGAATAACCAGTCCATCTTTCGTCTCAATCCTTGCAGTCTCGCCGCCACATGTGGCTGCCGCGACAGAAACTCATCTCCATCAAACCCTGCCGCCTTCAGATCTTCTTCCCGCGCAATCCCACAGACATTCGTCATGCCATCTTCGATCGGATTGATCCCCGTATAGCCAACCCCTTTGAAGTACAATTCGACCGCATGATTAAACGGCCCTTTGAAGTGCGCCTTGTAGCCAAACAACCTCTGGCCGCGCTGGCTCAGCGGCTTGCGTCCATGTGCGACGATCGCCTTGGCGTGCGGCTTGGCAGCCTCTTCCCGCAACACGGCGCCACGGCTTAACGCGGCCTGCAGCAGCACTTCATCCAGTCGGTATCGGCTGATTCCTAATGCTGCCACCGGCAAAGAAAATCGCTTCGAGGCATTCTCCCAAATCAACGCCGACTCCGTAATCGGCGTACCTTCGAGTGGCACATCCTTCAGTAACTTCACCGCGGCGGCATCTAGAAACTCACCGCACACTTTATGCCTGGGGAACTTGGACTTTTCAATCAGCGTCACCGGCTCGCCGAGCCTCAGAAGCTCAAGCGCCGCGGCCGACCCTGCCAGACTCGCGCCAATAATCTCAGTCATTAGTTCTCAGTCATTCGCTCCGGAGTTCGTGTTCTCTGGGTTCAACTTCTTCAGGACCTCCGCAATCGGCCGCGGATACCAGGTCGGTTCCGTGTAGCGCAATTGCCGCTCGCGCACCTGAGCCTCCTCAAGCCTTTCAATCGCGTGATGGGGTTCGCCCTTCAGCCACAAATAATGCCCGTCCAACTCGAGTCGCGCCACAACCAGTTCTTCCGGCACCGGATAGTTCGTCAAGCGAAGAAACTCACCAATCGCTTTGTCCATCGCCTGCATCTGCACCTTGGCTTTCGAGGCATCCTTATCTTTGTTCATCGCGGCCAAGGCCAGCACCCAATGGCGCCATGCTTGAAATCGCGGTTGCTGAATATTCGGCAATAGCTTTTCGTTGCTCGCCAGATCCCACATCTCATGCTGCACAATGGTCCGCTGTGCCGCAAAGAAGCCTTGCCGATACGCACCCTGCATTTGATCCGGCTTGGCCAGGTCTGCCGGTCGATCACCAAACTCAAGCAAGTGCCGCGCACAATCCAGCGCCTTCTGCGGCTGGTTGTCCATCGAGTACACCATCGCGAGGAAGTGCACGTTATGGCCATGATGCCCGTTGCCATACTCCTTGTCTTCCTTCATGTACTGCAACTCAAGCCTCATGCAGTTCATGAATGACTGCTGTGCTTCCTTCAGCTTGCCCGTCTGCGCATAGATGTGTCCGGGCATATGCTGCGCATGCGGAATCAGCGGAACGAGTCGCGCATAAGCCTGGCAGCTCGGCCACGCTTCGGCGGCGAAACTCGATCCCTCGAACCCATGGATGATGTAGTGATGCAGCCCCGGATGTTCCGGTGCCTCAGGAAGCAATTCCCTCAAAATCCCTACGGCTTCCATCGTCCCGTGCATGGGCTTCTTATCAGGCTGGCCAAATCCTCGCATCGTTGCCAGCGCCAGATACAACCGTGCCTCGATCTCTTGTGGGTACACGGCCAGAATCTTGCGCAGCCCATCGGTGTAGGCTACATCCGGATTTGGATGATTCGGGTCGCACTTGCCCTGAATCGATTCCACATACAATTTCTCGATGGCCTGCAACCGCGGATGTTTCGCCGCTAGTTCCTTCGCCTTCGCCGCAGCGGCCGTTGCACGCGGGCTTGTCCTTGGCTGCTTGCCGTAGATATGGTCCAGATGCTCCTGCTGAAACTTCGGCCGAAAGTCTCCCGCCGCTGCCATCGCAACGCCCCACCATGGCATCGGTGAAGTCGGGTCTACGCTAGCCGCCATCAGGAAGCTCCGCTCCGCCTCCCGCGCCCAGAACGAGTGCAGCTGCGCCACACCTTGCTGGAAGTACAACAAGCCGATGTGCTCGCTGATCGTAATCGGAAAGTTGATCTGCCCCATGCCGCCAAGCAGTTTGGCGGGCAGGGAAGGCGCCCCAGCCGTTGGCGGTGGCGTGCATCCATGCCCCGCATGTTCTTCCGGTTTCGTTTGCTGGGCCAAAAGTGGCGCGGCTGCTAGGCTGAAGATCGAACGGCGAGTCATGTCTCTATCCTAAAGGTTGAGCGTGGCTAGATGCACCTGCCGGGTGCCGTCCTCGGCAATCGAGTCGAAGCAAATTTGTTTGCCGTCGCGCGAAAACCGGGGATGCAGATCACACCGAGTGTCGCCCGTCAGGTATTGGCCCACCTTCTGCCGACCCAGGCTGTAGCCTTTCTCTGTTTCTGGATGGAACAGCAGCAACTCTTTGGTCTGGTCCTCGGCGTGGTTGGCATCCGATACGATCCACCTTGAATCCGGCGAGTAGCTGCAATGCCCATCTCCGCCAAAGAAATCCCTTCCGAGCACCTTGAACTCCTGTTTGCCATCTTCAAACAGATAGTGCCTGACCTTGCGTAGCTCATCGCGAAATGTCGCCAGAATTTCTTTGCCGTTCTTCCAGTCAAAGTGCGAAATTCCGCGCCCATAAGGCACAGCCTCGCGCACATCGCTGCCATCGACGTTGGCTGAAAACATTGCGCTTTCGAGCCGCCCCTTTTCAAAGCAGCGCGACAACACAAAGAACCTCCGGTCATCTTTCGAGAACACGGTGTGATTAAAGAACATTGCCCGCTCTGCCAATTCCGGTTGCCGATCCTTCAGGCGGCGAAACGTCTCCGCCACTCTCAAAACAATCTTGGTCTTCCCGGTTTCAAGGTCCATCAAAAACGCCCCATCGTCTTCTGGATGGTTCACTGCCGACGACGAATCTTGAACCCCACGAATGCCTACCACCGGTCGCAGCTTCGCGAGCCTCGCATAATTCAAACAAAGCGCAAGCCCGCCCCGGTTCGCCACTCCCGCCAGCGCCATCGGCAAAATCCTGCGCTTCCCGTTGTGGATGTTCAGCACAACCGTTCTCAATTGCCCTTCGATCGCATCGTTAAAGAGGATTTCGTCGTTGGGCCGCTGCGGATTCCAGTGCAGCATCGCACCTTGCTGCAGGTTCCAGGCTCTGGTTTCGGCGATGCGCGACATCTTGCGCGTCGCCGTCTCGATCAACATCACTCCGGCCGTCTCCTTACCTTCCGGCAGCCTGTCCTGAAAGGTGGCTTCGCGGCAAATCATCAGCTTCTGCGATCGGCTCCATGGCGGGATCCCGTATTAGCCGAAGAAGTGATGCGCCGGCCCACGAGTGATGGCCTCGATACCAGCCATCGGGCCGCGGCAGCCAGCAGCAGGCTCCTCCGGCTCAGCGTGTTATTGATGGGCATATGGCATTCAGCCCCCTTTCCGGCAAAAAGATCCTCATCACTGGCGCTGCCCGCCGCATCGGCAAAGCCATCGCGATTCGCCTACACAACGAGGGTGCGCTAGTGCGCATCCATTATGGCAACTCCCGCGAAGAAGCCGAAGCCGTCAGCGCCCAATGTGGCAACGCCCCCATCTACCAGGCCGACTTGTCCAAAGTGAGTGAGATCGAGCGCCTCTTCAGAGAAGTGGGCCCCCTCGATGCCCTCGTCAACAATGCAGCCCGCTTCACCAAAATTGATCCCCTGTTGGTCACCGAAGCCGACTGGGATTTCATCCACTCCACCAATCTCAAGGCCTATTTCTTTTGCGCCCAACAGGCCGCCCGCCAAATGCTCCAATCCACCGATGGCGGCCGCATCGTCAACATCTCATCGATTGGCGGAATTGAAGCCTGGCCCGAGTATGTTCACTACTGCGCCTCCAAAGCCGGTGTCATTCACATGACTCGCGCCATGGCCCGCGCCTGGGCCCCCAAGATCAGTGTCAACAGCGTCGCCCCCGGCGCCATCCCCTTTGAGGAAGCCGATACCGAACCCCTTCAGCAACTCCTCCACAAAACGCCAGCCCAGCGCTTCGGCACCGGCGATGACATTGCCGACGCAGTTACCTTTTACCTCACCGCGCCACAATTCATCACTGGGCAACTCACGATAGTCGATGGTGGCCTGACGCTGGTTTAGCGGCAGCAGCGTGAACGACGCATCGAAAAATGGCCTCTCATTGCTTGGGGGTGTACAAGCTTGGCAGGAATCGGTTCACTCTGGAGCTTCCTAAGCCGAGGTCATTCCCAAGACTTACGCCTTGGCCAAATGGTTCAGCGTTGACGCTTGCAGCATTCCATTCCAGGAAGCCGATATCGATCCCCTCGAGCAACTCACCCGCAAAACGCCCGCCCAGCGCTTCGGCACCGGCGATGACAGCGCCGACGCGGTCACCTTTTACCTCACCGCGCCACAGTTCCTCACCGGGTAGCTCACGGTAATCGATGGTGGCTTGACGCTGGCTGAGCGGCGGCAGCGTCAACGAAGCATTGAAAAACTCCCAAGGCGCAGTACTCTGATCGGGATACACACGCACCACAGTCGCCGTCAGCTTCGAGGGCATGTTCAACAACGGCAGCGCCAACTGTCCCGCCCCATTCGTACGTCCAATTGGCTTACCATTCAAACTGACTTGCACGCCCTCGATCGGCTGCCCGCGAAAGTTCAACTGCACCAGCTGCGGATAGCGCAGAATGAACTCGATCGGCAGATTCAACTCTACCGGCTGAATCGGTTCCGGCGGTCCGACTGTCACCATCGTCTTGGCAAAGTCTGAGGTCACAATTCGACCCGGCTGACCTGTCTGCTTGTATTGCTTCCGGTATTGCTCCACCATCGTCAAGCCATCCTGCACCACCAGTTGGTTGAAGGCCTCGGCCGGAATGCTCCTCACCACCGATTTCGTCGCCGCAGAAATCCAATACGTCCCCGCATGCGGCAACTTCACACTCGGTGGCTTCCAATATCCATTCGTCAGCAGCGACTTAAACCGCAAATGAATGTAGTCCGACCCGGGCAGCTTCATGCTGACCGGGCCGGGGGTTGCCAGCTCATGCGAGCCGGGCACTAAAAATAGCGTTGCAAGGAAAGGAATCACCTGTTCGATAGGTTATTGGATTCCGCCGTACCCTTGCTGGTTACTTCAAATGTGAGGCTCGCCCAATAGCTTTCCCAATCGTGCGTCGCTTGCTTTACCGCCAACATATGCACTGCATGCAACCGGATCTTTCCCGCTTCCATTACTGGCACATTCAGCTTGCCCTCGGCGTCCGTTCGGCCCGCAATGCGCATCGTCGCCTTGGTCCGCAGATCTTTGCTCGTTGCCACCTCCACCTGCACATCTCCGCAAGGTTTGCCATCAAACAGCAACTGGATCGGCAACGAATCACCAGCCTTCAATCCTGCCGGATCCGCCAGCGGCACGATCTCAATCTTCAAACCAAGCGGCATCTTGTAACCAGTCGGTTCTCCCGCCACCAGATAAGTCTTGGCAAACTTCGTATACATCTCCCGGCTATTCTTGGTGGAACCATGAAATGCGGCCAACTGCTGCTTGAGGCCTTCTTCTTTGAGGTAGCTCTCAAACTTGGCTGGCTCAAGTTCCAGATACTTCGGCTTCGTGAAAACGGCGAAGTACTGACTGCCCTCTTTCACATCTACAGTGGCGTGAGTCGCCCGCCCGAGAATCCGCCACTGGTTGGCATCGAGTGCAGGCACAGTCGTCAATCGTGCCGGGTCGACGCCTTGCTCTGAGGCCGGAAAGCTATCTCCAGTGTGCGCCGAGAGCAGAATCCGCGACCCAGCCACGGGCCGGAACGATTGCGGCATTAAATACAGATCATGGCCATACAGGCTAGCGGTGAGCAGCAGCGGCAGTAGCTTTTTCATTTGCGATCTCAAGTCCTTTCAGCCTCTCAACTTCTTGCCGCAATTGAGCGGCTTCCTTCGTCATTTTTTGCTTGTCGAAAATGCGCGCGATATCGAGCAACAACTCTGCGCGCCCTTTATACTTCGACGCTGGAGTGGCCCGAAACACCATGTTCAACAGATCCACAGCCCCAGTCAGATCCCCAAACTGTTCCCGCAGCAAAGCTGCCTCCTGCAATCCGCCCAAATTCTCCGGCCGCAAATCCAGCAACCACTGAGTCGCCTTTTCGGCCGCCTCCAACTGCCCACTCAAGCGATAAACTTTCGCCACCGTATACTGCAGTTCGTAATCATCGGGCGCCCGCTTCGAAATCCCTGTCGCGATCTTCAACGCTTCGAGCGGCTTTCCTGCTTCTAACTGCCTGCGTGCTGACGCCTTGATTGCTTCGAAGCTGTCGCCCCCCTGGGCGCGCAAGGTCGCGCCCAGAAGGGTCATTACAGCCATCCATCTCACTTGATCGGTCCCCCGCCGGTTTCACCCGGATCGACGTGGCGCCGATCGCGTCCCGACGGGCAATCCGCCAGATACGGAAACTCAGTGCGGTAGGCAAAATCATTGACGTTCACACCATCCCCGAGCTTGTTGTTCGGGAAGCGGTTGAAGCCCTGCACCAGCACGCCGCCCACCACAACGCGCAATGCGATGTCAGTCACGTCGTCCTGCAGGCGTCGACCGTTCGGGTACCCGGCTGGATCCCCTCCGATCAAGCCCAACCGGTTGATCTGCGCAGGAGGCGTCGCAGGCACACCCGTATTCAAACGCAGGATGTCGGCAATCGGCCCTGCCGGAGTCCCCATCGCCGCGATTGGCGGCGCGTAAGTCACCAGCGGAACCAGATCCACACGAGGTGCATTTGGAATCGCAACTACGCCGTTATAGGCGGCATTCACGATCCTGGCTAGCACCGGGTCCAGCGCGAAGCTGGCAAACTGCGCATCGTCCTTGGGCTCTGACATCGAGAACTTGTCCTTCGATCCTGTACCCACCAGCAGTTCGTTAAACAGGGGCTGCCCCATCCGCTGCACCTGGCGCAGATCGCCAGCAGTGGTCAGAGGATTGGGAGACCGGCGCACCGTCAGCCGAGGCCGCGAAGTCGTGCCCCAGGCCCCGATCGTGGCAGCCGGAACATTCGCCGCTTCTACGCGACCCGTGCTCGTCAACATCTCGATCGGCACTTCAATGGCGATCGCATTCACCGCGTAGCCCGACACAGTGTCGCTCGCGAAGTTCTGCCCTGCCTTGTCTTCATCGTCCGTCAACACAGCAGGAATTCCCGAACCCAGCGTCCGCAGGTTCAACGTATCGAACGCCACGCCCAGGTCGATCCAGAAAGGATCATCCACGGTTCCCGCGAATACATTCACGCCATTCGGCAGCGAGTAGGTACCCGCCTTGAACAAAGACGGATAATCCATCGTGCGCGGGCCTGCATTCGCCGGCACAGCGTACAACGGCTTCCCACCAATATTGGTGAAGGTCGTCGCATTGCCGTTCTTGATCATCGTCACCCGGTAGGATTGCCGCTGCCCGAGACCAGGGGAATCAAAGTCTTTGATTTGCGGCGGCACCAGCAGGGTGCCCGGAGGGATCGGTGCCGGCGAATTTGCTGGGGTACGAATCCCTTCGCCCGCACCGGCCACTACCGTAAACAAGCTTGGCAACCGTTGTTCCGTCTCAAACTGGATCTGGAAACGGATGTCTTCTACCGCATCATGGTTGTTGTCGACCCGGATCTCGTAGAGAATCCCCGGATCGAAAGGAAAGTAGTTCGGCCCGTTGGCGGGCTCAAGCAGCGGGTCCACACAGAGGATGAACGTCGCTTTGGTCGGTCTTTGATTGGCGGCCTGGCTGCCGTTGTAGCTCACAAAGGCGAAGAAGTCTGTGATGTCCGCTTTGTGATCGAGAGCGGTAATCGGAGCCTTGCGGTGGTTGGCCGCCAGCAGTGGTACTTCTACCGCGGGCAGGCCTAGAATCACAGCAAGACCAGCTGCAAGCATCGATTGTACGTTGCGCATTTTAGGTTGGTTGTTGGTCCTTTCGTGAAGGTGTTACGCAGCAATGCGAGATACTGGATTGCTAATCTGTAAACTTTTTTCAATGCACCTGTCCCATGCAAAGAATTGATTACGCTGATTTCGAAATTCGCATTCGCGCCGGTCCGAACCGGGCACATGGGTAACGGAATAAACCGGGCACATAGGTAACACTTTTGGCTGGAGGGGGAAGCACCCGATGGCCTGGAAAGAGACTTGTGTGATCGAGCAAAGAGAAGAGTTCATC
>VFZU01000150.1 GCA_016870995.1 Acidobacteriota bacterium
GAGCGTCTCGGCTACAAAACGCCAACTCAAGCTCGTCGCGATTTTTCTGTTGAATTCAAAATTGCTGCGTGATTCAATGGCAATAATTCACTCCCAACGCGCTGTCCACCACGTCCGGAGCGGAACAGGCATAGGATCCACCCAGAGTCTGCGAGTCGCGCCGCGAGGCAACGAAAGAGTTCGAATTGCCATCGAACAACAACGTATTGCCAGTCTTCGAAGCCGCCATGATCTTGGCGCCGTTCGGAGATGCGATGAGAACCGTATCCACATCGATGTTGTTTTCCCAGACATCAAGCGTGGGGAGTTCAACGGCGGTGCGTGAAGAGAAATCAACACGCGACATCTTGTGAACCGGACCTGCTACGCGGCTGGCGACGAGGGTCGTGCCGGCTGCGCTGGCGATGCTACGCGGATAGTGGCCACCCGGCATCTGGATCGAAGGCTGTTGCTGCAGCGTATCGAGTGAGTAAACATAGATGACCTGGGAGTTGTCGCTGCCAATCAGGAGGTTGCGGCGATCGAAGCTGAAGGCCAACTGCGTGGGAGTGTTGCCCGTGCGCAGGGTGGCGATTTGCTGATAGGTGGTGCCATCGAACACGAGAACACTGTTGGTGTCCTGACGGATCACAAAGAAGCGATCACGAGCCGGATCGGCCAGGATGTCGACCAGGGTGCCGGGGATGTTCACCGTCGTACCGCGCTGATCGGGTTCTTTCGAGTTGATCAACAACCGGATACTTGAAGAGGCCAGCACCGAGGCGTTCGACTCGATGGAAATGCTGCGCACGGCAGTACCGCGGGTATTGCTGAAGGTCAGGGGATCCACCGAAACGGTGATCACGGCCGGCGTCAAGCCGCTCAGCGGCTCCACTTTGACGCCAGTTGGGATGTTGGTGAGGATAAAATCGCCATTCTGACCGCTGGAATCGGCTACGACGAACTGTTGCACAGCAACGCGGCGATCGCAGAAGTTTCCGCGGAAGACAAGGTCAGGAGACGTTGAAACGACCTTGCGCTGACGGCCCAGTTCGCCAACGGGCAGAATCATGATGCCGCTTTCGCTGCTGGCATACATGGTGCTTCCGTCGGCACTGAGAATCGCCTTACCTTGCAGACCTTCGGTCAGCTTGATGCGTTCGCGGACGGTGAGGTTATCGACATCGAGAACCTGAAGAATTTTAGGCTGATCAATCGAAGCGCCAGGGGTTCCACCGCCAGCAGGAGCACCTGTGCCGGTACCAGTTCCTGTCCCCGTGGTTGCAGTTTGTTCGTTCATCTGAGCGTAGATCAAACCGCGAGCAGAGTCGATGACGTGACCACCCACGTTTAAAACGCCACTGGCGTTGGGGAACTGGCTCACGTTGACGAACTTTTCGTTGAGCATCGCCCAGCCGACCAGAATATTGGAGCCATTCGCGGTGGCACTGATCGTGCGCGGGGCAAGTGCGGGCTGGGAGACACGACCGCCCGTGAGAAGAACCTGATTGACGTCGTAGCGATAGACCAGGACGTCAGTGTCGGAAGTTGCAGCCTGCAGAACACCGTAAATGCGCGTAAAGTCGCGGGTCGAAATGCTCGAGCTGGCGACGATGTTTTGCGGATAGTTCAGGAAGGGCTGCGGCAAGGTCTTGATGGCGAGATCAGTAAATGTTTGCAAGGTTCGTGTCGAGCCGGTGACCGGATCGAAAACGAGGAAGGCGTTGCTCGTGGCTACCAAGGCGTTGCCATCGACGCCGAAGGCGACACTGAGGGGCGTTGCCGTCAGTGAAAAGGTTTGCCGCTGGTTCGACTCAAGATTGATGAGCGTCAGCGCATTGCGCGGCTGGTTCGGCGTGGCGAAGTTGCCATAGTGGGCAATCAGCAGCCAGCGGCGATCCGGAGACAGAGCAAGAGAGCCAGGCTGAGGCGCCACGTTGAACGAGGTCTGGACTACACCCGTTTCAAGCGACATGACCTCGATGCGGTTCGCCGTGAAGTTGGCGACATACAGAACACCGCGCGGCTCGTCGAGAACCAGATCGGCGGCCTGACCGCCAATCACGATGGGCCTGCCAAATGTCGCGGCGCTAGCCTGTTGCGCCATCGCGCCCGTAAAAAGCGCCAGCGCCAACAAAGCGCCAGTCCACTTGGAAGATTTAAATTCCTGTTTCATGCCCAAAATGCCTTTCATTGCTCAATTCTCCATAAACAATGCTTGTTCAACGTATTCATTTGTTGGTGCGGGCGAACCCGCACCAACCAAAACTCAGCTTCCAGTTACTCTTCGGCGTTATTCTTGCGGCGCAGCACAATCAAACCCAGCAGGCCGATTGCGAGCACAACGCAGATGATTCGAGTCATCGAGGCATCCATGTTGAGTTCTCCTTTCCAGTTGCGATCTCTATCCCGCGACCTAATCGTCGTCTTTACGTACTACTTCGGCAGTTTGCCCTTAAAACTTCAGGTTTTACATTCCATTCATCATCGGGATCAGTTCGCGAACGATCTTGACCGCGATGGGTCCGACCGTGACGACAAACAACGACGGAAGAATGCAGAAAAAGATGGGGAAAACCAGTTTGACGCCCAGTTTGGCGGCCTTTTCTTCGGCGATCTGCCGGGCCTGGACGCGCATGAAGTCGGCGTGAGAACGCAAACTTGCAGCGATACCAGTACCGAAACGATCGGCCTGGATCAGAACGGCAACGAGCTTTTTCAAGTCGTCGACCGAGGTGCGCTCTGACAGGTTGCGCAGCGCTTCCACACGGCGTTTGCCCGCCTTGAGCTCCAGATTGACCAACAAAAACTCTTCGCAGATTTCAGGGTGAGCGTATTCCAGTTCTTTGGAGACCTGCAGGATGGCCTGATCGAGACCTAAGCCGGACTCGATGCAGACCACCAGAAGGTCGAGCGAATTGGCCAGGCCGCACTGGATTTCTTTTTGGCGCCGCTTGCCCATGATGTTGACGTATTCGTTAGGGCCAAAGAACCCGGCGGCTACGCTGGCGAGGATGGCAACAAACTTGTTACTTGCATCGGAGCCAGAACCGGCGACAAGCATGGCCATGACAACCGGCACCACGACACCGAAGAACACCTTGGAGCCGTAGAAGATCTTCAGCGTGTTCGGGCCGCGGAAGCCAGCACGGATGAGCCGGCGTTGCATGATCGAAACGTCCTTGGGGGAAGCCGGCAACACGTCGCCCAGCTTCTGGACCATTTCGTGGAAGACCAGACTCGGATGCTTGGGCGCAATGTCGTTGACTTCGGCTGAAACCCCTGTGACACGTTCGATCGCTTCCTTGGGTTGAACCCACATCCGCATGCCGACGGTGGACACAGCAATGGCAACGAGAATGAAAATGGCGAAAGCAGCGAGAATCATCATTGCAGCACCTCTTTAAACTTCGATCTTGACGATCTGTTGAATGATCCAGTAGCCGAGCATCTGGAGACCGATCGCCGCGGCGACCATGTAGTGTCCAACCTCGTCATTGAAGAAGAACAGGACGTAATCGCGATTGGTGAAAAACATCATGATTGCGACCACGATCGGGATGGAACTGAGAGCGGTGCCGGTCATCTTGCCGTGGGCCGAGATGGCGCGGATCTTACCGCGGAGCTTGAATCGTTCCCGAATGATGAAGGCGAGCTTGTCGAGAATTTCGGCAAGGTTACCGCCGGTACGCTTTTGCAGAATGACGGCTGAGACAAAGAATTGCACGTCGAGGAGCGGAACACGCTTGGCGAGTTTTTCAAGAGCCACGTCGAGCGGGAGGCCGAGGTTATGTTCTTCAAAGGCACGTTTGAATTCGCTGGCCAGGGGCTCCTGAAATTCGCGGTGGATCATTTCGAGCGAAACCGAGAAGGCGTGGCCGGCACGCATGGAGCGCGAAACGAATTCGAGAGAATCCGGGAACAGTTCTTCGAAGCGGTGCATCCGTGAGGCACGCTTGCGCAGCACATGCCAGAGCGGCAGCAAACCAACAATGGCGGCCGGGATTAAGCCGAGAACACGATATTTCAGCGGCAAGAAGAAATGGACGCAAAGGTAGCCGGCAAGGAAGAAGCCGAGGCAGGCATGGACCAGACGGGCCACGCGCCATTTGAGACCAGCCTGCTCGAGAAGGGCCTGGAGGCGGGGCTGGAGGTCCCACTTCTTAAGCATGCGCATGGCCAGCTTGCCGGTTTGCAAGTCTTCGGATTCGATGAGGGCTGGACCGCGCTTGGCAGCCTTGACCTTCGCCTTTGTTTCCTTACCAGCCAGGCGCGACTTGATCTTGTCGACGTCCTTCGACTTGAGGACGTTGGTGACGAGATACCAGATCGACATGGAGCCAATCCAGACGGCAATCGCAATTCCTGTAAAGATGGCCATAGCAATCTCCTTTCGTGATTTCCATTAGACTTCTTCGACTTCGTCGAACAGATCGGGACGGAGGCGGATACCGGCCGAGAGCAGTTTTTCGTAGAACTTCGGGCGAATGCCGGTCGCCGCAAAGCGACCGAGGACTTTGCCTTCCGGCGAGAGGCCGCGCTTTTCAAACACGAAGATGTCCTGGATCGTGATGATTTCGCCTTCCATACCGGTGACTTCGGTCACCGATGTCACGCGACGCGAACCGTCGCTCAGACGAGCGGCCTGGACGAACAGATTGACGGCGCTTGAGATCTGCTGGCGGACGCTCTCGAGCTTCATGTTCGAGTTCGCGAGGCTGACCATAACTTCAAGACGAGAGACGGCGTCACGCGGGGTGTTGGCGTGGACCGTAGTCAAGCTGCCATCGTGACCCGTGTTCATGGCCTGCAACATGTCGAGGGCTTCTTCGCCGCGGACTTCGCCGACGACGATGCGGTCAGGACGCATACGCAAACTGTTGATCAGCAGTTCGCGCTGGCGAACGGCTCCGTGGCCTTCGAGATTGGGCGGACGGGTTTCGAGCCGGGCAACGTGTGGCTGCTTGAGCTGGAGTTCGGCGGCGTCTTCGATGGTGACGATGCGCTCTTTGGGGCTGATGAAGAAGCTGAGAGCGTTGAGAAGTGTCGTTTTGCCCGCACCGGTACCGCCAGCGATGATGATGTTGAGCTTGGCTTTGACGGCAGCCTCAAGCAACTCCATCATGCCTTTGGTCATGGCCTTGCGATCGACCAGATCGGGAGGCATGAGCTTATCGGCGGAGAAGCGACGGATGCTGAGGAGCGGACCATCGACGGCGAGGGGGGGATGATGGCGTTGACGCGACTTCCGTCGAGGGAGGCGGGCGTCGACCATTGGATTGGATTCGTCGATACGCCGGCCGACCTGGCTGACGATTTTATCGATGATGCGCAGCAAGTGCTGGTCGTCACGGAAAGTGACGTTGGTGAGCTCAAGCTGACCCTTGCGCTCGACGTAGACCTGCTTGTGGGTGTTGACGAGAATATCGGAGATCGTGGCGTCCTGAAGCATGGCTTCGAGCGGACCGAGGCCGAAGACTTCATCGAGGACTTCGTCACTTATCTGCTGTTTTTCGAGCGCGCTGAGCAGCGTCGGCTCGGCGTCGATCAACGCGATGAGCGCCTGGCG
Organism: Acidobacteriota bacterium; assembly: GCA_016870995.1. Lineage (GTDB taxonomy): Bacteria > Acidobacteriota > Terriglobia > Bryobacterales > Bryobacteraceae > Bryobacter. The sequence continues at coordinate 5,549 of VFZU01000150.1, forward strand.
GACTTCGCCGCGGACGCGCTGGTTGTCGATCGTGGCAAGCGCCTCGAGGTTAATCTTGTCGAGCAGCTTGCGATGGAGGGTGAACTTGAGCTCCTGATATTCGGGCTTCAGTTGCACCTTCGGCTTGCCGACGTTCTTAAGCAGGCGCTGCTCCCAGCTAAGTTGGGATTTCGATCCGCTGTCTAATGGGCTAATCATGGGTTAGGGTCCTTGGGTCGGTCAATTCGATTCAGTCAGGTTTGGGACAAAGCGGGACGGGCCGCCTCAATCATGGCCGTGGACTTTTTTTTCTCGGCCTCGGTGTTGCCGGAGATGCGCTTGGCAAGGCCCTCCACAGCCTTACCGAGTTCGCAATCGACGCCCAGGGGCTGGCCCAGAGTGACGACGCGGTGCAACGAGAAATAGTCGTTCGGGAACATGGCATCGACGGGAGAGCTAAAGATCTTTTCGAGGTCGGCAAGGCCAATGCCGTCGCGCTTGTTGACGCGGTTGACAAGCAGCTTGTACCGGTCTCGAGTGAGGCCCAACTGCGTCAGCATATTGATGGCTTTGCGGGCCAGATGCAGGCTGGGCAATTCACCCGTCGAGACGAGATACATGTAATCAGCCTCTGTCAGCATCAGGAGGCTGGGGCGGTAGAACACTGCCGGCAGATCAACGACGATCCAGTCGTAAAGCATGCGGGCATACTGCAGCACCGCATGCAGGCGATCGCCGGGGACTTCGGCCGAAACCGGAGAATCGGGCGAAGGCAGAATGTCGATACCGCCGCTGTGCGCAATCATCGAGCTCCACACAGCCGGATTGAGGCGATTGGCATGCTCGATGGCATCGAGCATCGAGTAGGCATGGTTGAGCTTGAGGTAAAAGCCGATCGTGCCACCCATGAGATCGAGGTCCAGCAGCAGAACACGACGGCCAGTCATTTTCTTGATCGTGAACGCGGTTTGAGCGCTTAAGGTGGAAGCACCAGAACCAGGCTTGGAGCTGGCAAAAGCGATGACTTTGCCCAGTTCGCGCTCGGCAGGCTGTTCTGGTTCCCGGAGGCGGCGCAAACGATCGGCGGCCTCGATTTGCGCACCTTGCTCGAAGGGCGCATAGAGGAAATCTGTGGCACCGAGCCGGAGCGAGCGCAGGAGTGCTTTGGAATCATTGGAGTTGTGGATCCCAATGATGGCAGCTGCAGGCGCAGCCTGGGAGATCACTTGAATGAGATCGCAGGCGGCATCGAGATTCGAGGCCAGATCGACCAGCACGACATCAGGCTGCACCTGGCGCAGACGGATTTCGAGCGTCTGGCGCGGAGGATAGCCTTTCAGATCGGCCATGATCTGGAATGCTCGCGAATTCTCGACAGATCGTGAGAAGGTAGCGGCTAGATCGCGATCCTGACAGATCAGGATTGCGGTGAGCTCGACTCCCATCGACCCAAATGATGTGGAACTCATCATCGTATGCCTTATGCCAGAGTTGGCGGTAAGCCAGGCTGGTTAGTTGCCACCTCCGCCCAAGACGGTAGAGCTTTCGGGAATCGCGCTCAAACCGCTTGAGGGTTCAACGGGAGGGTTGCGGGCCACGGGAACTGTTTGGGTATTGGCCGACTTGGGAGCTCGAGCGACAGGTAGCGTGGGCTGGGCAGTCGATTGGGCAGTAGGCTGAGCAGTAGGTTGGGCAGTAGGCTGAGCAGTAGGCTGAGCAATAGGCTGAGCAATAGGCTGGGCAACAGGCTGAGCAGCCGGCTGGACAGGAACGGTCGAGGCCGCTGGATCGGTAGCCGCAGCACTGGTCGTCGTTGCCCTTGGAGCAGCCACAGGTGCAGAATCGGGCGCAGTTGTCGCCACTGCTGATGGTGTGGCGGTGCTAGTATTTGCGGTGGGTGCCGTTGCCGTAGCGGCCTTTGCCGTCGCTTGAGCAGACTTCTTGGTGTCCTTTTTCCAGAACAGGAACGGGTTCTTGCCGTCGTCTTCAGCCTTCTTGGTGGGTTCGGCCAACTTGGAGGTCTGGCGAACAGGATCGGTCACCTTATCGTTCGTCTTGAAAGGCTGGAGCCACTGAATCGGGAATTCCGGCACCATCGGTTTTTCGTCAGGATTGTAGGGCTTGACGATCTCCGGAGTGACGAGCACAACGAGTTCGGTTTTGCTCTTACGAGTCAAACGGCTCTTGAACAACTGGCCGAGAATCGGAATGCTCGCAAGGCCTGGCAGCTTGGAAAGCTGTTCGGTGACGCGGTCGTCGAGCAGGCCAGCAATCATAAAGCTCTGGCCTTCTTTCAGCTCAACGTTCGTTTCCATACGGCGGGTTGCCAAAGCGGGAATGGTGAAACCCGACAAAGATACCGCGTTCGAAAGGTCGATGGTGGAAACCTCAGGCTTGACGTACATCTTGATCGTGCCGTTGGGGGTGAGCGTCGGATTGAAGTTCAGACGGATACCGTATTCGCGGAACTGCACGGTGACGGCACCGGCGTTGCCGCCGCCCTGAAGGATCGGAACCGGGAATTCACCACCAGCAAGGAAGCTGGCTTCTTTGCCATTGAGCGTCGTCAGGTTCGGCTCGGCGAGAATCTGGAGGATGTCCTGGCTTTGCAGGGCGCGGATCAGAGCACCGAGGTTCAGATCAGGGCGGAAGGCGAAGATATTGAGAGCATCGGTGATGTTAAAGGTTGGAATCAGATTCGGGCTATTGGGCGAGCTACCCCGAACCGTGGGGATTTGCGGAGGTGTGTACTGGTTCGTCGAGAGGGAACCAAGTGTTCCGTTCGGTGCGGTGCTGAAGAGATTGACGCCAAACTGAGTGCCCGCGCTGCGGTTGAGCTCGGCGAACTTGACCTTGAGGACGATCTGTTGCTCGACGGGAGCGGTGGCGATCTGAAGGTTCGGGACAACCGTCTTGGCGAGGGGAGTGGCGATGGCGATGGCGCGATCAGCGATTTCTTTGCTCGATACGCGACCGACCAATGTGATCGAATCGCGGCCAGTCTGAATGCGAATGTCTTCGCTCGGGAATGTCTCCGACAGCAACTTGCGGATCGGCTCGACGTTGTGCTCCACCGTGATGTTGTACATGGTGCGCGCTCCGGACTTGGACCAGACCACGACCGTGGCGGCGCCATGGCCCTTGCCATGAAGGAGGAACTCTTTCGGGGTGGCCGGAACGGCATCGACAACTTCGGGAGACGAGGTGGAGATGCGTCCGATTTCGACAGGGTAGTCGATCACCAGGCTCTTGCCGATCGTCATGGTCAAGTCGACGACATTCATCGACTGGGCCGCGAGGGGCTGCGGTGCCGGAAGCACGAGCAAACCGGCCAGCGCGAAGGCCAAGAGCTGTTGGGGATTACGGAGATAAGACATACTTGAGATCCTCGGTTTCATCAGAGCCATCAGTTCAGAGAGCAGACTCGGTTGGGAGCCTAGGGGATAGCAACCGGCGTCTGGGCCGCGGGCTTCATACCGACGGTTTCGACACTGCGGTTATTGCCGCGAATCACGACGATCTGCTCAGGAACGGGGGGCAGAGCGGGGGGCGGCGCGACGGTGACAGTCACGGGCGGAGCGGCGGGACGGATACGGCGGCGGGGAGCAGGGTTTTCGTCTTCAAACTCGGAACCACTGGAGTTGCCACCGTTTGAGGCACGAGCTCCGCTGCCGCGCTTGCCATAGAGAGAATTGACCGTGACACCGTTGGTCTTTTGCACTTCGTTATCGCTACCGTTGCGAAGGACAAGCTGGATGCGGCCTTCCGAACCGGGAAGGATGATAACCTCGGCCTGTTCTGGGGTGACCAGCAAGGTGACGGTAGGAGCGTTGATGGCAGCACCGCGAGAGTCGGGAGCCATCGTGGTACCCGCGCTGAGTACGGTGATGTTTTGGAGAACGGTTGTGGTGAGGGTGTCCTGGCCTTGTCCGACCGGGCACATAGGTAACACTTCTATCCGGTCACATGGGTAACACTTAGTCTGGCAGATTTGGCTCTATTGAGGGAGGCAGAGGGGAGCCCCCATGGGGGCTCCCCTCTGCGGCGCGCATC
>VFZU01000151.1 GCA_016870995.1 Acidobacteriota bacterium
CAGCCGCTTCACCGCCGCTACCTTAAAATCCCGCGTGAACTTCCTTCGCGTTTCAGACATGACTCAAATTCTCCTCGTTGGAATTTTCTGAGTCTAGTCTCGTGTCTCACTTTTGGGGACAACTCCAGAAGGTCCTAAGGAAAATCAAATTTATGCTTGTAGACTTTAGAGTTTCGATTCGAGCAATCCTCTATGCGTTGGTCATGGCGGCACCTACATTTGTCCCCGCAGCTCAAGCACAACCTGCGCCTGATCGAGTCGTGATTCCGTTACCACTCATCTATAAGAAATTAGAGGTCCCCGTCGGCAATGCAGCTACCCAGATACCGATCCGTGTAGATTCTTCGGCTAGTGGCCCAACTTATCTCGATGTAAATACCGATGTGCCTGGCGCAACAATCAAACTGATTTTACCTGGAGGTTCCGAGGTCGACGCGAGCAACGCTACTCAGAACAATTTTTCTTGGACAATAACAAATGCCATGTCAGGCACAACTGCACCCATATTTCTGGAAACCCCGGGGCAACACGACATCATCTCTTTCCCTCCATTAGCTCCCGCTGGCATCTACTCAGTCAAGATTTCCAACCCACTTGCAGTGCCTGTAAATGTTGCTGTCCGCGCTATGATCGGTTCCCCAATCCTAATGGCTGCCACAGCACCAGATTCCCCCAAAGTGAACGAACCTCTTAAGGTGCAAGCGATCTTGCTCAATGGCCAATCGCCACTAAATGGAGCCGCACTCGAAGGTGCTGCTCTGCCAATCATCAAGCAGTTGGACGACCGCCTGATTGCCTATACTCTGCTAAGCCAATCCCCTAGACCTAACGGCGGCACTAGGTTCGTTTACCGGGCTTCCCTCCAGCACCGTGGCGGGCCAGCCCGATTCATTAGCGCCAGACTTCTGTCAGCAACCAATGCAAACATTTTGATCGACGGCATTCAGGTGCTTGGATTCGGTCCGGTAAGCGGGAATCAAACCCTAACCACAACCGATAGCTTCGAGATTTCAACGAAGAATGGCAACTTGCCCGCCCTCGGCACTCTCATTTGGGAGATTGAAGCCGAACTGAGCCCAGTTTCCTTTCAGATGGGGGATGGAGGCAGTTTCGACGGTCTAGCAGGCGATGGTGTCTACACGGGTTCGTTTACCCCTGCAGCCGAGGGCCGCTACCTGATTCGAATGATTGCTACAGGTGCGAGCCCTGTGCCTTGGGAGCGCGATGCTGTAACGGAGACCACGACTGTTGCGCAGACTCTCCAGTACCAGGCAATCTCGGATCGCTGGGTCGACGATGATGGGGACGGTTTGTTTGATCGATTGGCCGTTACAATCAACCTTTCTACTACCCTTGCCTCCAGCTATTTGGCACACCTAACCTACCAGTCGCCGAACGGCAAAACTACATTTTTGCGGCAGACCCAGTTCTTGTCACTTGGTGCAGGCGTATTCGAGCTGTCGATTGAAGCCAAGAGAATCGCAGAAGCTATGCAACAAGACGGACCATACCAGCGATTGAGACTCGAAATCCTTAGGGTCGACAACCAAGGCGGACAAACCGCGATGCTCGCTTTAGACAATCTTGGTGCCACCCCAGTCGTGACATTGGCGCAGCTCAATACAGGGCCTTTCCGCTTGGGGACGAACCTTAGTGCCATCGATGTTTCTCGATCAGGCTCCAGTGGATTCGACTTTCTGCAGGTGGACCTGCCCATTTCCAGCCCCGGCGGCGAATGCAACTGGCGGGCAGTACTTCGGCCTGTCGGGCAAAGCCTGGATAGCTACCCTGTCGCCACTGGCTTCGGCACTTTGCCCAAAGGCGCTTCCACTTTGCGATTCGAATTCAGTGGTGCAAAGATAAGGCAGGTTGGTATTTCCAGCCCCTTGCAGCTGGCTGCGATCGATTTGGAATGTGGGGGCACCAGCCAGCGCATCGCCGAATCGGCGGCCATAAACGGTTTCTCTGCAGCCCAGTTTGTACAAGTAGCTCCTTCGTTCGATTTCCAATTGGCCGCAAATACAATCGCCTTGGTTCCTGGAGCACGTGGTTCCTTGCGTACGAGCCTCCTTGGGTCGGAGACGGTCACCGCCGCCGGTATATTGATGATGACTGGGATGCCATCAGGCATCCGATTCGCTTCCGTTTCCCCCACCTCCATGAGCATGGCCGTTCCCAAAGAGGATTACCCGCTAACAATTGCCACTGATTCGAATCTTCAACTAGGCAGCTACACAGGCTCGCTTACCGCAAAAGCCGGCGATTTCACCAAAACCCTTCCTTTAACCGTGAACATCGTTCCCGCGCCCATCACTCTGGCTCTAAATCTAAGCGAGGCCGCCTTGGGCGGTGGCCAGAGCATCACCCCGGTTGCCACCGTCAGTGGAGGATCGGACATAGTCTGGTCCGTCGTTCCAGCAGTTGGGACGCTCAGCCCAACTGGGACATACACAGCGCCTGCCACCATCGCCTCGCGCCAGACTGTACGGTTGATCGCCACCGCCGCTCTCGACAACCGCGTCACTGCAACGGTGCGCATCCAATTAGTCCCTCCCGGCACCGTTACTCTCGTGCCCGACACACTCGTGCTTCATCCGAGTCAGAGCCGCTACGTCGGGCCCACCATTTCAAATCTAACAGATCAGCGATTCACATGGTCCATCAGTGCGCCCATCGCCACGCTCGAGCCCTTCCAGAATCGTGACGTCAACGTCATTGCGCCGCCCGTCATTAGCCAGCCAGCTCAGGCCACGATCCGCGCCACCTATGTGCCAAACCCATCTCTCGGCGCTGATTTGCCTCTCCAGCTCATGCCAGCGATCCAGTTCAGCCTAAGCGTCGACGATCCAATTTTGAACCCTGGCGATATTCGCCAATTGAACATTCGAATATCAAACGCTGTCGACAACTCCATTAAGTGGGTCCTCGATCCACCGATCGGCATCATCACTCCAGAGGGGGAATACACCGCACCCTCCACCCTCACGGCGAGCACCAGCGTCCTCATTCGTGGATTTAGCGTGGAAGACCCCAGCGTTCAAAGCAGTGTGAACCTCATCTTAAATGCCGGGGTAACCAACACCCCACCAGCTCCTTGGACTAGTTCGCTCATTGGTGGCGCCGGACCCGCCGGCGCGGTTGTGGCCTTCGGCACAGGTGGTTTTCAGCTTGGCGCCAGCGGCTGCTGTTGGCAGTCAAACAGCGACGCTGGCGTCCTTCTACGCCGGCCCGTTAGCGGCGATTCCATTCTCACCGCACGCTTTACTGGCGCTGGCTTGCCAATCGATACCCGGCGAAAAAGCATTGCGGGTCTTCAATTCCGCGACGGAATCTCGCCCACCGCCGTTTATGGTGGTGTCTTCATAGAACGAGAATCCACTGGTGCCAACCGCTGGGGCCTGGCGTTTCGCCTCGGGGCCGGGCTAAGCACTGGCTTTCCAGATACTTACTTGCCAGGGGCTCTTCCAGACTGGATCAAGCTGGTTCGTTCCGGCAACACCATAACCGCTTTTTACTCCTCGGACAATCGAAACTGGCTCCGGATGTCTTTGCCGGTCACTATCCCGATGCCAGCGACTGCCGACGCAGCACTGTTTGCTTCCAATGGCACTGCTTCGGTCGATGCCTTCAGCATACGCACTACCCCTGATTTCCTCCCCGCTTGCGACGCCCCCTCTCAGGCTGCCGCCCGGGGCAGGACCTTGTCCTTCGATCTGGACGCGCATCGGCTTCTCGGCCACAGCGGAACGTTTTCCTTCGCGGTCAGCGGTGTCCCCGCTGGGGCCAACGCAATTTTCCTCCCTCCCGACCCTTCCATCGGCGGAATCGGTAGATTGGAGGTAAACACAGGGACCGCGCCCGACGGCGCATATCCATTGGTCGTCACCCTTACCAGTGGCGCGCTATCCAAACAGCTCAACCTCACAATGACCGTCGCCTCCGACTTCGCCTTGCAGTTCCAACCCAAGGTGCTTCGAGCCAATAGCAACGACAACTCAAGATTTGATATCCGCCTCTCCAAACCTTCGGGCGATACTAGTCCCATCGCTCTGAGTGGACTCCCAAACTCAGACTTCAGGTACACCCGACTGGAGATAAACCCCAGTTCCATGGCAAATGAAGGAGCCCTGGCGAGTGTTGAAGCGATAACCGCCGGAGGTAACTGGATCGCAGGCAATGCCATATTGCGTGGTTCAAGTTCAGCGTCCACGCGGCGATTCTTGCTGCCCGTCAGGCTTAAGCCCGTCTTTTTCCTCTCTGACCCCGTTTCGGTAATCGTGGCATCCGGTGGCTCTGCAGAGTTTTCCATTACCGCCACAAACAGTATCCCGGGTGCAACTGTATTTGAAACCCAGGGCCTCCCTCAGGGTGCCTCCATCATCCCATTACAGCGAAGCGATAGCGCGTCTTCAAGTACCCAACGGTTCCGGCTGTCGATTCCCGCTGGAACCCCCGCTGCCAGCTTGACAATTGTTCTCCAGGCTAGTCAGGATGGTTCCATTAGCCAACTATCCATTCCAGTTAGCATTACTCAATGATTCGCAACGCGATCCTCGGCTGGGGCGAGCGCATCGGCAAGTGGATCGGTGATGAGGTCCGCCTACTCCCCTATTTCGTCAGCTTCCTCATTAACTTGGGCATGAACCGCTGGCCAAAAGTCTGGATGATTTACGACCCGATCCTCTGGGCTTATTTCTTCTCGATCCCTATCGCGATTTACCTCGACTGGACCTTGCGCCCTCGCTGGCCACACAGCTTCCTGATGCACGTCTTCTTCGGAATTCCACTTCGCATATTCACGATCTTCTCGTGGCTATCCACAGCCGACGTCATCCTGATCACCCTGTCCTCGCTCTGATCGCTACTTCAAAACCTCAAACTCAAACTCCATCGCCTTCCCCCGCACCACATAGCAGAGATAAAACTCCCACTGCTTCCGCAATCGCGGCGACCAGTTCACCAGGAATTCGAACCCGAGGTACCTCCACAACGCTAGCAGCTTCACCCGCACGCGTTTCTCCCGAAACTTCGCCGTCGTGTAGTACCCAAACCCCGCATCGTCATCCCCGAAATATCGAAAGCTGAAGCTATTCAAATGGTGCTTATGCGTCGGATCGCAAAAGCTCGAAAAGTCTGTATAGTGCGGCGTCTCAATCCGCACCATTCCCCCAGCCCGCACAACCCGGTGAAACTCCTCCATCGTCCGGATCACATCATCGACATGTTCGATCACATGAATCGCCCGCAACTCATCAAACGACGAATCCCGAAACGGATACGGATGATGATCGAGATCGGCAATCACATCCGCCGCCGTCCGCGCATTCCGGTCCAGCCCCACGGCGCCGGGGTACTTCTTCACCCCGCAGCCCACATCCAATATCTTTCGCTTCGCTTCGATCAACTCCCTAGTGTATCCGCACAGGTCCGTCCTCGCCATGCGCATTCAGGCTGGTGATAGTCTTGAATCAGAGGCGATCCCCATGACTGTAACCGTCAATCTTCCTCAGCAAATCGAGCGGGCGTATCAGGCCGCAGCCGAGTCCAAAGGCATGACGGTTGATGCGTTTGTCGCTGACATTCTCGTTTCGAATGCACCCATTGCCGAAGCCTCCACGCCTGCGGAACTCGTGATCGAATCCGGCATCCCGGTGCTTCACACCGGGCAGCCCCTCAACTTGGACGCGATTTCAGACACCATCCAGAAGATCCGGCTCGAACGCGATCTTTCGTTGCTCGGACAGAGTTAATTGAGCTTTTTTCTCGACACCTCAGTCCTCGTTCCAGTCTTTGTTGCCGATCACCCGCATCATGCCGTGAGCATTGCACTATTTGCTTATTGCACTCCCGAAAATGCAAGTTGCGCTGCTCACAGCCTCGCTGAAGTTTACTCTACGCTGACGAGAATGCCTCCCCCTCATCGAGCTTCGCCAGCGCAAGCGCTGAAGTGCGTCGAAACGATTGCAGAGAGACTTCGACTCGTCAGCCTCGATGGCTTTTCAACTCGAACCGCGATTCAAAGAGCGGCATCTCAAGGCGTCTCAGGTGGGACTAGTTACGATTCTCTGATCGCCACCTGCGCGCTTCAATCCGGCGCGCAGAGGATCTACACGTGGAACTCCCGCCATTTTGAGCAGTTTGGACAGGACGTTGCGGCACGGCTTGCCCTGCCCACAAATCTACCCAGCCCTTAGGCACTCCTCCAGCGTATCCAGCGTCCACTCCGCCTGATCCCGCGTAAACACCAGCGGTGGGCACAACCGAATCGAGTTCGGCCCACAACCCAGAATCAACAACCCTCTCTCAAAGGCCATCAACTCCAGCTTGTCCCGCAACTCCGGATACCGTTCCTTACCAACCTGATCACGAACCAGCTCGAAGCCGAGCATCAGCCCCAGCCCCTGCACTCTTCCGACATGCGCGAACCGCCGCGGCCACTCACGCATCCTGTCGAGCATATAGCCGCCCACCTTCGAAGCATTCTCCAGCAGCTCGCTCTCAAGTAATCCGATCGTCGCCAGCGACGACGCAATCGCCACCGGGTTCCCGCCAAACGTCGACGCATGCGCCCCCGGCTTCCACTGCATCCACTCCGGCTTGGTCACCACAGCCGACAGCGGCATCCCACTCGCGATGCCCTTAGCCAGCGCCAGAATATCCGGGTTCACGCCAAAATGTTCCACCGCGAACATCTTCCCCGTGCGACCCATCCCCGCCCGCACCTCGTCCCAAATGATCGGGATCTGATACTTCGCCGCCACCGTCTGCAACTCATCGAGAAACTTCTGCGGCGGCACAACATATCCGCCCTCGCCCTGTACGGGCTCCACAATGATCCCCGCAATGTCATCCGCCGGCAGAATGTGACGGATCAATTGATCCTCGATCACCTTCACGCACTCCACATTACAAGTCTCCACCTGCTTGCCGTAGTTGCACCGGTAACAGTTCGCATACGGGATATGCGTCACCCCGCCCAGCAAACTGCCAAACCCCTTCTTCTGCACACTCTTCGAACCCGTCAACGACAACGCCCCCATGGTCCGTCCATGAAACGCGCCCAGGAACGCGATAAACCGTTCCCGCCCCGTGTGATACCGCGCCATCTTCAGCGACGCTTCGATCGCCTCGGTCCCCGAGTTCCCAAAGTACACACGCCGCCGCCCGCCGCCCGGCACCAGCCGTTGCAGCGTCTCGGCCAACTGCGCCATGTTCTCGTAATAAAAATCCGTCCCCGAGTAATGGATCAGCTTCGCCGCCTGCTCCTGAATCGCCGCCACCACCTTCGGATGGCAATGCCCCGTCGCACACACGGCAATCCCCGCGTTGCAATCGAGAAAGCGGTTCCCGTCGAGGTCTTCAATCATCGACCCCTCCGCGCGCGCCACCGTCAACGGGTACCCGCGTGTATAACTCGGCGAAAGCACCGCTTCGTCGCGGGCAATCAGTTGCGCCGCCTTCGGTCCCGGCAATGCGGTTACCAAATGCGGCAGGTCCATCCGTTGGAGCGTATTTGTGCTCATGGGATTCTCCTGTTTATAGATGTTTATGGGTTGAAGGGAAGGGAAACAGAAGGGACCTCGGCGCTAGTCAGCACCGAACAATCCAGGACCGCTAAGAGAAGGAAGGACCGTCAACATCGACACCAGTATACAGGAAAAAACAAAAATTTTGATATCATATCAGAGTAGTTCCCCGCCTGAATTCAGCTTTCACCAAGTTGTCTTTTGATTGTCACCATTCATCCCTATTCTGAAATTAAGGTTCCTATGGCTGAAGAAAGACGCATTTCCAAACACTACCTATTGGCGAGCGATTTCGACCACACGCTTAGTTTCAACGATTCAGGTGTCATCCTGAGCGAACTGCTCGGCATCGCAGGCTTCCAGTCGAAAATCGCCGAGATCTCCCGCAAGAATTTCATCCAGCAGGGAGGGGAACTCAGCTATCTCCTCCTCCACGATCCCGAATACAAGCAGGTCCGTTCACACCATCTTGTAGAGGTCGGCAAGAAAATCCGCCTCAAGCCCAACATCCGTCTCGTCTCGCAATTGCTGAACAGCCTCGACGGCTATCGCTTCTCGTTCTACGTCATCAGCGCCGCCCCCGAAGAAGTCATCCAGAGTGCCCTCGAAGGCATCGTCCCTCCCGAGAACATCTACGGCACCAAGCTTCGCTACAACGAACACGGCGAGATCGCGGGCATCGATCGTGTCTGCGCCGGCTTCGGCAAAGTCGCTGTACTCGATGAACTCCAGAGCGGCCTCAAGCTCGGTCGCGACCAGATCGTCTACATCGGCGATGGCTCGAGCGACATCCACGTCATGCTCCACGTCAATCGCTACGACGGCCTCACCATCGCCGTCTCCGAAGCCAAGCACATCTCTCAAATCGCCAAGCGCACAGTCCTCAGCGAAGACGCGCTCAGCGTCCTCGTCCCCATCCTCGAAGAACTGGCCGGCTGGCAATCCACCCGTATTCGCGCCCTGTTCGAAGCTCATGGCTTCACCGTGCAGGAGTGGGACAAAGTCAAAACCGATTGGCTCACCATCGAACCAATAGCCCAAACAGAAACGAGCGTCATCACGCAATGAAACCCGATTGGATCGGCTGGGTCGCCACTGCGGCCTTTACCAGCTCCTACTTCGTTCGCAACCCCTTTCAGATCCGCGCCATCCAGGCCATCGCCGCCTTTCTCTGGCTTAGCTACGGCGTCGTCATTGGCGCAATGCCCGTCATCATCGCAAACTTCCTCGTGATCTCAGCCGCCCTCTTCACCATGTGGCGCGACCGGCGCGCCCAATAAAATAGGGGGCAGCCATGCTGCCCCTCATCTTCGTCCTACTCGCCGCCCAGCCCATCCCCATCGCCCATCGCGGCGGCGCCTCCCACTGGCCCGAGAACACTCTCGAAGCATTCCGTGGCGCAATCGCCGCCGGCATAACCATCCTCGAAACCGACACTGTCCTCACCAAAGACAACCGCCTCGCCCTCAACCACGACCTCACAACCACCCTCGGCCCCATCCGTCTCCACAACTTCAACGACCTCGGCCGACCTGCCCTCGAAGATCTCTTTGAGCTCATCCAGAACACTAGCGTCGAAGTCATGCTCGAAACCAAAATGGCGCAACCCGGCGCCCCTGACTACGTCGACCCCGAAACCGTCGTCCGCGCCATTGACCTGCAGATC
>VFZU01000152.1 GCA_016870995.1 Acidobacteriota bacterium
GAGCGTCTCGGCTACAAAACGCCAACTCAAGCTCGTCGCGATTTTTCTGTTGAATTCAAAATTGCTGCGTGATTCAATGGCAATAATTCACTCCCAACGCGCTGTCCACCACGTCCGGAGCGGAACACTTGAGGTTCTCAACGCGGAAGGATGCCGTGCTTGAGTAGGTGTCAAGCTGGCCGCGGAGCTGCTTTGTGTTACCGAGCTCAAGAGTGGCTGGGCTCTCGTCGCCTTCAAGAGGAGCGAGTTGCACCGTCATCTTAAGGACACCTGCGTGTACCGTGTATTGAGTGAACAGGATCGGGCCCCAGGCGCGCTCGGGCTTGTTTACGACGAAAGGGCCCGTAAGCTTCCAATCCGAGAACCACATGCACATGTCTCCACCGCGAGCCTGGTTGGGCTTGCCGGTGTTGGCTGCCATGGGTTCGGTGCGGCGAGGCATGCGAGTCGGCGTGTCGCCAGAGTGGCATACGAGCGCAACACCTCCGGAGAGCCATTCGTTCGGGATAGTAGCTTCGACGGTTTGGTTGCCGGCTTTGAGTGTGTAGCGGTTGCCTTGGGCCGTGAGCGTGAGAGTGAGGTCTTCGAGAGAGTTGACGCGGGGATTGTTGAGATTCGGAGAGCCGATGAAGAGCTGTCCGTCGGCGGTGATGCCGGAATCGACGCCGAGACCGCGGATGGCGGTGTCGCGGTAATCGTCGAAAGCGCCGCGCATGCCGGTGCGGAAGCCCGTCCAGCCCTTGGCGTTTGCTGGCAGTGGTGCCAATGTACCGAGCCGCACACTCATCTCAAAGCTGGTGGGTGTAGGGGCAATCTCTTTCGAGAGCCAGAAGACGTTGCGATCGCCGCCAGCGGCGTGGCACTCCCAGCGGTTCGCGTTTGAGCGCCAGTCCTGCAAAGGGTTGGCCCAGTAATCGGGGCCGAGCCAGGCACGGTAAGGCGGAGCTGCCTGCAGGGCAGGAAGGACCGCGATGGATTGCAGAAGGGATCGGCGTTTCACGATACTATTTTGCACCGAGGATTGCTAGAAGAGTAGCTTTAGGCCAAGCTGCGCAACTCGCGCATCGCGAGCTCCGAAGATGCCGCCGAAGGTAGCGGAGATGTTCTTGCCGTCGGGGCCGGGAGTGAAGCTACGAGCGGGTGAGGTCCAGTTGACCTTATTCAAGACGTTGAACGCCCCGGCACGGAATTGCAGTGTGAAGCGTTCGCGGATCTTGGTGTTCTTCATCAGTGAGAAGTCGAAGTTGACCGTGCCGGGAGTTCGGACGTCAGGCAGGGTGCGGCCGACATTGCCAAGGAAGAACTCTTGAGGATTTACGAACGCATCGGTGTTGAACCATCGAGTCTGCCTGGGGTTGTCCAATTTCGCGCTGATGCCGGTTGAGTCGGGACGATCAGAGATGAAGTTATTGGCACCACGAATGATGAGCGGGAGGCCCGTTTGAACGATGCCGATCGAATTGACCTGCCAGCCAGCGACGAACTTGCCACTCTCATTGGTAGTGGCGCGGAACCTGGCCTGGGTGTCGACTTGAATGACGGCTACTTGCGCGTCGGCGATCAGGGCTCCTTGGGGGTCAGTAATGGTGCCGGAGATCGTGCCCGTGTCTTGCTGAGCGTAGAGGGAAAGGGCGAGTAGGAGAGGCAGGGCTCTGCGGAAGATCGTCGTTACCCAAAAATTATTTCAGATTTCTGATTATTCGTCCATTGCGCGCAGATAGCTGGGAGAGAGACTAGAGGAGGGGAAGTGGTGCACCCCGAGGGATTCGAACCCCCGACCCTTTGGTTCGAAGCCATCAAGCAATTCATTTTCAATAACTGACAGGCAATTCGAAGGGTTACTCAAGAATGCCATAAGCTGTGAGCCTCCAATGATTTACCGATCCAAGGAGGCCGCAGACTGGCAATACTGAGCAACCCTTCTCAACGTAGGGTGGGCACAAAAGTGGGCACAAACTTTGCGTGAAAGCTGAAGCACTCCCAGCAATGGGGAAGCCCAAACCATTCGACACTCTTAACCAGGCACGTGAAACTGAAGTCATCAAATTCTGCCACGTAGGCTGAGCACACGAAGATCATCACCCTAGTTGAGTTCGCTTGGTCAATGGTGATATCCAATGCCCAATTACAATAATGGCTACTGCCATGAACATCTTTATCAGTTGGAGCGGATCAGAGAGTCGGCCATTTGCCGAAAAGCTCAAGAAGTGGCTACCCGAAGTTATCCAAGCACTCAAGCCATGGATGTCAGCAGTAGACATTGCTTCTGGAGCGCGACCCGCTAATGAAATCGCTGAAATCCTGAGAACGTCAACGTTCGGAATCCTCTGCATCACCCCAGAAAATAATGAATCAAAATGGATTCACTTCGAAGCCGGAGCAATCAGCAAAGCCATCGAAGGCACTAGAGTCATTCCAATTTGCATTCGAATGAAGCCATCGGACCTCAAACCGCCACTTGCGTGGTTTCAAGGAAAAGAAGCAAGTAGAGAAGATGTCCATCGATTGGTTGCAGACCTCAATGCACTCGTCTTGGAACCACTTCCAACAGAAGTGCTGGATAGAGCATTCGAACGCAACTGGCCGGACCTCGAAGCTGAATTGCAACGACTCCCATCTCCAGGGACGCGCCCTGAGCCAAGAACACTAGACGATAAAGTTGACGAGATTCTTACACTGCTCAGATCACAAGCGGACAGATTCTCTGCTCATCCTATAGCTAACTTGGTCGTTGCTGATCCGAGCACAAGGGATTTGATTGCTGCAGTGCTAGAGAGGCAATTCCGCGAAATCGGATTCGAAATGGGGCTTCAGATCGGCGATGTCAGGCCCTTAGAATACGCTGGATCCAGATGGACTGTGGGTTGCATGATCAACAATTAGTGGAGTACTTTCAATATCCGCATTGGATCTGGGGCTCCCAGGATTATTCGGGAAGCACTTCGTGATTTTAAGGAATCACTTTTCAATAGTGGCGAAGCCTCTCGCAATTCAGTATCGCCTGATGCGAAAGATACGGAATAGGGGAATTCATTGCCCACCCATTGGCCGTTGCTGAGCCTTTGGGCTCGCACCTCGCTTCTGAGAACTCACGAGCCGCTTGAGATGGCCATCGTGGATATCTTCGGAGCGCTTCGGAACCAGTGGCCTTTTGATTTTGTGCGTACCCCTTTCCCGAACGTTATTCCCGTGCTACGTTTTCGGGTGAGGCCGCCTAGCCCGACGGGGTGAACGCGCGTGAACCTGACGCGCTGGCGGTCAATCTACTTTCAGGTATCGCGGAGGTGGCGATGGAAGCTCTTGAGGACATCAAGTATGCAGTTTGGCTCGCATCTGAATGGGCACGCCTCAGAAGCGAGTTTGAGGCCTATCCAGATAAAGAGTTCTTGAAATGCATCTTAAGGAAAGGGCCTCATGACCCTGACCCAATACCAGCGTTGTGGAGTTTTGAATTCAGAGGAGTACCCACGAACACAGTGAACCAACAAGAACAGTGGCAGTGGGCGGGTAAGCGTACAGACGAATTTGAAAGATTAGTGATTCGTGGCGGGCTTTTGTTAGAAGCCACATGGCCCGGCTACGGTAACAATTTTGGTGCAATTCGGCCTCATGATCTTTGGGCCGAGAGTTTGTACATTCCTAGATGGCGAGACTGGAAGGAGCCTTCTGCGCCGTTCAGTCTATATCCAGAACGGGCGTATGTAGAGTGTTGCGTGGACAACATCGCAGAGAAATCAATAAGCCAGTGCCGTGAGTATGAAGGGTATGCACTTTCGGAGTCGTATGGCCGTGTACACGGGATTCCGCCTATCGAAACCGGAACCAGCAAGACCCCAGTGGAGTGGCTCACGCAAACCATGATGAAGTTGGGTGTCAGTTCCAATAGGTTGAGTGCATTCGGGGGACCGGACAAGAACACTACTAATGACATTCTCGATGGCGAACGACCCGGAAGAATAGAGACTTGGCACAGCATTTGCGCTGCGTTGTCTAAGATAGGAAAAAAGGAAGTGACGCCAGCGGATGTGCCCAACCTTGAAACGTTCCTGAATTCTCCCAAAAATTCCCGCTGATTCTCACTGACATTCACTCACCTTGTTCACGATCCTGATAGCGTCGCATCCGGCGACATGGAGCAATCAGGATGTTGCAAGATTCCCTTCTACTCGATGAAAAGACAGTAGCCAAGACGCTATCCGTATCGCTGGCCACTGTCCGCCGCTGGCGCTATGTCGGCGGAGGCCCACCCTTCCTCAAAATCGGAGCGCTTGTTCGCTACCGAATTGAAGCCATCGATGCGTGGCTCGAAGCCAAGGTGGTGGCCCATGCCTAGATCCACGGCGGCGGAGGCGTCGCGCATCCTTCGGGAAAAGCACGGGCTTCGATACAGCACTAGTCAGCTTCGCAGCATGGCCCGAGATGCCATGAGGTCCGGGCAACCGCTCTCGCCGAAGTTCAGCACGGAGCCGACGTTTACAGAAAAGGCCCTAAGGGATTTTGCGGTGGCAGTCAAGAAGGCGATGAGCGAGCGGAGAAATGAGGGGTTTGCCAATGCCGAACCGACTCGTGCGAGCTAATATCCTTACTTCCCAGTCGGTGAATGCACTGTCGATTGAGGCAGAGCTAGCCTACAGACGGCTGATGTCGGTGGCGGATGACTTCGGGCGGTTCGATGGCCGTGCGGCGGTTATACGCGCTTCGGCCTTCCCCCTGAGGCTTGAGGCCTTCCCACCCGAAACAATCGAGCTATGCCTAGCGGAAATGGCCGGAACGGGGCTTATCCATCGCTACGAGGTGGATGGAAAGCCATACCTGGAAATCCTCAAGTTCAACCAACGAACACGCGCGGCAATATCCAAATATCCGCCACCTGACAGACGGATGACGGTCATGCGGCAGTCAGAGGACGGTCAAGTGACCGACACACGGCGGTCATCCGCGCACGGAGACGGAGACGGAGACGGAGGCGGAGACGGAGACGGAGACGGTTCGCGGTCATCCGTCCGTCAATTCCTTGATCGGTACCCGAAGAAGATCCAAATGAACCTAGCAGCACAAACTTGGCTGAGTCTGATTTCCCCTGAGGAAGAGGCTAGAGTGTTGCAGGGCTTGGAGCGGTGGCTTGTCTCTGAGCAATGGCGGAGCGATGGCGGGAAGTTTGTGCCGTCGCCTGTGAAGTTCCTTCAGGATCGGCGCTGGCTGGACTATCCCACGGCGGCACAGCCCGCACAAGATGAAACCCCATATCTGGAAGAGGTGGCCTTTGACTGAAGATGTTCTACCCGCTGACTTGGAGTGTGAACGGTTCGTTCTGCATTGCGTCCTAGAGGGCGGAGAATCGACCGAAGGGCTGTTGCCTAGGCTAACGCCGGACCACTTCGTTCTGGACTTTCACAGGCGCATTCTAGAGGCAGTAAGGGCAGTTTACGAACGCGATGGGAAAGTTGATCGCATCATGCTAGCGCGCTATGCGATGGACCATGGAGGGATCGAAGCCATTGGCGGATTGCGGTATCTGACGGAGTTGGCTGAAGGGCTTCCAAGGCTTCTCAATTCGGAAGGCTATTTGGCAATTCTCGAAAAGAAGCGGGGCTTGCGACATATCCTCCAGACGGCGGAGCAAATCAAGTTCCGGGCTATGAATGGCACGGAGGAGCCGACGAAGTTGGTGGCCGATCTACAAGCCGGACTAGAAGCAATCCCAACAGCCTCAGGCGGATGGCTGAAGTCTGCACAGGAGATTGTGAACGAAGTGGGTGGGCTCGACGCGCTATTTGCGGAGGCGTCCACCGAAGGCGTCCGCGTGCTGTTTCCGCCGCTGGCTCAGATTGTGCCGACGTTCAGGCCGGGACAGGTAATCACCTTGGGAGGCGGCACGGGCGGCGGTAAAAGCTCTTTGGCACGCCAGATTACGATTGATGCCGCACGGCAAGGCGTGGGCGTGGCTGTATTCTCGATGGAGATGAGCGGGGCCGAAGTAGTCCGGGCCATGGCTTGCAGCATTGCGGAAGTATCGGGCCGAAAGATCCAGCAAGGCACGGCAAGCGAGACGGAGAGACATGCATTGGCCCGCGCGGTGGCCGAGATTGAAAAGGCAGGGATCTACCTTTGCGACAATTCGGCGCTGACGGTGGACGCTATACGGGGAGAGGTGAAGGCCCTTCAGAAGAGGCGAAGCATCGGCTTGATCGTGCTGGACTACCTGCAACTGATTCCGGGGGGCGCTAAGGGCCAGAACCGGACGGAGGCAGTGGACGCCATATCTCGAAGCATCAAGCGAATGGCGATGGCTCTACGCGTTCCTGTGCTGAGTTTGGCGCAATGGTCAAACAAAGGATCGGAGGCGGCATCGGAAGGGCAAGAGCCGGGGCTTCATCACATCCGGGAATCTGGGGCCATCGCTCAGGATTCCGATATTGTGCTGTTCATTGTGGCGAAACGAGCGGAGCCGGGAAACGTGTCCAACCCCGTGAAGGCGTTTAAGCTGGCGGTGAAGAAACATCGCGGCGGGCCAGTTGGGGCTGTAGACATCTTGTTCGATTCGAGAGTCACAATGTTTCGGGAGAATGCGGCATGAGGGCTCAGGAACTTGGTAGTTGGTCTCCTGGGCTGGCATCACGCGACCCTTCGGCGTGTCCCGCTGATTACCCTTTGGGGGTCATTAGAAAGTCTGAGCAATCATTAGCAACACCGTACGATGAGGCGCGTACACCCCGCCGCTATCGCAAAGACTTTCCCACATGCGCTTGACAGTGGCGGGCGCATGGCGCTTAGTCCTTACAGTGGAAATTGGGGTAGCGGTCCCGTTCGCGTCGCCACACGCGATCATCGGAACCGCTACTGGTGCGTCCGAGGCGCAAGGCGATAGCGGAGAGAAAGAAAAATATCTCGATGACATCGGGTGGGAGCTGCACTGGGAGAATCCTTTTTCCCTCGTGGCGCTCCGAGGGATGAACCATGAATTCACACCTCCATTTTTGCGCCGAGATGCATGGTGATAGTGGCGCGAGCTTAGGAATTGTCTCAGGGATTCTGGAATTTTCTTGGAGGGCTGGCTGTGATACTCTTTAGGCGAGCATCGGAAGGACGCCAATCCTTCCGATGCTCTAAACCAATCCGCGAGGTAAGCGCGAAATGGCCTTTAGTTATCTTCCCATTCCACCTGCCCAATCGGGCAAGCATACCCAACAAGTTTTCAGTCTCAGCGACCGCACCACACGCGGCTAGGCGACCCGTCTCTCACGTCCTGCCGCTGGCACCGCGAGACGGCGCGGCGGCGCATATTCACAACACAAACAAAGGAGAAATCATATGCCACTTTTGGACAAAGATTGGAGCGTAATTGACGGTGGTTGCGAGTGCGGCCCTGGCGGTGCCATCTTCGAGGAGGGCGGACCCTTCGAGACCCTCAACGATGCCGAGCTCGAAGCGGCGCTGATTGCGGCGGATGCCGTGCGCAATGGTCACGGAGTGCTGATAGGTGCCGACGGCAAGGCAACCGAATTGGAAAAAACGGAATTGGCAACGCACCGGACCCTCAAAGAGATCTGGAAGAACCACGGCGGAGAAACAACCCCGATCGAGAATTTCGTTGTGGGCCTACTCTACCTGTACGAAGGCAACCTATTGGACGCCGCTTCGATTCTCAAAGATGCCCAAGCCCTGCAGGGCGCAATGGATGAACTTCAAGGTGATTTGGAGGTTTTCGCGAGGCGCTATCGCAAAACCCTTGATGCTGCCATTGCGGCGGTTGACACCGCCAAGACGCCGGAGGGCGCATGAGCGTCTACAAGCGTGGCGAGGTCTGGTGGTACCGCTTCCGATGGAATGGCGAGGAGATTCGCCGTCCCACAAAGCAGGGCAATAAGCGCGTTGCCGAACAAATGGAAGCGGCCCACAAGACAGCACTCGCCAAGGGCGAGGTGGGCATCAAGCCGGCGAAGAAGGCACCTGTCCTGATCGACTTTGCTGAGGGAGAGTTCTTCGAGTACATCCAGACGCGATTCTCCGCAAAGCCTTCGACCGTGGCCTACTATCGCAGTGGCATTCAGTCACTCAAGGCATTCCCATCGTTAGGCAAGCACCGCCTTGATGGCATAGCGGCCAAGGATATTCACGAATACGTCGAACGCCTTCGCGGTATGGACTATCAGACTTCCACATTGAATCGGAAGCTTGAAGTCCTTCGGCGCATATTCAAGCTGGCAGCCGAGTGGGAGAAGACCTCAAGGGCATTGCCCAAGGTGGCGCTACTTCCAGGCGAACGAAGACGGGATCGCGTTCTGTCGTCCGCCGAGGAGGTGGCATATCTTGACGCTGCCCGAGGAGTGGGCGATCAAGCCTTGGCCGAGTATGAGGCCGCAAAGCAGGGAATACGGGCAACGCTGCGAGGCGAGACCCCACTACCGCCGCGCGACCCATACATGGTTTATCACCTCGCGCTGGTGCTACTGGACTGCGGCCTGAGACCCGAGGAAGCCTATCGGCTTCGCTGGGAAGAGGTTCACGGTGAGAGCTTGCGCATCGCCCACGGCAAGACGGCAAACGCGCGGCGAGTTGTTCCAGTTTCCAACCGAGTGAAGGTCATTCTCGACTGGCGACGGGAGCACATAGGCGGCGAATGGGCATTCCCTGCACCAACAAAGAGCGGACACATTGACCAAAGCAGCATCAAGCGCGGCCACAAAACCGCGATCGCGAAATCTGGCGTTGCGCAGTTCGTACCATACACGTTCAGGCATACCAGGCTTACGCGGTGGGCGCGAGTGATGGACCCTTATACGCTGGCGCATCTGGCGGGGCATAGCGATTTCAGCACGACCCGTCGCTATGTTCACCCCTCTTGGGAGACTGTTCGAGCGGCAGTGCTGAAGGCTGAAGAGGAGCAGACCGGGCACAAAAACGGGCACAGTAACGAAAATAGCCCAAGTGCTGACTTGGGCTTGCGAATGGCAATCAATTGAAATTGAAAGATTTAGATGGTGCACCCGGAGGGATTCGAACCCCCGACCCTTTGGTTCGAAGCCAAATGCTCTATCCAGCTGAGCTACAGGTGCACGTAGCTCAAGATTACACCAAAAGCGAGCGCCTGATCGCT
>VFZU01000153.1 GCA_016870995.1 Acidobacteriota bacterium
GTCCACCAGCGCCCGCACCTTGCGCAGCGGATGCTCCGGCGCTATCCGGTCTTCAAGACTCACGTAGCTGATCAGCGATGCCTGGTTCTGGTCGTTTCCGCGCATACAACATAGATGCTCGAAAATGCTCCCGCGTCACAGGTGCCGCTGGGAGTTTTTCAACAAGTTCCTAGAGATGGCAGCAATCTTGCCCGCACGGATGCCGACATTGCGGATCGCATCGAGACCACTCTCAGGGACGATCACGCGACCATTTCGGATGACGATGTCGTGGAACTGGGCGAGCGTGACCAGAGCGCAAAGGGCGAGTAACATAGGCTTTATCATACGCCTCGCGATTTGCTTTGTAATTGCCGCTCTGCTGGTGGCGCAAGCGCCAGCGGTACAAGTGCGCCGAACGGGCGCGGCTGGCTGGTTGGGACTGGTGCCCACGCGGGATGGCTTTGCCTGGCAGCGTTACCGCGCTGGCGATCAAGGGCTTGTCTATGCCAGGGGTTTGACACCAAAGCCTGTCACAACCTGCTTCGACCGCTCAGAGACCGGTTCGTTTTTTGAACAGAATCCAATCCTGCTGACCTGTGACGCGCGGGCTTACCGCGTGGAAGTAATTGGCTTGAAGGGGGCCATGGCGCGCCTTGAGTTCAGCAGCGGCGACGTCAAGCAAACATTGAAGCGATGGAAGGTAGGTGACGGTGCCGCCGAGTTGGTCTTTGCCGGCGATCTCGACGGAGACGGCAAAGTGGACTTGCTGGTGGATCACGGAGACTTGGGGCTATATCTGTCGACACTGGCCAAAGCAGGGACACTTGTGAGCAAAGCAGGGCTATAGTTCAACTGGTTTCCCTGGCAGCGCGGCTGCTCCCGCTTGGTGTGAGGTAAAGTGATCGGCATGAGCAAGAACGTGCTGATTGTGACGGGAGATGGCGGGGAGAGTTTCGAAACTCTTTACGCGGTGCAGCGGATGAAGGAAGCGGGCTATCGTGCTGTGGTGGCGGCACCTTCAAAGCGGCGCCTGCATCTGGTGATCCATGATTTCGAAGAAGGTTGGGATACCTACGTGGAACGCTCGCCCGGCTATGGAGTCGTGGCGGATCTGGCCTTCGAAGAAGTGAATGTGGCGGAGTACGATGCCGTTCTGCTCGTGGGCGGGAGGGCCCCCGAGTATCTTCGCAATCGCAGTATCTTGCTCGACCTGATCCGCGAGTTTGACCGTCAGGGCAAGTTGCTGTTTGCGATCTGCCACGGAATTCAAATCCTGGTTACGGCCGGGCTGGTGTCGGGGCGAAAGCTGACCTGTTACGAGCATGTGCGGCCCGAGGTCGAAATGGCGGGCGGGATTTGGGAAACACCACAGGCCGTTCGAGATGGTCGGATGGTGACCGGGCAGACATGGGAGTCGCACCCGGAGTTCTACCGGGAGGTAATGGCTTGTCTTGGCGGAAATTGATGTGGGTTCCTTTGGTGACGATGATGGCATTCGCGGCTGACCAGGAAGCGGGCATAAGCGAAAGACTCGCTCAGCAAAGGGCTCAGCAGATTTCAAACCTGCGCTACGAGTTGAACCTGAAGGTTCCGGTCGCGAAGACCGAGCCGATCACGGGCGAAGCAAAGCTGCGGTTTGATCTGAAGGACAAAACTCTACCAGTCGTGCTGGATTTTGCTCCAGGCGCAGCGAATGTAGTCCACAGCGACGTGCCGTCACGCGCAGTGAATGGTCATCTGGTGTTCCCCCCGGGGACATCCGCGATCACGATCGAGTTTCGGGCCGGCGATGCTTCCCTCAATCGCAATTCTGATTTCTTTTACTCCTTGTTTGTCCCAGCCAGAGCGCATCTGGCAATCCCGTGTTTTGATCAGCCGGACCTGAAAGCGCGGTTCACCGTGAACATGCAGGTGCCCGAAGGTTGGAAGACTTTGAGCAATCAGGAGCCCGGCGTGGAAACCCAACCTCTGCCGACGTACCTCTTGTTCTTCGGGGCCGGCAAGTTTGAAGTGGAGACGGCGGAGATCAGTGGGCGCAAGTTCCGCATGTTCCACCGGGAGACAGACCGCAAAAAGGTGGAGCGAAACCGCGAAGCGATTTTCGATCTCCACGCCCGGGCGCTTGCCTGGCTTGAGGATTACACCGGGGTTCCCTATCCATTCGGCAAGCTCGACTTCATGGCGCTGCCTTCGTTTCAATTCGGCGGCATGGAGCATGCCGGGGCAATCAGCTACCGATCGGGGGGATTGTTCCTCGATGAGTCTTCCACGCAGTCCCAGAAGCTCGGGCGGGCGAGTCTGATCTCTCATGAGACGGCTCATCTGTGGTTCAGCGATCTGGTGACGATGAAGTGGTTCAACGATGTATGGCTCAAAGAAGTGTTTGCAAACTTCATGGCAGCCAAGATGGTGAACCCTTCGTTCCCGCAGTTGAATCATGAGCTAAGGTTCTTCCTCGATCACTACCGATCCGCATACAACGTGGATCGAACCGAAGGAGCGAATGCAATCCGTCAGAAGTTGGACAACCTGAACGAGGCTGGTTCGCTCTATGGGCCGATCATCTACCAGAAGTCTCCAATCGTCATGCAGCAGTTGGAGACAATGCTGGGCGAAGCGAAATTTCGCGAGGGCGTACAGAAATACCTGAAGAAATTCGCTTTTGGGAACGCGACGTGGGATCAGTTGATCGCGGTGTTTGATCGGGATTTGAAGGAATGGAGCCGAATCTGGATCGATACCCCCGGGCGACCGAAGGTCACCAAAACAACCCAGCACAAGGGTTTTGTCCTGCCCGATGGATACGGGGAATATCATCTGGATGCAGCGAGCAAAAAATACTTGCTCGAGCATCTGCCGGAGATTGCGGATCCGCTGGTGCGGGCTAGAGCTTGGTCTGCCCTCTGGGAAGATCGCGTGGACCTGTTTGAGTTGGCACTACAGGCGATCCCGCTCGAAAAGGAAGAATTGATTCTGCAGAGATTGCTGGGAGATCTCGATCGCCTGATGTGGCTGCATACCGACGCTCTCGATCGAGTTGAGAAGGTCTTGCGAGAGGGGATGGAGAAGGCACCGAATCGAAGTGTGCGCGCAGCGTACTTTCAGGTCTATCGAAAGGTCGCACCGGTGGAGTGGCTTGAGCGCGTCTGGAAGAAAGAGCTGATCATCACCGACTTGCCGCTCGAGGAGACAAGCTACATGCAGCTTGCAGCGGAGTTGAAGTTGCGAAGCGTTGACGTGATTGATGCGCAACTCGAACGGATTCAGAATCCAGATCGCAAGCGTCAGCTTGAGTTCGTGCGAGCCGCGCTCGAAAAAGACCCGACGCCTTTCTTTGAGCGCATCAAAGATGTCAAGAACCGTGCGCAGGAGCCGTGGGTACTTGAAGGGCTGTCCTATCTCCATCACCCGAGACGCAACGGATCGAGCGCGAAGTTTGTCGGGCCGAGCCTTGATCTGTTGGTCGAGATCCAGAAGACAGGCGATATCTTCTTCCCGCAGCGTTGGATGGCAGTCACTTTGGGGAGCTATCATTCCCCCGCAGTTGGTGCGCAAGTCAGGGAGTTCCTGAAGCGACAGCCCTATCCCGAGCGGCTGCGGAAGACCATCCTGGTGGCGGCCGACGAGTTGTTTCACCCATTCATATAATGAGGGCATGGAAAATCCGAAGATCGGGCGGCGGCGTTCGCTGCAAGCACTGGCGGGATTAACGGCGGCCAGTTATTCGCGTGTGATGGGTGCCAATGACCGTATC
Source organism: Acidobacteriota bacterium (assembly GCA_016870995.1). Classification (GTDB taxonomy): domain Bacteria; phylum Acidobacteriota; class Terriglobia; order Bryobacterales; family Bryobacteraceae; genus Bryobacter. The sequence continues at coordinate 3,737 of VFZU01000153.1, forward strand.
TCCCTCGGCCTCATCGGCTGCGGCGGACGCGGCGTTGGCGTGATGGGGACCTTTCTCAATACCAAGCAAGTGGATGTAACTGCGGTTTGCGACGTCTACGGCGCGCGAATCGATCAGGCGCAACAGAAGGCCACAGGGGCGAAAGGATTTACCGATCACCGCAAACTGCTTGAAGCCATGAACGTGGATGCAGTCTTGATCGCAACGCCCGATCATTGGCACACAGGTTGCACCATAGACGCGCTGAACGCAGGCAAGGACGTCTACGTCGAAAAGCCTTTGACTCTAACGATCGACGAAGGGCCGCCGATCGTAAAGGCGGCGCGCTTGAACAACAAGATTTGCCAGGTAGGGATGCAGCAGCGTTCCGGCCAGCACTACTTGCAAGCCAAGCGTGAATACTTCGACACGGGCAAGCTCGGCAAAGTCACGCTGGCGAGAACCTGGTGGCACGGCAATGGGGCTCACCTAAAACAGGCCCCGCCGCAACTGGCAGCCCAGCCGTCGAACCTCGATTGGGCGCGCTTTTTGGGGCCAGTGAAGTGGCGCGATTGGGACCCGCAGCGCTATTGGAACTTCCGGGCCTATCTGGAGTTTGGTGGCGGCCAGGTGACAGACCTGTTTACCCACTGGATCGACGTCGTCCACATGATGATGGGCCAAGATAATCCTTCGGCGGCTGTCGCAGCTGGAGGTGTCTATCACTACAAGGATGGCCGCACTGCACCCGACACGATCCATGTCCTTCTTGAGTATCCTGCCGAATGGACGGCCACCTTTGAGGCGACTCTGGCGCCAGGCATCAAGGGCGAAGGCGTTGAGATTTGTGGCACGCTGGGCAAGTTGTACATCGATCGTCGCAAGTTTGAGTTCCAGTCGATTGAGAAGGGTGCCCCGCCGGTGGTGGTGATGTCCCCACGCGAGCAAACGATCGATCACGTCGAAAACTTCCTGGATTGCTGCCGGACCCGCAAACTGCCGAATGGAGATGTCTATATCGGCCACCGCTCGGCCGCCGCTTCGCATCTCGGTAACATCGCCTATCTGCAACGCAGGCGCTTGCGCTACAACGCCGAGCGCGAAGAGATTCTTCCCAACTAGCGATCCGGTGTAGCATGACACCATGCCGAGGATTGAGCGGGTAGAGCCGCATTTGCTGACCTTTCCCTTCGCGGAACCATTGAAGTTGGATTACTACGGCGGTCAGCGTGTGATCTATAAGCGCGACGCGATGCTGATTCGCGTTTCGAGTGACGCAGGGCTGGTGGGCTATGCGCCGGGGCAGGGCAGTGAGAGCGCTCGCAGTCTAATCCTCGATGTAATTGCGCCCTGGCTGGAGGGCAAGTCATTTGCCGATCCCGATGCCTTGCGCGTCCAGTTTTTGGCAGGCCCAGGGCAGGATTCACACGTCGCCAAAATCTACTTCACGGTTGAGGTCGCGCTCTACGATCTGGCAGCCAAGGCAAAGGGTTTACCACTTTCAGAGCTGCTTGGCGGACGGGTTCGGGATCGGATTCGATTGTACGGTTCAGCAGGCATGTACATGCAGCCGGAGGGTTACGCGGAGGAGGCCGCTGAAGTGGCGCGCTTGGGATTCAAAGCTTACAAGATGAGGCCCGGCATGGGGCCGGAGGCAGATCTCGAGGCCGTTCGCCTCATCCGCGAACGAGTGGGGCCGGGCATCGACATCATGGTGGATGCGCACACGTGGTGGAGGATGGGGGATCGCAGCTATTCCCCAGAGACTGTCGAGCGCCTGGCCCGCGAGATGGCCGAGCACGACATCTGCTGGCTGGAGGAACCGATGCAGCCGGACCGCCATGAGTTGTACCGTGCGCTGCGCGAAGAAGACATTCTCCCCTTGGCCGCCGGCGAGCACGAATTGACCGAAGAGGGTTTTGAGGACTTGATGCGCGGCCCCTGCGTTGATTTCGTCCAGGCCGATATCGTGTGCCAGGGCGGTTATGCCTGGGGCCGCCGGCTCTTTGCCGAAATCGAGAGATCAGACCTTCGCTTCGCCTTTCACAGCTGGGGGACTTATCTTGAGATCCTTGCGGCGGCGCAATTCGGAATCTGTTGGCCAGAACATGTAGTCGAGTGGCTGGAGTATCCGTTGTATCGCAAGCCAGGGCAGAAGATCATGTACGAATTCCCCCTGGCTGAGTAAATCCTGAAGACGCCCCTCGAAATCATCGACGGGGACCTCATCGTGCCGCGCAAGCCAGGGCTGGGTGTGGAGGTAGACGAGAGCGTGATCGAAAAGTACCCCTGGATTCCCGGGCCATGGAGCACCTTCACACTCACTTCACCACCCGGCACTTGGGCGGTCTACAACGATCACAGCGTACAGTGGGTAGTAGAGCAGTATGGTCGAGCTCCTGAGTAATCCTTTAACTCCGCTGGCGATCGCTGGCGCAGGAATGGCGTGCGCTGTGCGGGCGCCCTGGTGCGACTGGCTGGCTCCCAGCGTTTATAAGGGCGACCCAAGGCGCAAAACTCTCGCGTTGACCTTTGACGACGGCCCAAGCGAGTCCACAGTCGAATTGCTCGATCTCCTTGATCGCTACGGCGTAAAAGCGACCTTCTTCATGTGCGGTGCCAATGTTAGGCGTTTGCCCGACGTGGCCCAGGAGGTCTTCTGCCGCGGCCACGAGATCGGCAACCACACCTACAGCCACAAGGCGCTCTATCTTAGAAGCCCTGAGTTCATCGAGCGGGAAATTGCGGCCGCACAACAGACCTTTGAAGATGTGCTCTACTTCAGGCCAAAGTACTTTCGCGCGCCCTTCGGCTGCCGATGGTTCGGGCTTGGAGCGGCGCAGCACCGCCACGACCTTACTGGCGTGATGTGGACGGTGATCGGGCTCGACTGGAAGTACCTCGCCGATCAAGTAGCAAGAAGGATCGCAGACCGCGCAAGACCCGGCGGCATTATCTGCCTCCACGACGGCCGCAGCCTGACAATTGAGCCGGATATTCAGAACACTCTTGACGCGCTGTTCTGGGCGCTGCCTTTTTTGCAGAAGCAGGGCTATAAATTTGAGACCATCAGTGAATTGCTATGTCAGACGAACGAACCATCCGAGATACTGAAACCCGAGTCATCCGTTTAATCGCAGAGACACAGAAGATTCCAATTGAAAGCATTGGGGCACAATCTACGTTTGAGGAGATGAAGTTCGATTCCCTCGATGGGATCAACATCCTGTTCGCGCTGGAAAACGAATTCGACATCAACATCCCCGACGATGCGGCGCGCGAAATCAAAAGCGTGCCGGAGATGGTGGCTGGGATTGAAAAGCTTCTCGCTGCGAAGGGTTAAGATGATACAGGAAATTTTTTATGCGATTCCCTGTCGTGTTGCTTCTGCTCACCTCGACTCTGTTGCCCGCGCAAGATGTGCGCGGGACGATTCTCGGCACCGTAACTGATTCCTCGAAAGCTTCGATCCCCGGGGCGACGGTTAAGGCGACAAACATGGGGACGCAAGTTACCGTGACCGCGACGACGAGCGGCGAAGGCCTGTTCAACCTACCGTATTTGTTGCCAGGTACCTACCGCGTCACGGTGGAGGCCAAGGGGTTCAAGGTGGCTTCGCGAGACGGCCTGGAGTTGAGAACCTCAGAGCGCAGAACAGTAGATTTCGAAATGGCCCTCGGATCCACTTCCGAAACGGTGGAAGTGAAAGCCGAAATCGCGCTGCTCGACGAGAACAATTCCACGATCGGGATGACGATCGATGGCAAGCGCGTCTCCGAGCTCCCTAAGGTCGGAGGGAATCCTTACTACCTCACTCGAATATCCCCAGGGATCGTTTCGTCGGGTGGCCGCACTGCGGGCAATGCGTTCGACTATGGTTCGGGTTCGACTGACGCGGTGACGAATGGAACTCGAGGCGGATCGAACGAAGTGCAACTCGACGGTGCGCCGAATATGTTTGGCCGGCAGTCGGCCTTTTCTCTGCCAGAAGATCTGGTTCAAGAGATGCGCGTTGAGACTGCGGCCTACGATGCGGCACAGGGGCGAGCCGCGGGCGGTACCGTGAACGTGAACATGAAAGCCGGCACGAATCAGTTGCACGGCACGGCTTACTTTTTCGATTCCCGTTTGCGTGCCGTGCCCTGGCACACCAACAAGTTCATCTACGATCCGACAACAGGCCCCATCACTGCGGAGAAGATCGCACGCAACACGCCAAGTTGGCTGCACCAACGCTGGGGCGCCACCGCTTCCGGGCCACTGTGGATCCCTAAAGTTTACGATGGACGCAATCGCACTTTCTGGAGCTTCGGCACAGAGGATTTACACATCAAAAGAAATCTTGCCTTCACTGGCACAATGCCAACCGAAGCGCAACGAACCGGGGACTTCTCAGCGCTGCTGCGCTTGAATCTAGGGCTTTATCAGATTTACGATCCCGCAACCATCAGGCCGAGTGCGACGGCGGGTCGCTTCGAGCGATCGCCCATTCCTCAAAACATCCTACCGGCAAGCAGGATCAGCGCAATCGCGAAGAACATCACAAATTTCTGGCCATTACCCAATCAGGCAGGTTCGGCCGACTCGCGCTCGAACTACTACAACACCCAGTTGATCGATCGCAACAACCTGAACTTTGTCGGGCGGCTCGATCACAACTTCAGTCAGCGGCATCGCGTGTTCGCACGCATCAACAACAACTATCGAAACGAACTCACTCGAGCGTTCCCGTCGGAAGCCGTCGGCGATCTGCCATCTCAAGAAGGTTACGGTGCCGTCCTCGATGATGTTTACACCTTCAACCCATCGACGCTGCTGAACATTCGCTACGGCTGGACCTTCCAGCGGCCCTACACCAATCGCATCAGCACCGGCTTCGACATCACCTCACTAGGCTTTCCGGCTGCTCTTGCAAGTCAGCTCGGGCAGTTCAATCCGGCCGACCGGTTTACCTTTCCGGTGATCAATATCGATGGCGGTGCCTACACAAATCTCGGCACAGATGCAGGTGGCTATTCAAGCAGTAACTATCACACGCTGGGTGCAACCCTCACGCGATTGAAAGGGAGCCACAATATCCGAATTGGCGCCGAGTACCGGTTGCTTCGAGACGGAGGTTACGGCTTCGGCAATGCCACGCCGCTGTTCAACTTCGCCAACACTTTCACCAATGGTCCGCTCGACAATACGCCTGGCGCTCCCATCGGTCAGGGCTTTGCCGCCTTTCTGTTGGGGCAACCTACCGGTGGCAATATTTGTTCCGCTCCGGACGTGGTGGACAGCGCGTTGGGAGTGAATTATTGCCATTGAATCACGCAGCAATTTTGAATTCAACAGAAAAATCGCGACGAG